>CALHUA010000139.1 GCA_938039915.1 uncultured Anderseniella sp.
ACATGTCCGCTTCACCGCCGGACGTCACATACCGGACCTGCTCGCCACAGGCCATGGCATCGCAGATCTGTTCCGCCAGTTCGATACCGGCAGCATTGTTGGCAAAGAAGGTCAAGCCTTTCGGCAATTGCTCCTGGATCACATCGAGCACTTCCGGGTGGCCGTGACCCAGCAGCATGGGGCCTGAGCCGATCAGGTAATCGACATATTCGTTGCCGTCTTCATCCCAGACCCTCGAACCCCTGCCTTCACGAATGATGATGCCGGGATCAAAATTGCCAAACCCGCCTGCCGGCAATACGGCGTTGGCCCGGTCAATCCAGCCTGATTGCGATTTCATCATGATACTCCTAGTTCAGGTGGGCGACCGGATTTCCCAAACGGTCTAGATCAGGTGTCGCCCCAAGCCCAATACCATCAGGCGGTGCGATCCGCCCATCTTTCCGCACCGGGACGGTTTCGTCCAGCCTTGGCGATACATAGCCTGACAGATCGCACACATTCAGCAGGCTGTCCGGATCTGTCGCCACGCCGAGATGCAACAGGGCCGCGGTCGTGACATCCGACCCCCAGGTATCTTCAACACACATCTTGGCCCCCAGATGCAGGCACAGATCACGCGCCCGGCGCGAGGCGCTCAGGCCGCCGAACTTGGACAGTTTGATCGCCACGGCATCCATGCAACCCAGCTCATCCGCCTGCAGCAGGGACGCGGAATCATGGGCGCATTCATCCATTTTCATGGGCAGGCCGGTAGCGCTGCGAACGGCTGCACACGCTGCAAGCGTCCGGCACGGCTGTTCAAGCATGATATCGAGATGAGCCACCGCGCGGCCGACCCTGGTTGCGTCGAGGCGTGACGTACCGCAATTCCAGTCGCCATAGACCAGCGGCCCGTCGCCGACCGCTTCACGCACCTTGATCAGGCGCTCGACATCTGCACGCCAATCGGCATCTGCACCCAGCTTGGCCTGGAACTGCCGGATGCCCGTGGTATGTGCTTCGCGCGCCATGCGGGCCATCTCGTCAGGAGCCACACAGGTAATGGAGTGATAAAGCGGCATGGTCTGTTGCCGCCTGCCGCCCAACAGGGCATACAACGGCAAACCTGCTGCCTGCGCGGTCAGATCCCATAGTGCGGTATCGATGGCAGATTTTGCATAGTCATGGCCATGCAGGAAAGCATCGAGCTGGTCCATCAGCGCTTCCGGACCAACCGGGTCGGCGCCCAGGATAACCGGTGCCATTTCCTCAAGCGCCGGGGCAACACCGCGTGCGTAAGCCGGCAGGTAGTGCGGGATCGGGCACACTTCGCCCCAACCGGACAGCCCGCTATCGGTTTCAAGCCGCACAATGGCGGTTTCCACCGTGTCACAAGTCTTGCCGTCCGCCATGTAATAGGTCTCATGACTGGTCAGTGGCACGAGCCAGACGGTGATGGCGGTAATCTTCATGGGCGTCCTACTCATATACAGCCACCGGATCGCCGAGGATGGCTTCGTCCGGATCGCAACCGAGTCCGGGCGTATCATCGACGGTCAGAATACCGCTCTCGGTGCGGCAACCCCGGCCCGGCGCCACGTCCACCGTCAGCATGTCCTGGCACGACCAGGAAGCACGGATGAACTCTTCGGGGATCGACTGGGCAAGGTGGGCCGCTTCGGTGTCGGCCATCACCGACCCTCCGGTAGCCATCACGAACATCTGGATACCGTGGGCCAGTGCGACATCGCGCATGCGCCGGGCCTTGGTCAGGCCACCGACCCGATTGAGCTTGATGCCGAACACGTCAGCGATACCGTCACGGGCGATACGGCAGGCGTCCTGCAGGGTTACAAGGGTTTCATCGACGCTGATCGGTGACGTGGTCAGTTTTCGGATTTCAGCAATATCATCGAGGGTTTCACCGGGCTGTTCGAACGTCACGCCAAGATCGGCAACCGCGTTCATGACGATGCTGGCTTCGCGCCGGGTCCAGGCCCGGTTGACGTCATAGAGCATGACCTCGCCGGGCCTGCGGTTGGCCTCGATATGGCGGATGCGCTCGAAGTCCGCATCGACATTGCCGCCGACCTTGGCCGAATGCGCCACATAGCCCTGTTCGCGATACTTGTTGATGATGCCCATCATGTAATCCGGATCGCCCGATGATACGGACGATGCCGCCGGTGTGCCGGTATCACGCCTGCCGCCCAGCAGGTCGGCAATGGGCAGGCCGGACGCCTTGCCCATGATGTCCCAGCAGGCCAGGTCAACCGGCGCCTTGGCATAAAGGTGGCCGGGCAGGCACAGGTCCATGGCCCTTTCGACCAGTTCGTTCATGCGCGGGTCCCGACCGAGTATAGCCGGCGCCATGGTTTCAATCCCGGCGCGGATACCGGGTCCGTGCGCAGGCACATAGGTGTGCCCCCACGGCGTGCCCTCGCCCCAGCCGGTCAGACCGGCATCGGTGTCCAGCCTGACGAAAGTGGCATCGAGCACCTCGAACTTCAGCCGCCCCCCGGACAGCCAGTACGGGTCGGCCAGCGGCAGGTCCTTCCGGTAGACGGATATACGGGTAATCTTCATGTCACGGTCACCACGATATTGCCGGTGTGCTTCTTGTCAATGAAAGCCTGCTGGGCATCGTGTAGCTGCTCCAGCGGATAGGTGGCAGCAAGAGCCGGCTTCACTTCGCCACGCTCGATGTAGCCGACCAGATCGGCAAACACGCCGGGCGGGACGATGGTGGCACCGGTAAAGGTCAGGTCGCGCAGATAGAAGGTGCGCAGGTCCATCTCCACCATGGGCCCGGCAATGGCACCGGCACAGGTATAGCGCCCGCCCCTGTCGAGTGCGTCAATCAGTTGAGGCCAGTAGCTGCCACCGACGACATCAGCAACGACACTGACAGTGTCACGGCCAATCGCCTGCCTCAGCGACTGTTTCAGACTGTCAGGCGCGCGGTCCAGAATCGCATGAGGTTCAAACCCGGCTACTGCATCGTGCTTGGACCTGCTCGCCATGGCGATGGTTGTCGCGCCGCGCCGGTTGGCAAGCTGGATCAGGGCCGAGCCGACACCGCCGGATGCGCCGGGAATGAGAACATGATCGCCGTCTGCAACATTTGAACGATTGAGCATGTTTTCCGCAGTGATCCAGGACGTCGCGAACGTCGCCAACTCCGCATCGGAAAGCGTGCTGTCAATGGCGTGCACATTACGTTCATCGACCTTCACATACTCCGCAAACCCGCCATCACATTCAGAGCCGAAATACCCGGTCTTGTCCATGTTGAGCGGGTCGCTCCAGTCGCGCACCCAGGTCTCGATCAGCACCCTGCGCCCGATGAGATTGTCCGGCCCGACGACAACCGTACCACAGACATCGGCACCCTGAATGCGCGGGAAGGTGATGGGGGCGCCACCCCACGTGGCATCATCATCGTCAGCGCTGTCGAAGGCACCGCCGGTGGTGTTCTCGCTGACACCCTTGGAATACCAGGCGGTGCGGGTGTTCACATCGGTGTTGTTGAGCCCGCAGGCATGCACCTTGACCAGCACCTCGCCTTTGCCTGCAACCGGCACCGGCCAGCCGGTGTGATAGACAAGCTTGTCCATGTCGCCATGACCGGTGAGCACGAAGGCTTTCATCTTGTCAGGGATTATCATTGGGTCGACTCCAGTGCAGCATCGGTTCGAGGTAGCAGGCTTTGCGGATCGTAGGCGGGTTCACCCAGCACTGTTGCTGAGCGCGGCTCACCGGCAATGACCACTTCAAGCCGCGCACCCGGCTCGGCGGCATACGGTTTGATATAGGCAAAGGCGAGAATTTTCCCGACTGTGTGACCGTAGGCTACCGACGCCGTTGAGCCGACGACTTTGCCGTCATACAGAACGGCCTCGCCGCCATTACCGTCCCAGATACCATCCGGCTCGATGGCGATATAGGCGCAGACCCAGGGCAGCGGCTTGTCGAGACTGGCTTCAGTCTGCTGCTTGCCAAAGAACTGCTTGTCCATTTTGACAAAGCGCATGACATCGGCTTCCGGCACGGTCACCTCATTGGTCAACTCGCCGGCACCCTTAAACATCTTTTCCATGCGCAGGATGTTCATGGCGAAGGAACCATAATCGGCAATGCCGTGTGCTTCGCCTGCCTGCCAGAGTGCGTCATAGATGGCGGGCATGGCGTCGCGATCCCCGTGAAATTCCCAGCCAAGTTCCCCGGCATAGGACATGCGGAACGCCCACACTGTATGACCGGCGATCTGGATTTCACGGGCCGACATCCAGCGGAAGCTGGCATTGTCCAACGGTGTATCGGTACAGGCTGACAGGATATCACGTGATCTTGGACCATTGAGCGACAGGGCTGCCCAGTCATCGGACCGGCTGATGACGTCGATGATTTCGTCCCCACGATGCAGCGCCAGATGATCCAGCAAACGCTGCTCGAAAAAGGCGGCACACACCAGGTAGAAACGATCCCCGGCAAGGCGAACAACGGTCAGTTCGATCTCGATGCGGCCCCGGCGATTGAGCAGATGGGTCAGCGCGATGCCACCCGGTTTCTTCGGCAGGCGGTTTGGCGTCAGGGCGTCGAGGAAGTTTTCTGCATCCGGACCGGAAACCTCGACCTTGGTAAAGCCGGTGATGTCCATGATCCCGGCGCATTCGCGCACAGCCTTTACTTCTGCTGCCAGCAGGTCATGAATTTCTGAGCGCCGGAACGAATAATGATCACGCTGTTCAATACCATCGGTTGCAAACCAGCGCGGGCGCTCGTGGCCGTAGACTTCTTCATAGACAGCTCCCTTGGCCTTCAGCCGTTCATGGAGTGGACCAGGTTTGACCGGACGCCCGGCAAGCCGGTTGAAATGCGGGAACGGTATTTCATGGCGCAGGCAGTAATCTTCCTTTGCCTTGACCACCTGCCAGTCCTTTGTGGCATAGGCGCCGAAACGGCGCGGGTCGTACTCGCGCATGGAAATGTCCGCTGCGCCATGCACCATCCAACGAGCCAGCTCGCGCGACAGGCCGGGACCCCAGCCAATGCCGATCTGGGTGCCGCAGCAACACCAGTAGTTTTTCACACCAGGCGCCGGGCCGATCAGCGGATTGCCGTCTGGCGGATGCGAGATGGCACCATGCACTTCACGCCTGATGCCGAGCTCGGCAAAGACCGGCATGCGATCCATGGCGTTTTCCAGCCAGGGCATGATGCGATCATAATCGGCGGCGAACAGTTCGTTTTCGGCTTCCCACGGACAATGATCCTCCCAGACCGTGTTGGGATTTTCCTTTTCATAGATGCCGATCAGGCCGGACTTCTGCTCCATGCGGATGTATCCGGACACCAGCTTGTCGTCGCGGATGACCGGCAGTTCCCGCTCAAGCTCGAGAAACTCCGGCACCGTGTCGGTGACCAGGTAATGATGGGTCATGGAGGTCATCGGCAGTTGCAGGCCGGACCACTCGCCCATCTGCCGGGCATAGGTGCCGCCTGCATTGACGACGTGCTCACAGACAATGTCACCGTGTTCGGTGCAGACTTTCCACTCGCCATCCGGCAGTTGCACAATATTGGTGGCGCGACAATTACGAATGATCTTTGCGCCCAGCTTGCGCGCACCTGCCGCCATGGCCTGGGTGACGCCCGACGGGTCGACATGACCGTCGTCGGGCGTGTACAGCGCGCCGATGACACCATCGAGATTGTAGAACGGGTGCAGTTCGGCGATCCTGTCCGTGCCGACCAACTCAATATTGAAGCCCAGGGAACGCCCGACGGACAACGTCTGGCGCAGCCAGTCCATCTCGTCTTCGGTATAGGCCAGCCGGAACGACCCGCAGCCATGCCAGGTCACCGAATGGCCGGTCTCCGCCTCCAGTTTTCCCGAATACAGGCCGATATTGTAATCGACACATTTGCCGAGGCCGAAGCTGGACGTGGAATGGGTGATCTGGCCGGCGGCATGCCAGGTGGACCCCGATGTCAGTTCGGCTTTTTCCAGCAGGACAATGTCGATCCAGCCCTCATGGGCAAGGTGATAGGCAATGCCGCATCCCATCACGCCGCCGCCGACGATCACTACCCGGGCATGAGACGGCACCATTGATTTTCACTCCACAACAGTTGTTTTGCGATGGACAACAGCTATCGTACAATTGTACACTCGTCAATCATGAATGATATAAACGTACCATCAACTGATCAATGCGCGCCGCCTGACCTGCTCGGCAGGCTGACCACGGAACTTGGCAGCCTGACGCCGGAAGTACGCAAGGCGGCGACTTTCGTACTGGAAAACCCCAACGAGGTTGGCGTCAGTTCAATACGCGAAATCGCCACGGCAGCAGACGTAAAACCCAACACGCTGGTGCGCATGGCGCGGGTTCTGGGCTTTGACGGTTATGAGGATTTCCGCGAACCGTTTCGCGAAGAAATCAGGCGCGGCACGGCGAGCTTTCCCGACCGGGCGCGCTGGCTGCAGTCGATCAGCCAATCCGGCAAGCTGGGCAGCCTGTATGCCGACATGGTCAACTCCGCCCTGCGCAATATCGAGGAAACCTTTGCCGGCATCGACGAAACGGCGCTCAAGTCAGCCGCCGACGATATCTGGACATCGCGGCAGGTGTTTGCGCTCGGTGTCGGGGTCAACAATTCAAACGCGCGCAATTTCACCTACCTGGCATCGACCGGCATGGAGCAGTTCCACCCCATTCCCAGACCGGGCAGCACGGCTGTCGATGACCTGGCGCGTGCTGATCACCGCGACGTGCTGATTGCCATCACCTGCAAGCCGTATCGCAGCGAGGTTGTGGAGGCGGTTCGCATTGCGCGCGAACAGGGCCTGACCATTGTCGGCATTTCCGACAGTCCCGCCTCACCGATTGTCGCGGGATCACGGCACGGGTTCGTGGTCGCCGCCGACACGCCCCAGTTCTTTCCGTCGTCGGTTTCCACCATCGCGCTGCTGGAAACACTGTTGTCATTCGTCATCGCTTCCGCCGACAGCGAGATTGTCGGGCGGGTCAAGAAGTTCCATGAGCGCCGTCACGAGCTGGGCATCTATGTGGAGGAGGAAACAGGCTGATCATGGGCCCCAAGTCACTCCCCATCAGATCGCTTGATGCGCGCTACTACACCGACCCGGAAATATTCCGGATCGAGTCTGACGGCCTGTTCAAGCGTACCTGGCAGTTTGCCGGACACGTTTCCCAGGTCGAAAATACCGGTGACTACTTCACCTTCTCCATGGCCGGTGAGAACCTTTTCTGTATCAGGGACCGGGACGGTGCGATCAACGCTTACTATAATGTGTGCCAGCACCGTGCCCATGAACTTGTACATGGCGAAGGTCACACCAGGCTGGTGGTCTGTCCCTATCATGCCTGGACCTACGAGCTGTCCGGCCAGTTGCGGTCTGGTCCCAACATCCAGTCAGTGCCCGGATTCGACCGCTCGAACATTTGCCTGACGCGCGTGCGCATCGAGGAATTTTGCGGATTTCTGTTTGCCAATCTCGATCCGGATGCCGAACCAATGGATACCTGGTTTCCCGACGTGCGCGAACAGCTTGCCGCCTTCGTTCCCCATCATGCTCAGCTCAAGCATGTTGAATGGGTGGAAATTGAGGAAAACTGCAACTGGAAAGTATCGATCGAAAACTATTCCGAATGCTATCACTGTGCACTCAATCACCAGACATTCTCGACCGGTGTGGTGAAGCCGGAGACCTACGACATCCAGCCGCAAGGGTACTGCCTGCGCCATACCACCGAATGCCAGAACCTCGACCGGATGAGCTACCCGATCGATTTGAACTCGAATGAACACGCGGGCGACTACTCATCATGGTTCTTGTGGCCGATGTTCTCGTTCCAGGTCTATCCCGGTAATGTGCTCAATACCTATCACTGGCGCGCGGTCGATGCTGATCACGTGGTGGTCTGGCGCGGCTGGTACACGATCGACGGGGCGAAGTCCGATGTCATCAGCAAACTTGCCGTGCAGGATCGCGAGACAACGGTGGAAGAAGATATTCACCTGATTGAATCTGTCCAGCGCGGGTTGAAATCATCAGGTTACCGGCCAGGCCCGCTGGTGATCGATCCGAAATGCGGTGTCAACTCGGAACACTCGGTACAAAAACTTCAACAATGGATGCGGGAAGCAGTCGATGGATAAAACCCTGTTTGAAAAAGGTCTGGCCAAGCGCAAGTCGACGCTGGGCGCAGCATATGTGGAGAAAAATCTCGCTGCGGCGGATGATTTCACCCGGCCGTTCCAGGAGGCCATGACCGCCTGGTGCTGGGGGTTCGGCTGGGGTGACGAGACAATAGACGTCAAGACACGCTCGATGATGAACCTCGCCATGATCGGCGCTCTCGGCAAGATGCACGAATGGGAGATACATTGCCGCGGCGCTATCACCAACGGTGTCAGCGTTGAGGAGATCCGCGCCATTATTCACGTCATCTCGATTTATTGCGGCGTACCGCAAGGCGTTGAGTGCTTTCGCGTCGCCCGCAAGGTGCTGGAAGAACAAGATCTCATCTAGCAAACAACCGGCCTGGATCAGGCCTCCAGCTCCGGCATGCGGAAGCCGCGGAACTTGGGCATCAGCTTGAGAAGGTGCTTGGTGTAGTCATGCTGGGGGTCGGTAAACAGCGTTTCCGTCGGCGCCACCTCAAGCAACTGGCCGTGGCGCATGACCCCGACGCGGTCGCAGATCTGGCGGATGACCGGCAGGTCGTGGGAAATGAACAGCATGGTCAGGTTCAGTTCCGACTGCAGGTCTTTCAACAGGTTGAGGACCTGGGCCTGGATCGACACATCAAGGGCCGATGTGGGCTCATCGCAGACCAGGAACCGGGGTCTTGTGGCAAGCGCGCGGGCGATTGAAATGCGCTGGCGTTGGCCGCCGGAGAATTCGTGCGGAAACTTGCGTGCGGCCTGTGCGCCGAGCCCGACCACATCCAGCAGGTCATGCATGATCTGGCGGGCTTCGTCCTGGTCGTAGGCCATCTTGTGAAAATGGATCGGCTCCTCGATGATGTCTTCCACCCGCATACGCGGGTTAAGTGATGAGAACGGGTCCTGAAAGATCATCTGCATCTGGCGGCGGAACGGGGCCGCCGCGGCGCGGGAGTCCAGCGCGGTCATGTCGGTTCCGTCAAACATGATGCTGCCGCCCGACGGTTTGTAGATTCCGGTGATCATCCGGGCGATGGTCGACTTGCCCGAACCTGATTCGCCCACCAGGCCGAACACTTCTCCCGGCTGGATGGCGAACGACACGTCTTTCACTGCATCGAGATACAGACGCCTCGACGGAAACAGCGAATGGCGGGTGATGAAGCGCATGTGCGCGTCCTTCAACTCGACCAGGTTGCCGGTAAGCTTGTGCTCCTCGCGCACCTTGCCGAGCCAGTGGGTGGCCAGGTTCAGGCCCTCAGGCCGCTCCTCGGCATCCTCTATATAGGTGACCAGCGGAAACCGCTTCAATCGCTTGTCCGGCCGCGGCACGGCGGAGATCAGGCTCTTGGTGTAATCGTGGGTCGGCTTCGACATGATCTGCTGTGTCGTGCCGGTTTCCACCACCCGGCCACGATACATCACCGCCACCCGGTCCGCCGTTTCGGAAATAACCCCCATGTCGTGGGTGATCAGGATCATGCCGACCTGGCGGTCGCGGCACAAAGCCTTCATCAGGTCGAGAATCTGCGCCTGTACCGACACATCAAGCGCCGTTGTCGGTTCATCGGCAATGACCAGTTCCGGATCGGCACACAGCGCCAGGGCAATCACCACGCGCTGGCGCATGCCGCCGGAAAACTGGTGCGGATATTGTGCGATGCGCACGTCAGGGTCGGGAATTCCGACCTGGTCGAGCAGGTCGACCGCACGGGCGCGGGCTTCGGCTTCAGCCAGGTTGAGATGGCGCTGGATGGTATCCACAAGCTGGCGCTCAATGGTCTGCAGCGGGTCCAGCGAAGTCAGCGGGTCCTGGAAGATCATGCCGATGCGGGCGCCACGTATCTTGCGTTGGGCCGCATCGTCGAGATGATCGATACGATCGCCCTTCAGCAGGATGGTGCCTTCGGTCATCTCACCGGGTGGTTCCAGCAGGCCGATGACTGCATTGCCGATGGTTGACTTGCCGGCACCGGACTCGCCCACCACGCCGAGGATTTCGCCCGGTTCGACTGACAGATCAAGCCGTTCCACGGCAACCACGTGCCCGCGTCGGCTGGGAAATTCCACCCTCATGCCTTCAATGGTGAGCAGGCTGTTATGTTCCACGTCGGCCTTCATCTGAGTTTGGGGTTCAATGCGTCGCGCAGCCAGTCGCCGAGCAGGTTGATGGCCAGCACCAGCAGCACCAGGGCAATGCCGGGGAAGATGGTGATCCACCATTCTCCGGAAAACAGGAAATCGTTACCGATGCGGATCAGGGTGCCAAGCGACGGTGTCGTGGGCGGCACGCCGACGCCGAGGAACGACAATGTCGCTTCGGTGATGACCGCGATGGCCAGGTGAATGGTTGCGATCACCAGGACCGGGCCCATCACATTGGGCAGAACATGGCGCCACAGGATGATGAGCGGGCCAATGCCGATGACCCTGGCCGCCTGGACATATTCCTTGTTCTTTTCAACCAGCGTGGAGCCGCGAACGGTGCGGGCGTATTGCACCCAGCCGGAAATCCCGATGGCAAAGATCAGCACATAGAACACCAGGTCCTGGTGCATTTCGCGCGGCAGCACACCGCGCGCCACACCGTCGATCAGCAAGGCAATCAGAATGGCCGGGAACGACAACTGGATATCGGCGACACGCATGATGAAGGCGTCCAGCCGGCCACCGACATAGCCGGAGATCAGGCCGAGCGAGATGCCGAGGATCATCGAAAAGATCACGGAAGCAAATCCGACAAACAGCGAGATCCGGGCGCCGAATATGATGGTCGAGAAAATATCGCGGCCCTGGTCATCGGTGCCGAGCCAGAAGCGCGGATCGCTGCCTTCCATCCAGGCCGGCGGCAGGCTGGCGTCCATGATGGAAATCGACGCTAGGTCGAACGGATTGTGCGGGGCGATCCAGTTGGCGAAAATCGCAGACACGAAAAACAGGATCGTCACGATGGTCGAGACAATGGTCACCGGCGAACGGACGAAGCTGTACCACAGATCACTGTCGGCCGCGCGGGCAAGCCAGCTCTTCTGTGTGGTTTGTGCCGTCGTGTCAGCCATTGCCGCCGCCTTTCCCTCAGTGTCCGCCGGCGCTGTCAACGCGCAGGCGGGGGTCAACAACAACGTAGAGCATGTCGACAATCAGGTTGATCACCACGAAGAAGAACGCGATCAGCACCAGGTATGCAGCCATGATCGGAATATCGACATTGCCGACCGCCTGGATGAACAACAGCCCCATGCCCGGCCACTGGAACACGCTTTCAGTAATGATGGCAAAGGCAATGATCGAGCCCAGTTGCAGGCCGGTGATGGTAATCACCGGCACCATGGTGTTCTTCAGGGCCACGACGAAATTCACATAGCGCTCGGCAAGTCCGCGGGCGCGGGCAAATTTCACAAAATCCGTACGCAGGACTTCCAGCATTTCTGAACGCACCAGCCGCATGATCAGCGTCATCTGGAACAGCGCAAGCGTGATGGACGGCATGATCAGAGACTTCAGCCCGGACGCCGTCAGCAGACCTGTCGACCACCAGCCAAGCTGAACCACTTCACCGCGCCCGAACGTTGGCAACCATCTGAGCACCACACCGAACAGCAGGATCAGCAGGATGCCGATCAGGAATGTCGGCAGCGAAATGCCCACCAGTGACAGCGTCATGAAGGAATGTGACAGCCAGCTGTTTCGTCGGATCGCCGTATAGACACCCATGGGAATACCGATGGCCATGGCCAGGAAGGCCGACACGATCGACAGCTCAAGCGTTGCCGGCAGGCGTTCCGCGATCAGGTCCGATACCGGCCTGCGGTGCTGGTAGGAGAAACCGAAATTGCCCTGCGCGGCATTGGCAACGAAGCGGCCGAACTGGACAAAGAAACTGTCGTTCAGGCCAAGCCGCTCTTTCAGCTCGATGCGCTCTTCCAGGGATGTGTCCTGACCAACCATGTTGTTGATCGGATCACCCACATAGCGAAACAGCGAAAACGCGATCAGCGCCACGGTCAGCATGACCAGGATTGACTGCACGAGCCGTTTTGCAATGAAGGTAAGCATCAGGTCCAATCACATGAAGGAAGATGTGAGGACCGGACCATCCACCAGATAA
>CALHUA010000140.1 GCA_938039915.1 uncultured Anderseniella sp.
TTCGGATATTGCTGGGGCGTCGCCAAGTGGTAAGGCAGCGGCTTTTGATGCCGCCATGCGCAGGTTCGAATCCTGCCGCCCCAGCCAGTTTCGTTTTCGGTGGAACACTTCAGGCGGGTACTTCAAAGCCATGGCAACCACCACTTCGGAAAACTCACAGGTATCGCTGACACGGTTGGTTCTGACCATCCTGCTGCCGTTTTCGCTGTGCTATTTCCTGTCTTACCTGTACCGCGCGGTCAACGCCGTCATTGCGCCGAACCTGGTGTCCGATATCGGGCTGGATGCGAGCGAGCTTGGCTTGCTGACCGCTGCCTATCTGATCGGGTTTGCCGGCTTCCAGATACCGCTCGGGCTGTTGCTGGACCGGTTCGGACCGCGCAAGGTTCAGGCCGTCCTGTTGTGTGTCGGCGCGCTTGGTGCGGTTCTGTTTGCCTATGCAGCCGGCAAGTGGGGCCTTAGTTTCGGGCGCATGTTGATCGGCATCGGATCTGCCGGCGGGCTGATGGCCGGTTTCAAGGCGGTAACCATATGGGTGCCGGAACAGCGCCGTGCGCTGGCCAATGCCTGCATCATGGCGGTGGGCGGGTTGGGCATTTTGTCGGCCACCGTGCCTGCAGAATGGGCAACGGTGCAGTTCGGCTGGCGCGGCATGTTCGTCGGCCTGATGGCCGTCACCGTCGCCGTGGCGGTATTCCTGTACCTGGTTGTGCCGGAGCGCCCGAAGGAAGACACTGCGAAACCGGACACCGGCAGCGTGTTCAAGGCCATCGGCATCATTTACTCAGATCCGGTTTTCTGGCGTGTGGCGCCGTTTGTGGCGCTCACGGCAGGCTCCCATATCGGTGTCCAGACCCTGTGGGCCGGACCCTGGATCAGGGACGTCGCCGGCATGGATCGCGATGCCGTGGCCCAGGTACTTGGTTTGTCGGCAATGGGCTTTCTTGTCGGCACCTTGATGACCGGATACATCGCCGACTGGCTGGGTCGCAAAGGCGTTGGCCTGCTCACCACCATGACCGGCTTCGTACTGGCATTCATGGCAATACAGCTGGTTATTCTGCTCGAGCCCGTCGCCATGACGCCGCTGGTGTGGTTTGCTTTCGGCATGTTCGGCCAGGCCGGCATTCTGGCCTATCCGTGGCTGGCGCAATACTTCGGCACCCATCTTGCCGGGCGCTCGAACGGCTGTCTCAACACGCTGGTGTTCGGCATTGCGTTTATCTCGCAATATGTGATTGGGGCTATTATCGATCTGTGGCCGGTCACCGCGGCAGGCGGCTATGATCCTGTTGCCTACCAGGTGTCATTCGGCCTGTTCCTGGGCTTGCAGGCGCTGACTTTTGTCTGGTTTTTGCTGGGTGCGCCGTCGGCGCATCTGAGAAGGGAAGCAACATGACAGATCCCGTGCTGGTGGAAGTGACCCGCGGCGGCGTTGTCGAAAGCCGCCATGCCGGTGCCTATGCGGTTGTCGGGCCGGGCGGTGACCTGATCGCTTCGGCAGGCGATATTGACAGACCGGTGTTTCCGCGCTCGGCCATCAAGGCGCTGCAGTGCCTGCCGGCGGTCGAGGCCGGTGTGGTGGACGCCTACGGCATGGTGGATGAGGAGATCGCCCTGGCGTGCGCCTCCCATAACGGCGAACCCGACCATGTCCGCGTGGCGCGTTCAGGCCTGGCCAAGGCCGGTATCAGCGAAAACGACTATGAATGCGGCTCGCACTGGCCGTTTCCCGGCGCGGTTTCCCGCGCCATGGTGGCTGCCGGAGAACAGGCCGGCCAGGTTCACAACAATTGTTCCGGCAAGCATTCCTTCATGCTCGCCTTTTCAGCAAAACTCGGCGTTGATCCCAAAGGCTATGTCAAACGGGACCATCCTGTTCAGCAGGCCATTGAAAAGCTGATCGGCGACATGTGCGACTATGATCTCACCCATACGCCATGCGGCATCGACGGTTGCTCGGTGCCGACCTGGGCGATACCGCTGCGCAATATTGCGCTGGGGTTCCAGCGCTTCGGGTCAGGTGAGGGGCTGAGTGACAACCGCACCGAGGCCAGCAGGCGGATCATTGCTGCTGTTCGCGCCCATCCGTTCATGGTGGCCGGCACCAAACGGTTCTGTACCGACCTGATGAGTGCCGTGCCGCGTGCGTTCGTCAAAACCGGCGCGGAAGGGGTGTTCTGTGCCACCATCGCCCATGCCGGCATCGGCATCGCGCTGAAATGCGACGATGGCGCGGGGCGGGCGGCCGAAGTCCTGCTGGCTGGCGTTATGGCCAGGCTGGAGTGCTGGAGCGATGAGGAACGCGCAACGCTTGCAGCCATGTCTGACGTGACGGTGACAAACTGGAACGGCATCGAAACCGGCCATATCAGCGCCGTCGGTATCCAATAGCTCCTGGTATGAATTGCATGACAGACAGCGTGTCGTGTCACTCATGTAAGATATCTCACCTAACGGTATATTTATACATGAATTTTATTTGCTTCCCTTAAATTTTGCCTAAAACTAAATAGTAACGAAATTCTAAAATGATTAATTAACAGTATTAATTTAAGTATTGCGCCAGATATTGCAAAATTTTAATTGGCAAACTGACAAACAGGACGCTCAGGCGTCAGTGAAGTTTGGGTCGGGGTCATGGCGGCAGCAGCAAAGAAAAACAAACCGATTGTCGGTGCAACCGAGTTGCGCCCGAAGTTGGTTGACGGCTGCATTGCCAGCCTCAAAAAGGTACAATCCATTGGCAAACAGCAACATGTCACTCCAAACGAAGCGGTTGCAGTTATCGACGACGCCCGCCGGATGCAGGACGCGTTGCGCCATTCTCTTGATGAATTGAGACGGGATAAGCTGAAAGACTCCGGTCCTGTCCTGATATCCGGACAGACTGATGCGCCTGCAGCGGAGGAGGAGGTACCTCAATCGCCCGGCCAACCTGCACAGTCTCGGGGCTTTACCTGGCCGGACTCCAGAAAAATACTGAAAAGTGCACTGGGACTGCTCATCATTGCCTTTATCGGCTGGCAGCCCGTTCAGCGGTTGTTTCAGGTCTCTAGCGTAGAGGCGGTTGTAAATTCACATCTGATTACGCTCAGGTCGCCAATTGAGGGCACTATTACCAGGCAACTGGATAATCTCAGTGTTGGCGGAGACGTGGCCGGCAAAACCACCTTGTTTACGATCGAAAATACCCGCTCCGAATATCCGCGGCTTGACGATTTGCGTCGCCGCATTGGGGCGGTCAGCGATGAGCTTTTGGTCGATAAAAAACGGCTGGACGATACGCAAACCCTGTTTGCGCAAATGAGTCGCATTGCCAGGGATTTTCGTGATGCCCGCATTCAGCAGCTGCAAGCGAATATTGCCGCCCAGCGCAGCGAGATTGCAGCATCCAAAGCCAAACTCGTGCAACTGAATGCACGACTAAAGCGGCAGTCCGCGTTGTTCTCCACGAATGTTGTTCCGCAAGCGAAAATTGAAGAAGCCCGGCGCGATCAACGTGTGGCCGATCATGAAGTCACAACGCTGGAACGCCGCATCAAGGTTGCACAAATTGAGTTGAAGTCCCTCAAGTCGGGCACCTTTGTCGGTGACGACTACAATGATATACCCTATTCCGCGCAACAGTCTTACAGCCTTGGTCAGAAGGTAACTGATCTGAAGGCCAGAATTTTCAGTAATGAACGACTGACGGCTCGCCTGCGTACCGAGTTGGCTGACGAGGAAAAACGGGCCCTTCGGCTTGCAAGAGCCGACATTGTATTGCCACGCAGATCGCGGGTCTGGGAGGTTTTAACCGCCCAGGGCGAGCAGGTCACGCGTGGTCAGGAATTGATCAGGCTGGTTGACTGTTCGCTGCCTGTGGTGACGGCGGCGGTTACAGAAACAGTTTACAACAGTCTTGGTATCGGTGCGCCAGCGAGTTTCAGATACAGGCAGACTGGCGAGGAACTGCCAGGCACGGTGGTTCAACTGACCGGTGTCGCCAGCGCGACGGCCAACCTCGCGATCATGCCCAACGCGCTCACGAAAGAGTCTTACCGGGTCATGGTCAAGGTACCCGGGTTGGCCAACAAGGCGAATTGCGCCATTGGGCAGACCGGCCGGGTCATATTCAACGAGAGCGAAAAAGTTACCCGAACGGCCAGCGTTCCATGACACCTCTTGCCGCAGAAGCCATGGAAGGTGCCTGGCTTGGTATTTCCGTCGCAGGTCTCTTTATGTGTGTGATGCCGTGGGTGCGCCGCAACACATGGCATCATCTGCCATTGATTGTCCTCACGATTATCCTGGTGCTTCGCTACATGATCTGGCGAATAACGGACACGTTGCCACCTTTCGAGGAGAGCGCCAACTTCATTACGGGCCTTGTGTTTCTGACGATTGAGTCGCTGGCGCTTGTGAGCACCTTGTTCACGCTGGTTGTATTGACCCGGTCAAGCGACCGCACCAGAGAAGTTGGTTGGCGGCTGCCCAGACAGAAGGCCAATCCCAATCCTCCGCTCGTGGACATGTTCATCTGCACATACAATGAAGAGCGCTCCATTCTCGAACGCACCATCGTCGGATCGCTGTCGATTGATTATCCCAATTTCCGGGTGTGGGTGCTTGATGATGGCCGCCGGGACTGGTTGCGGGATCTGTGCGTCTTACACGGCTGCAACTATCTGACACGTCCCGATAACAACCATGCCAAGGCGGGAAACATCAATCACGCTCTGAAGCATATTGCGGCCCTGCCCGAAGTGCCGGAATTCATTTCAATACTTGATGCAGACTTTGTACCGGCCAGACAGTTTCTCTGGCGCACTGTCTCTCTGATGCAGGACGAAAATACCGGTCTCGTTCAGACGCCGCAACACTTCGTCAATCCTGACCCGATTCAGTCCAATCTGATGACGACGTCATCGTGGCCGGATGAGCAGCGTTTTTTCTTTGACGTCATTATGCCGGCCAAGGATGCATGGGGTTCCTCGTTTTGTTGCGGCACGTCATCGTTGATGCGTTACGAAGCCTTGATGGATATAGGCGGGTTTCCCACAGACAGCGTTACCGAAGATTATCTACTGACGTTGCGCCTGTCGAAAAAGGGTCTTCGGACCGTCTTCTTGAACGAACGCCTGTCAATGGGGCTCGCGGCGGAAGGCCTGCAGGAATATCTGGTCCAGCGAGGCAGGTGGTGTCTGGGCTTCATTCAGATATTCATGGGCCCTGACGGGCCGTTCAACATCAGGAATGGGCCTGCTTTGCCCCACCGTTTGGCACTGCTTGAGACATTTCTCTACTGGTTTGCCAGCCATGCCTTCAGAATGCTGGGATTGATTGTCCCGATCCTCTATCTGCTGTTCGACATTCGCGCAGTAGACGTCAGTCTTGCTGACGGCCTGTCCTATTTCCTGCCGTCCTATGTGGCGCAGATTGTCGTCATATCCTGGCTGTCGGGAAAACGGGTCCTGCCGGTTATGACGGATGTGACCCAGCTGATTGCTGCACCGACAGTTCTGAAAGCCTGTCTGGCCGGCATTCTTCAACCCAAGGGACACAAGTTCAAGGTGACGGCCAAGGGTGGAGACCGCAGTCAGGTTCTTGTGCAATGGAATTTGTTGTGGGTGTTTGCCGGACTGATGGCGCTCACGATTTTGGGTGTAATCCTGAACTTCGTCATCGATGCTGACCGCTCGCTGCAGACCACGAGTTCCGTGGCTTTGTTCTGGAGTTGGTACAACATAATCATACTGTTTCTGGCGTGCATGGCATGTATTGAGCAGCCGCGTTTCAGAACCAATGAGCGGCTGTCTTCAAGCAAAGCTCTGGAGCTCTCGGTCAATGGAAAGACAACCCGGCGCCAGGTCATGGACTGTTCTGTCGGTGGTGCACGATTTGCCGGCAGTTTGCCCGGACCGGTCGGCAGCGAGATTGTTTTGCACATCAATGGACAGGACGTGAGCGCCGAGATCGTGCGGGCATTGCCTGGAGGTTTCGCCGTGAAGGTCGCGGACACGACGCACGCCTATGGCGCCATGGTGAATTTCGTCTACTCGGGTGATCATTCGGCAAACATCGATATCGTCAAACCCGTTCTTGTTGCCAAGCACGTGTTTTCGCGGATGTTTGGCTAGAGCCCTTCACCCTTAGATAGAAGCGTTTGATGGCACCAAATCAGGTCACTCGGCTAGGCGCAAAGCGAAGCGCGATGTGGTGCATCGGGCAAGCTTTGCAACAACGCCGATGGACTGACTTGGTCCACCCAAGGCCGGTTTTCTGCGCCCGCTGGACTGCGTTACATCTCCCTTGCGGTCAACCAGACCACGGCGGGAGCCATGCCTTGCCAGCAAACGCAGAAAATCGGTCAAACGTTTCTATTTAAGGGTGAAGGGCTCTAGGCCAACATTGTTGCATTCACGTTTGCTGTAGCTGCTCTAATCATGCTGCAGGGCAAGCAGTGCATCGCGGGTCGCATCGTCTGCGGGAAACATCATCTCGATTTTGAGTTCGGCAACCGCAATGTCTTCCGGGGTGCCGAACTGGGCCAGCGTCGAAAAGAACGACATGGTGCCAGTGCCTGCGCGATAGCGCGCCGGGATGACGGCCGGCAGCGTGCCATTGATACCGTGCGTGCCGGGACCGAGCGCCCGGGTCAATTGCGCTACAGCCTTTTCCAGTACCGCATCGCCGCCCAGATGGGCGCTTTCGGTGCGCAACCGTACCGCCATGTGCTGCAGGACTTCCCGCCAGTTTTCGAGAGCTGAAGCCATAAGCTCCATATCCATCATCGCATCGAGCAGGCTGTCACCCTCACCAAGCCCGATACCGCCAAGCAGGAACGTGGCCGACGCATTCGCCTTGACGACGCGCCAGTGCTTGTCCAGCGCAAAGGCCGGAAACGGGTCGTGACGCTCAAGTGTCCAGTCGACCGCAGCGCGGACATGGGCCATATCATCATCGCTCAATTCGCGGCGCCGGTAGGCCGGTGCAAACCCTGCTGCACCCAGGAAGGCGTTTCGGGCAGAATGCGGCACCTCAAGCGTCTCGCACAACTGCATCGCCATCGACTGGCTCGGCCGGGCGCGCCCGGTTTCCAGAAACGAAATATGCCGTGCCGAGACATTGGCGGTCAGTCCGAGATCAAGCTGGCTCATCCTGCGTTGTCCGCGCCATTGCCTGAGCGTCTCGCCAAAACTGTTCTGCATGGCCAAAGCCTCCTGATGCGGTTGTCTAGTTTCATTCTACAGGCAAGCCGGGACCAAAACACTTACCTCGCAGGTAATTGAGAAGGCGCACGATTGATCCTAGTCAGGACCGCATCTGCAACGCATTGAGGAGACAAGCCAATGCCACATCAAACAACACTGCGCTGGCTGAAACTGGCCTGCCTGTCCGTTATCGGGTTTGGCCTGCTGGGTGTACTGGCCACCATTCCCGCCTTGTCGGTCGCGACGAGATTTTTCATTGATCTGGCATTCTGGCCAGTTGATGGCGTGCCCGGTATGCCAACACCTGAAAGCCAACTTTTATGGGCGATCCTGAACGGAATCGTGATCGGCTGGGGAGTCCTTTTATGGCAGGTCACAACGAGGGTTTATGCAATCACACCCGATGTCGGGCGCGGTATGATCCTGACCAGTGTCGGCATCTGGTTTGTCGTAGACAGTGTAGGGTCAGTTGCCGCTGGTGCCCCGGTCAACGCACTATTGAACATCACGTTCCTGCTGTTGTTTTTCATACCGTTGTGGCGTCCGGCGCGTGAAGCGGAAGCCTGACGATAGTCCGTGCGCCGTCAGCCGGCTCATTGGGCCAAATATTGTTCTGTGTAATACTTGCATTGAATTTGACGTTTTCAGGCCTGTTTCTGGCGCAAACCAGCGAGGAACCGGTCTGAAAACACGTTCAAATCTGATGTTGGGATCATACTCAGGATAAGGCATCTGACCATGACAGTTCTCGACCAGGAAATGATTGCAAACGTGCTACGCCCGATTGAAGTGGCCAACGGTCTGCCCAACGCGTTTTATACGGACCCGGATGTGCACGAGGCGGAAAAGCGGGTGCTGTTTGCCTCGACCTGGGCGTGCGCGGGGTTTGCCAAGGACGTACCGAACAAGGGTGATGCAAACCCGGTCAGTTTCCTCGGCCAGCCCTTGCTGGTGGTGCGCGGTGAAGACGGCGAGGTCAAGGTCTTTCAGAATGTATGTCGGCATCGCGGCATGATACTGGTTGAAGAAAAGACAACCCTGCGTTCCGCCATCCGCTGCCCGTATCATTCCTGGTGTTACAATCTGGACGGTTCGCTGCGTACCACGCCGCATGTGGGAGGACCGGGCCGGAACCTGCACGAGTGTATCAAGCGTGAGGAACTGGGGCTCATCGAGGTGCGGTCGCACATCTTCATGGACACGATTTTCGTCAATCTGGACGGTAAGGCACCTGCCTTTGAAGACCATGCCGCCAGGCTGCTGGAGCAGTGGAAAGAGTTTGCCGGCAAGCCGATATATCACGGCGGGCCGGAATCATCGTTCACCCTGGAGGTGGACTGCAACTGGAAGCTGGCAGTAGAGAATTATTGTGAAAGCTATCACCTGCCGTGGATTCACCCCGGGCTGAATTCCTATTCCAGACTGGAAGACCATTATCATATCATGCAGCCGGGCAACTATTCAGGCCAGGGTACGGTCGTCTACAATCCCAAGCTTGATGACAGCGGCCGGGCCTTTGCTGATTTCGATGGCTTGTCGAACAAGTGGGACACAGGCGCTGAGTACATCTCGTTTTATCCCAACGTGCTGTTCGGCGTGCATCGTGATCACTTCTACGCAATCATGCTGGACCCGCAGGGCAATGGCAGAACCATCGAGCGCATTGAGATCTATTATACCTCGCCTGACATGTGTGGTGACGACATGCTGGATCTGCGCAAGAAGAATGCCGAGATGTGGAAGGGTGTTTTCGAGGAGGATATTTTCGTCGTGGAAGGCATGCAGCGCGGTCGCTCGGCCTCGCTCTATGACGGCGGCAAGTTCTCACCTGTCATGGATCCGCCGACGCATCTTTTCCATGAATGGGTTGCAACCCGTTTTGCCGGCAAATGACTGAGGAACAACGCCTGCAGCGCGACATGCTGCAGGCTCATGAACAGGACGACCTGGCCGCGCTCCCGCCATTGTATCTTGCTGCCGCCCGGTTGCGCGAAAGCCAGGGCGATATTGATGCGGCGTGTTTTTTCTACACTCACGCGTATGTCTATGCACTTGATTGCGGCGACCGGGAGATCGCTGACACGGCGCGCAACCGGTTGCGAAGTCATGGGCGCGATGAATGACCGCCATGGCTCATGCGATGAACATGGCCGGGATCATGTCGTATACGCCATCAGCTTTTGCGATTAACCGGCGACCAGTGATGCAGTGGTGGCACCTACGGCTGCAATGGCTGCCAGAATAGCGGCTTTTTTCGATCCGTTGCCGCGAGGTTGATCCGCCATTTCCAGCAACCAGAGTTCGCGTTCCTTATCCGTTTTCATTTTCTCGTCCTTCGGTTTGGCCGTCTTGATCAGCGCAATTCAGCGTCACTCGATCCGACTGTTTCAGTATGTCGATAACGCATCAGATGGGCTGTGGGTTCACCGGATTTAATGGCTGGCAGAACAACTGTTTATCAAGAATATGTGATCGGCATGCATGGTATTGACCGGACCTGCGCAGCCTCGCCGGTATATGGCGTCTCCAGTGTCGAATTTACCTTTCTGCAAGCCGGGTGAAGGCCTGCTGCAATTCTTTGCTGCCGCGCTGCCCGTTGATCACCTGGCGAAGTTTGCCAGCCTTGTCGAACAAAAGCAGCGTCACGTGCTTGGCGCCGTATTTGTTGGCGAAGCGCGCACCCTTATCGGTCCGGATATCGGCTATGACATAATTGGGTTTGTCCCGGTCAAGACCTGCCAGCGCCTGCCGGGTTTCTTTCTGAAGGGCAAGGCACAGTTGGCATTGCGGATCGTGAATTTGCACAACTGACGCAATGCCGTTGCCCACACGGGTGAGGTCATGCTCGTGCGAAGTGCTTTGGTAGAGGTGGACCACATAGGCGCCAAGTCCGCCGGCGGCCACCAGCCCGATCGCGCCATTGCGCAAGGAACTGATAAAACCTCGACGGTCGGTATTTATGGGTTCGGTTTTTTCCGCATGGGTCGTTGGTGTTGGCTTCTTCGCTCCCGGCTTTCTGGGCTTTCCTCGTTTTCTCATATCAGGCCACCAGAATGGGTGCGTTTGATTTCACCCGGTCATAGAGATCGATGGCGTCCTGGTTGATCATCCGGACGCAGCCGCTCGAGACCGCCTTGCCGATAGACTGCGGTTCGTTGGTGCCGTGCAGGCGGTAGAGCGTATCCACCTTGCCTTCGAAAATGTACAGCGCCCGGGCACCCAGTGGATTTTCGAGGCCCGGCGGCATGCCGCCATTGCGCACGCTCCACTTTTCCAGCTTCGGATCGCGGGCAATCATTGTGTCCGGCGGGGTCCACTTCGGCCATGGCCGCTTCCAGGCTACCCGCGCTCGCCCGGACCATTCAAAGCCGGCGCGCCCAAGCCCTACGCCGTAGCGCATTGCAGTGCCTGCAGGTTCAACCAGATACAGGTAGAAGTCGCTGGTATCCACAATGAGTGTTCCAGGCTTTTCTCCGGAATCGTAACTGACGCGCCTGCGCCGGAATTCCGGCGCCAGGATATCCGGATCGATCGCTGGCAGCGGAAACCGTTCATTGGGCCGCGCCGAATAATTGGCCGCGAAACGACTGTCCAGCACGATGTCAGGTTGCGAGGCCTGCGCCTCAGGCGCATAGGTGTCTTTGGGAATCGTATTGCAGCCGGCAAGCGCCAAAGCGGCGAACCCGGTACTGATTTTGGCGAAGTGTCGCCGTGATAGAGTATTCGTCATAACTGAAACATCCTGAATTTGCAGACGACACCCGTTACTCGTGTTCTGAAAGGAAAACGGGTTTGGTCATCGATGATGATGTCGTTGATCACGTGAACAGATGGCTGTGCCATTGGTTCCCTGGCGCCGGATACACCGGCGGCGCAGAAACCTGGGTTCACATGCACAAAACGTCAGGCTCTGGGAGGGGGTGGATCGACAGACCGGATGGACGAAATGGTGGATGTGGTACGCACCAGGTGATGGTCGTTTGAGCCAGCAGACGTACTTTCAGCCACCTGGCCGATCACGGCTTTGCAGTCTGATTTATGAGACTGCAGCAGGTTATTGGCGATCTCGTGTTTGTCATCACAGTCAGCGGCTTTGACAATCGTTACAGACAGCCCGGTTTCAAGGGCGAGTTCTGAAAAACTGTCTGCGGTCACGGTGATATACGCAGGCGCGTGCTCAAAGTGCTTGAGCGAAACAGTTATAACCAGCGCAAATATCAATAATATCCGTACCATGCTTACGACATAGCGGTGGGCGCCTAACAATTCCATAGCACGGTAATCACTCTGTTGTGAGCGGTTGGCCTCAATTCGCATCATTCAGGCTGTTAACCGCACAAATGCCTGAATTCCGCCCCGGACGAGACGCATTTTGCTTACTCGCTGTCTGGTTTCCAGCCAGGTTGATCCGCAAAAGTCGGGATGTTTTCATCCATGATGTCCCACGGTTTTCTGTTGCGGGCAAAAATAGCCACTTGCGGTTCCAGCATTGAAGAATCATCCAGGGTTCCAAGACTCACGGTCACATGACCGGGCGAACCGCTGTTGTGCGCCAGCACCTGGCTGCCGCAATTGGGGCAAAAGGCCTTGGTGACCCGATTGCCGCTGTCGGCTTCCAGCGTGTATTCGGACAATCGGCCCTCCTGCTGAAAGTTCCCGACCGCAAACATCGCGCCGGAGGCATGGCCGGTCCCGCTGAGGCGCTGGCAATCCTCGCAATGGCAATGCGCAACAATGACCGGCTTGCCGGTTGCCTG
>CALHUA010000141.1 GCA_938039915.1 uncultured Anderseniella sp.
AACTGGCACAGCCGGTACCGGCGGGTCATGATGTACTGGTGTCTGTCAAAGCAGTTGCGGTAAATCCCGTCGACACCAAAGTGAGAGCGCCAAAGGATGGTGTGGAAGATCCTCCGCGGGTGATCGGCTATGATGCCAGCGGCGTGGTTGAAGCCGTGGGCTCAGATGTCACCTTGTTCAAGGCCGGTGATGAAGTCTATTACGCGGGTGACATTACCCGATCCGGCACCAATGCCGAGTTTCACCTGGTCGATGAACGCATCGTCGGTCACAAGCCGCAATCCCTGACCCACGCGCAAAGTGCCGCCCTGCCCCTGACCACCATCACTGCGTACGAGGCGTTCTTTGACCGCCTCGGCATTGACCGCGACGGCGACAACAAGGGTGAGAGCCTGCTGATTATCGGTGCGGGCGGTGGTGTGGGGTCCATCGGCATTCAACTCGCCAAGGCAGCCGGCCTGGTGGTAATTGCCACCGCGTCCCGCCCGGAAACAACCGCTTGGGTGAAAGAACTTGGCGCCGACCATGTCGTCAATCATCGAGAAGACATGGTCAGGCAGGTTCGTGAACTGGGCATGCACCACGTCGATCACATCGCCATCTTCAACGACATGCGCCACTGGGATGCTGCTGTTGAGCTTATCCGGCCCCAGCACGGCATCGTCTCCATCGACAACACCGATCAGCCGATGCCGATGGCGGATATGAAAACCAAGTCCGCCAGCCTGCATTGGGAGTTCATGTTCGCCCGCGCCATGCATCAGACACCGGACATGATCGAACAGCACAGGCTGTTGAGCCATGTCGCCAGTGAGATCGACGCAGGGCGCATTCGCACAACCGTGTCTGAAGTCCTCTCGCCGATAAATGCCGCCAATATGCGCGAAGCCCACCGTCTTGTGGAAACCGGCATGGCCAAAGGCAAGATTGTTGTAGAGGGCTTCTGAGCGCTGTTCCCGATCCGTTTAGAAAGTGAGTTTAGAAATGGCATTTTTTGAATTGCGGCAATACCAGGTCAAACCCGGCAAGATGGACGCATGGCTGGACCTCATGGAAGGCGAGATCATCCCGTTCTCGGTTGCCACGGGCATGATGCCCATCGCCAGCTTCCGTGGCGAGGAAGACCAGTCGGTGTATTTCTGGATCCGCCGGTTTGAAAACGAGGCGGAACGCGAAAGGCTTTACGCCGCTTTTTATGAAAGCGATCACTGGAAACAGGTACTGGCGCCAAAGGTCGTTGAGCTGATCAACCGCGAAGCGCACCAGATACAACGGGTGCTCGCAACAAGGCTGTCTCCGATCCAGTAGTTGACCCGAGATTGCAAATCCACCCCGGACCAACATACCGTTTTTAACTTTGCAGCTTCCGGGGTGACGGTTTACAAATTTTCCGGAAACAGGGTTTCTTGAAAGGTCAAAACCGCATGGCTCAATACGCAGATGAGTTTATCGACCGACTGCACCTGGTATGGGGTGCCGGTTTCCTGTCACCGGGCGGCGCGGAAGAAGTCGCGGAAGTCACTCGTGGGCTGGAGCTTATGGGGGCAACGGTGCTGGACATTGGCTGTGGCACAGGCGGTCCTTCCATCGCGCTCGCCCGCGATATGGGGGCCCGTGTACTCGGTATCGACATCGAACCGCAACTGCTTGACCGGGCTCGCACCCTGGCACAAGAGGCTGGTGTTGCTGATCGGGTCGAATTCCAGCAAGTGACCCCCGGACCGCTGCCTTTCGAAGCGGATCGCTTTGATGTGGTGTTCAGCAAGGATGCCCTCATTCACATCCCCGACAAGCAGGCTTTGTACGCAGAGATCATGCGGGTTCTGAAACCGGGCGGCGCGCTTGCTGCCAGCGACTGGCTGTCTGGTGAAAACGCCGACGGGGACGAAGCCTTCCAGCACTATCTGTCTCTTGTGCCTCTCGACTACACCATGGCCACGGCAGGACAGACCGCAGACGTGATGCGGCAAGCCGGTTTTGAGCGGGTGGAGACCCGGGATCGCAACGCCTGGTATGCTGAACTGTCGCCGCTGGAAGTTGCCCGCATCGAAGGGCCATTGCGCGAAAAGATCATCGAAGTATCAAACGCCGAAACCTATGAGAAATGGCTGGCGATCCGGCGTGCCCTGGCTGCGGCAGCACAATCGGGCGGGCTGCGCCCCACGCACCTGCGTGGATACAATCCCTAAGGCTCCTGACAGAAGCCGGCACCACCACATCCAAGCTTTAGATCATTCCTTCACACTCTCCAGCCCGCACCATTCGGCGATAAACAGGGCAATGGAACCGGTCACCCGCTTGACCGAAGACAGCGACACACGCTCATCAAATCCGTGGATGTTTTCCGAATAGGGTCCGTACACCAGGCACGGAATATCGCCGTAAAGAACGAACACCCGCCCGTCGAGATAGCCCGGTGTCACCATTGTTTCCAGTGACTTGCCATAGGCTGAGGCGTGCGCCCGGCCCAGAGCGGCTTCCGCGTCTGATCCTTCTTCCAGGACATAGCCTTCAGCGAAGAAGCCGTTGAACTCCACTTGCGGCGGATTGTTGGACAGGAACGCGTTATCTCGCGATGCAACGCGCACGCAGTCTTCAATCTCCCTGGCTGCCTTGCGCGGATCCACGCCGGGATAAATCGATATTCGACAGTCAAACGAACACCACGCCGGTACCGAAGAAGCCCAGTCGCCACCTTCGATCTTGCCGATATTGAAATTGATCGGGTGATTGTAGTCCTCAAAGTAGCGGTGCTGCTCCTGCCGGCTGTTCCATTCTTGTTCCAGCTTGCGCAAGCCTTTCATGATGTCAAAACTTGCCTCGATCGCATTGGCCCCTGCACTTGCCTCGCGCACATGAACCGGTAGCCCGCGCACGTGAACCCGGAACCAGATGACACCGACATTTGCCCGCACCAGCTTGTCGTCTTCCGGTTCCGGAATGATGGCAGCATCGGCCCGGTAACCGCGCACCAGTGCTGCCAGCGCCCCATTTCCTGTGCATTCTTCCTCGGTTACCGATTGCACATGTACAGTCGCAGCCGGCTGCAGGCCCAATGACCTCAGTGCATCGAGTGCATATATGTTGGCCGCGATACCGGCCTTCATGTCGGCACCACCGCGGCCATACAGCCAGTCTCCGTCCCGCCAGGCTTCAAACGGCGGCCTGGTCCACATGTCAAGCGGTCCCACAGGCACCACATCCACATGACCGTTCAGGATCAGGGATCGTCCGGTCTCTTCGCGCGGCCGGTGCGTACCGACGACATTGATGGCATTGGTGTAGTCGACCTTTACCGGTGAAAAACCAGGATGGTTTTCAATATCGGCAACATCGATCGACCAGCGGTCCATGGCATAGCCACGCTGTTTCAGCTCGCCGAAAAGGAAATCCTGCGCCGTATGCTCCTGACCCCTGAGTGAGGGAAACCGGATCAGGTCTTCGGTAAATGCGGTTTGGGCCGCGAAGCCCTTGTCCACCGCAGCGAGAATTTTCTTCGTGAGTTCCTTGTCCACAGCCATGCCTGATCTCGCCCGTTTTTCACACAAACTCTGACGAAGATGTCCGTTGCGGTCAATTGCCAAGCAACCATGAAAAATCCCGCAAGACGCTGCGCTGTCTCGCGGGATTTCAACTTTTGAAACCGGGCGGGTAACCCGGCAAATCCTGGTCAATCAGACGTAAGGACTGATGCAGGCATGCCAGTAACCGTCATACCCCTTATAGGCGTCGCGGCGTTCGTTGTAGGACCGGTAGCGGTCCTCGCACCATTCAACATGCAACTCGTAATCCGAACCCGCATAGCGTGATCCGCTGTAGGCAATGACCGGTGCAGCATAAAGCCACCACGGATTGGCATAGTAGAAGCCGTTGTAATAGTGCTTGTGACTGTGGCGGCGATTCCTGAACCGTTTGCCGTGCTTGCGCCGTTCATAGCGGCGGGCTCTGCGTTCCTGGCGATTTGCACGTCTGTCGGCCCGTCTTGCCCGGCGTTCTGCCCGATTGGCCCTTCGTTCCGCCCGTCTTGCCCGGCGTTCGGCACGGTTGCCACGATTGGCACGGCGCTCTTTTCTGTTTGCCCGTCTTTCAGCGCGACGCTCGGAGCGTCTTTCCGCACGGTTGGCTCGTCTCTCGGCGCGGTTGGCCCGCCTTTCGGAACGGTTAGCACGTCCGTTTCTGTTACTCTGCTGTGATTTCGCTATGTCAGACTTGTCGAACTCAGGCCCGGCTTCAGCCGACGGTACAGAACTGAATGTACCCACTGACAGCGCCATAGCAGCAGCCAGCCCGGTCAAAAATTTAAACTTGTTCATTGGGAACCCCCGTTCCTTGCAACAGCCGCACTGCAGGCGGCCAACTAACCTCTCTCTGACTGTTATGTAAGAGACAGTTTCACGGATTCAATGGCTAAATACCGGAAAACAGTGAAAAATCTTCAAGCTAGAGATTTGCCGCAAGGGCAACACGATGACTACATGGCGAACTGCACAACCTGCAAACCGGACATGTGTACTCAGACTTCGTGCTGTTCCAGAACATGGGCTCTTTCCTCAAACGCCGTCATGATCTTGCGTACAGCAATGTCAAATACAGACCCCATGGCCATCTGCAGCAACCGCGAAGACATCTGGTAGTCCAGATGAAAATCAATGTCGCAGCCACCGCGCGCCACTGAAAACAACCAGCGATTGTCGATGTGCTTGACCGGACCCTCATTGGACGTGGCCCGGATTGTCAGACGCCGTGCATCAACAACCACGTCAGACACAAACGTCTCCTTGAGACGCAACTTTGGATACTCGATGTCGAGACTTGCCCGAAAGGACCGCCGGCCATTGCCGAGGTCCTTCTCGTCCCAGACTCTCGCCCCGGTACACAGGGGCAAAAATGCAGGATAGCTGGCCACATCGGCTACGATTGCCAGCACATGTTCCGGTGCGAAAGCGATCCTGCGGGTGGTATGAAAGATGGTCACGAAATCAAACCGGTCAGACGGAGCGCCTGGCCACCTTGGCTTCACGCGCAGCACGCAGGCGGGCAAAATCGTCACCGGCATGATGTGACGAGCGGGTCAACGGGCTTGCAGATACCATCAGGAAGCCCTTGGCATAAGCGGATGTCTCCAGCGCCTTGAATTCATCAGGTGTCCAGAACCGGTCGATGGCGGCATGCTTTGCCGTGGGCTGCAGATACTGGCCGATTGTCATGAAATCGATGTCGGCGGCGCGCATGTCATCCATCACCTGCAGAATATCTTCGCGTTTTTCTCCAAGGCCCACCATGACACCTGACTTGGTGAAAATACCGGGATCAAGCTCCTTGACCTTCTGCAGCAACCGCAGCGAGTGGAAATACCGGGCACCGGGGCGAATACGTCCGTACAGGTGCGGCACCGTTTCAAGATTGTGGTTGAACACATCTGGCCTTGCTTCAACAACAATCTCCATTGCGCCGTCCTTGCGCAGGAAATCCGGGGTCAGAACTTCAATCGTCGTATCAGGTGCTGCAGTACGAATGGCCCGGATCACCTGGGCAAAATGCTCTGCACCGCCATCGGCCAGATCATCCCGGTCAACCGAGGTAATCACCGAATGGGTCAGTCCCATCTTGGCGACCGCATCAGCAACCCGTTCCGGCTCGTCTGTGTCGAGCGCGTCCGGCATGCCGGTTGTAACATTGCAGAATGCGCATGCCCGGGTGCAGATTTCACCCATGATCATAAAGGTGGCGTGCTTCTTTTCCCAGCATTCGCCGATATTGGGGCAACCGGCCTCTTCGCATACGGTAACCAGGTTGTGGTCACGGACCAACTGGCGTGTTTCATGATATTTTGCCGACACGGGCGCCTTGACGCGCAACCAGTCGGGCTTGCGCCGCTGTACCGGATTGTCAGGCTTGTGCGCCTTTTCGGGATGCCGTGCACGCGCCGTCCGGGTGGTGTCGAGAACTGTAGCCAAAGCCTGTTCGCCTTCTGGTATCGGAGCAGGATGCGAG
>CALHUA010000142.1 GCA_938039915.1 uncultured Anderseniella sp.
GCAAACAGGGAACGGGCAACGAAAACCTGCCAGACCGTCAGGTCCGCGCTGACCAGTTTCACCACCGCGTCGGCAAACGCCATGGTCAGGACAGACGCCAGGATGATGCCGATACCCAGCACCGTCTGGTCCGGCTTTGCCGCCTTCATGTCCCGCATGGCGTGTTGGCCTCCCGGCGATCAACGTCACTGTCTGTATACCAGTGCGCCATTATGGGTGCCGTCGTGTTTGCGACTGTTTTTGGCTTATCCGCATTGCCGGACATGTGCAGTTTTAGCGCCGGATGGCCGTCTCCCGGACCCGTATGAACCGGTTGCAGACGGTCTGCTTCTCTATACCAGCACGCGCTTTAGACCGGCATCAAATCAGGTTAGCTTTGCCACCAGATCAACCAGTCAGAAGGTTGCCGCCACTGTGAAAACCCTCTTGTTTGCGTCATTGCTTGTTTTTGCCGTGTCGGGCCATTCTGTTCAGGCAAAAACCGTCTGTACCGTGGTCGCCGATGCAGCAGGTGGTCGCGTGATTTCCAAAACAGGTGATTGCGAAACGCAGGTAACCCCGGCCTCGACATTCAAGCTCGCGCTTGCCCTGGTGGGGTTTGATGCCGGTATCATCCAGACGGCGAACTCCCCGAAACTCCCGTTCAGGAAGGGATATGTCGAGTGGGGTGGCGACAAGTGGCGGCAGGACACCACACCGAAGCGATGGATGAAATACTCCGTCGTGTGGTATTCGCAGCGGATGACCAGACAGCTCGGTGCGGCCGCCATCACTGATTATCTGGACAGGTTCAATTACGGCAATGCTGATTTCTCCGGAGACAAGGGCCGGGACAACGCGCTTGAGCGAGCCTGGATCGGGTCGTCGCTGAAGATATCTCCGATGGAGCAGGTGCGCTTTCTGTCACGCATGCTGAACCGCCAGTTGCCTGTGAAGCGCAGTGCCGTCGACCTGACCGCAAGCATCGTGGAAGCCGTCACGCTGGACAGCGGCTGGCAGGTCCGCGGCAAAACCGGTCTTGCTTATCCCAGGCGAACTGACGGCAGCTTTGACCGGGCACGCGGCACGGGCTGGTTCGTCGGGTGGGCAACGAAAGGAGACAGGCAAGTGGTGTTTGCGCGTTTGATCAAGGATGAAATACGCCATTCGGCAGGGGCATCCAGAAGAGCGCGGGCCAGTCTGCTCAAAGACTTGCCCGGTCTGATTGAAAACTAGTGCGGCACCCGGCACTGCAAAGATCCATGGATCCGGGATGTTTCTCTCTGGGGCCGTGTCATGGACAATAGCTCAAATACGGTTTTGTCGGTCCTCGATACGCTGACCGCAGCGGGGTTTGCGACCTGCCTGTTCGGTGGTTGGGCGGAGGAAGTTCTGAAGCTTGCCCGCCCAAGCAGGCATGCCGACATAGATGTGCTGCTTGTGGCACCGTCATGGGACAGGCTGGTGCACCATAACCCGCTGTCAGATCTCGGGTTCACGGGAATCCCGGCCAAGCGGTTTCCGCACAAGCGGGCCTATATCTGTCTGGACCTGATGGTGGAACTGTTTCTGGTTCAACCGAACGGAGACAGGCTGGAGACACTGTTCTGGGGAGATGTGACCTATATCTGGTCGTCACCTCTTTACTGTGAAGGTACCCTTGCAGGACGAACCATCCAGTGCGCATCCATCGAAAACCTGGTTCGGTTTCGGGCAGAGTATTGCTCCATTCAACCCTGGCGATGGGAAACGTTTCCTCAGGATTCCCAGTAACCGGATTGGTGGCGGGCGTCTTACAGCCTGTCAGGGCCGCTATGTTCCCGGACCGAGACGTGTGGTGAGCCAGCTCGCGAAATCAGCACCGGCCGGGGACAGTTTAGATAAATTGCGGGCCACAAGCCAGTAGGTGCCGAACTGGAACGGCACATCAAACAATTGCACCAGGCGGCCGTTGGCCACCTCCCTGGCCACCAGGCGCTTGTCCAGAATGCCGATGCCCTGGCCATCCAGCATGGCCTGCATGACCAGCCCGCCGTCGGCGAACAGGGGGCCGTGCTGGATCGGGTCGTGCTCGACCTGGGCTGCCGCAAACCAGTCGCGCCAGATAATGCGGTCTTCCTCATGCAGCAAGGTGAACTGCAGCAGGTCGGCCGGGTGCCGGGGATGCCCGATCTTTTTCAGAAGCTCCGGCGAGGCGACGGGCGCCAGGTGTATGTCATACAGTCGTCTGGCCTGGGTGCGCGGCCATTTTGATTTTGCTTCACTGAACCGGATGGCCAGTTCCGCGTCGCCGGACCGAAACTCGATCAGGCGGCCATCGGCATCCACATTCACATCTATGGCCGGATGCCGGTTGCGGAAATCAGCAAGGTTCTGCACCAGCCACATGGCGGCAAAACCGGGTTCGACGCTGACCGTCAGGACAGTTGTTTCATGAGACGCCGACAACAGCTTCAGGCAATCCTCCATCCTGTCAAAGCCATCGGTCAGAACGCCGAGCAGGGTTGATCCTGCCTGTGTCAGCCGGATGCGCCGGTGCTGGCGTACAAACAGCTTTTGCCCGAGGATTGCCTCCAGCTCCCGCACCTGGCGGCTGACGGCGGCCTGCGAGACAAACAATTCCTCCGCCGCCTTGGTGATGTTTTCCAGCCGGCCTGCAGCCTCAAAGCTGCGCAGGGCGGTCAGGGGCAATCGTCCGCGCTTCATTCGCATAACCTCAAGTTAATCGAAGGCGATGATTAACTCGTTTGAACGCAGCCGGCAAGCAGCGCTTCATGGCGGTAAAGGACAATACCTGTGACAGAATTGCTCGAAATACTGCAGGACGTTTTTCGATTGCTGACCTTTCAGCCTCGTAACCCTGATTGCCGGGGACAGGACAGTGATCAGCACCGCCGTGATCGACAAGGGAGCAGACGGAGCCGTCGGCGCAGAAGATGAACGGGCAGCAAGGCTAACCTTCGTAGGCCTCAGACGTGATCTGCAGGCCGTAGCGTTGGACGAACTTGCGTTTGACCTGCCGCACCAGGTTGGGTTCGTTGTCCGGCTTCAGGCCCTCTGCTACCAGCACCGCGCGGGTAAAATCAAGGGCGGTGACGGGTGACTTCTTGGCGATCAGCTCTGCGCCGGTCAGCTCGTTGCGATACTGCCATTTCGCGCACAGCTCATCCAGCAGCAGGTCGAGATCTTCTGCCAGCGTGGCGGCTCTTTGCTGTTTTACCGGCATGGCGTTTGCTTTCTAGACAACTCTGGCCAAAACCAGATGGCCCGGCTGTGGTGTGCCTTCTTCATGGCGCACTGTAATATCGCTTGCGTGCAGCAGGGTAAAGCCTGCCACTGTCAGCGCGCGATCGATATAAGCGAGTTTGTGCACGAAACGCTGGTGCGGTCCGACCATGAAATCGTTGGCGCCCATAACCTCATCCGGCAGCACTTCGGTGGAAAACCCGAACACGGCAGTGGCTGTGCCAATGCGCCGGACACCGGCAAACAACGCCGCCACATCGCCCAGATAGGGCAGCACGTCGGTAGCGGCGACCAGGTCCCAGGGCTCGTCCTCCACCTCTTGGACGAAACTGACCGCGTCGCCCACGTAAAGCTCATCGTAAAGCTCGTGCTCGGCGGCCAGGTCGATCATGTTTGCCGACAGGTCGATGCCGGTGCGATTGGACGTCATGTCGGCCAGCGCGACACCGGCCAGCCCGGTGCCGCAGCCAAGGTCGAGCAGCCGGGCATAGGACCCCGAGGGTCCCGGGGCATGATCCAGCAGCGCCTGGCGCATCAATAGCGGCACGTGATAGCCGAGCTGGTCGACCAGGATGTCATCGAACACGCTGGCATGCTGGTCGAACAGCATTTCCACATAGGCCTCTGGTGCGCGTTGCGGCGTATCGCCAAGCCCCAGGGCGGCCAGCCGCACCGCCGCGCCGCCGTGATCTTCCGGGTCAAGCGCCAGCACGCGGGCATACGCTTTTGCGGCTGCGGCATGATCGCCGGCCTTTTCCAGCGCCAGGGCTTCATTATAGGCGTCAGCCAGTTTGTCGTCGGGAGTGATCATTTGCGCTATTACATTGTACAGCCCATATAGGGATGAATTCGGGTTTTCTGGAAAGCACCAAGCATATTGAGTGACCCTAAGCAACAAGATGGTCCGGTCCGGGTTCGCCTGACCCCGGACGGCGAACTGGCCAAGGCCTATGCGCTGACGCTGACCGCCATGGACATGCGCGCGCTGCTGGCGTCCGAAGACGGCGGCTATGCGGTCTATGTGGCACCCGAAGACGAACTGCGCGCCACCTGGGAACTGGACCAGTACGACAGCGAAAACGCCACCGGTGCCGCTGCCGGCAAACAGTCGCGTGCCAAACCGGCGATCGTCGTGGCGTTTTCCACCACAGCGCTGGCCTACGCGGCCGTACTGCTGTTCTTTTTCGGGGCTGCCAGGCGCGGTATACTCAACATCGACTGGACCGGCGAGGGTGCCATGGTGGCTCATCACGTCACTTCCGACCTTGAGCTGTGGCGCACGGTCACCGCGCTCACCTTGCACCTGGACCTGGGCCACATAGCCAGCAACCTGGCCTTCGGCATTATTTTCGTGTGGCTGCTGGCCAAGGAAACCGGCCCCGGCATCGCCTGGGC
>CALHUA010000143.1 GCA_938039915.1 uncultured Anderseniella sp.
TGCTGCAATAATGTCTTCAACTTCATAACACACATGATGGATGCCACCTGACGGGCTCTTGTCCAGAAACGCCTGTATCGGCGAGTTTTCTCCCAGGGGTTCCAGCAATTCGATCTTGGTGTTGGGCAGTTCGACAAAAACCACTGTCACGCCGTGATCGCGCTCGACCTGCGGTTCAGAAACAGTGGCACCGAGCATGGTCCTGTAAACCTGGCATCCGGCTTCAAGGTCAGGTACGGCGATAGCGACATGGTTCAAACGTCCGAGCATTGGTTCCAACTCCCTGCAATGCAAATCATTCAGCCGGTTGTACCACCTGTTGAGCTTTCGGCAATGAGACGAATTGCGCGACCGACCGGTCAATGACCGGGCGTCGCGAAGTGGCTATTTTCAGTTCGCCCATTCACTGATCGGCCTGCACAAGCCAGCGCAGGATGCGCTGTCGCTGTTCCGGCACCGACACACCGCGGGGTTCGAATATGTGTCGTGCCAGAAAATGGCCGGTCAGCTTCAACCCCTGGACAATTTCGTCGTTCGACGCATTACCGGACGCCCCGGCGACGAATGCCGGCAGGCCCAGCAGCTTGTCTTTCCAGGGCTCTGCCTCGCGCGCGCAGACAGCCCGGCCGGTGCGCGGCGACACATGGGTCAGGTCCGCCGTATCACCGCTGACGGCGCATTTACTCAGATCAAGTCCGAAACCCAGTTCCTCGAGCAACCCCATTTCCCATTTCACCAGAACTGCAGGCCAGATTGCGTCTTCCTGCAAATGATCGATCAGCAGCATGGACGCATCATAAATGCGCGGATGAGGTTCTCTTTCCGGCAACAGGCTGGCCAGAGTGGTGATCGTGGTCAGGCCGGCCAGGCGGTGAACATCGTCAATAATTGCAGCCACTATCATGCGGTGCGGATCAACAGTGAAGGCACCAAGGTGGTCTTCAAGGCGGGCCCGCCAAACCACCTTCACCAGATTTCCCGCCTGCAGAACCGGCCGCATGGTGCGCGACCGGCCACCACGGACCAGTCCAAGATGGCGACCCTTGTCGCGGGTCAGAACATCGATGATTGCCGAATTCTCACCATGCTTGCGGGTGTTCAGAATGAGACCGTCGCCCTGCCATTCCATTTGTGTTCACCTGTGGCGCCTGTTCGCAAAACCGACCGCTCAAACCGCGATAAAAAGACGCAAAAACAACTGCTTGCAACTCTGACTTGATTCATTCAGACCATACCGTTGCGTACCTGCCTAACGAGGCTCCAGCCCCATCATGCGCAGCCGCTCGGGGTCATCCGCCCACTTTTCACGTACTTTGACAAACAGAAAAAGATGCGCTTTCTGACCGATGGTTTCGGTAATTTCCTCGCGGGCAGACTGACCGATTTTCTTGATTGTCTGGCCATTCTTTCCCAACACGATTTTCTTCTGGCTGTCGCGCTGGACATAAATCACCTGCTCAATGCGAACCGAGCCGTCTTTCTTCTCGGTCCACTTCTCTGTTTCCACCGTCGATGCGTAAGGCAATTCATCGTGCAGCCGCAGGTACAGTTTTTCGCGGGTAATTTCCGATGCCAGCATACGCATCGGCACATCTGCAATCTGGTCTTCGGGATACAGCCAGGGACCTTTTGGCATTCTGGAGGCAAGTGCCGTCCTGAGATCTGCAACGCCGTGGCCTTTCAAGGCGGAAATCATGAATGTGTCGGTGAACGCAAATCGCGCATTCAGATCGGCCGCCAGTTGCAGCAGGTTTTCATGCGGCACCAGATCGATCTTGTTTATGGCCAGAATAGCCTTGGCGCCGGTCGCCTCCAGGCCTTCGATAATGCGCGTATTGTCTTCATTAAGGCCATCGCGGGCACCGATCAGCAAAACTGTGGCATCGGCATCTGCGGCCCCTGCCCAGGCCGCATGCACCATTTCTTCATCCAGCTTGCGCTTGGGCGAAAAAATACCAGGCGTATCGACAAAAATGATCTGCGCGGTCCCCTCGAGCGCAATTGCCCGAATGCGCGCCCGCGTCGTCTGGACCTTGTGCGTCACAATCGAGATCTTGGAGCCGACAAGCTGGTTCAGCAGCGTTGACTTGCCGGCGTTGGGTGCGCCGATCAGGGCAACAAAACCACAACTGGTCCCGCCTGGGTCCTGCGGTTGCATGGTGGCGGTCGACCCTTCAGTCATTTCCAGATCCTTTCGCGGCGCAGAAACTGTGTAGCTGCAACCTGCTCTGCCGTACGACGGGTGGTGGATACACCGTGCGCCGGATCGCGCCCCTCAACTTTCAATTCTACCTTGAATTCAGGCGCATGGTCCGGGCCGGTGGTTTCAATGGTCTCATAGGATGGAACCGCCAGCGATCTGGCAGCAGCCCATTCCTGCAGAGATGACTTGGCATCCTTGCGCATGTCGGGCGCCTGTTTCAGAAAACCGGCCCAGTGTTCCTTGATGATGGCATGGGCCGCCTCCAACCCACCGTCGAGGTAAACCGCGGCAATCAGGGCTTCGCAGGCGTCACCGACAATATTGTCTGTTACAACGGTCCGCTTGGCGCCTTTGCCGGCCAACACCAGAGCATCCGGAATGCCAAGTTTTTCTCCAATTTTGGCGCATGTCTGGCGGCGCACCAGCATGTTCAGCATCCGCGCCAGATCACCTTCGGGCAGATCCTCGTGCTGCTCATATAAAAGTTGCGCGACGACCAGTCCGAGCACCCTGTCCCCCAGAAATTCAAGGCGTTCATTGCTGCCGGCGACCTTGGATTTGGCGCCGCTTGCGTGGGTCAGAGCCTGATCGAGCAACTGCTTGTTGTTGAAGACGTATCCCAGGCGCTCGATGAGAGCGGCCACTGCTTCTTTCTGGCTGGTCATTCGACCGAGTTGAATATACGGCCCCAGCGAATGTTCGTGGGCCATTTCCAGACTTCCCAGAAAGCCCCATCGGGTCCGTGCGAGAAGAACAACACGGTCGATTTTCCGACCAGGTTCTCATATGGAACATAGCCGACCTCTTTGAGAAACCGCGAATCGGTCGAGTTGTCGCGATTGTCGCCCATCATGAAATAGTGTCCAGCAGGCACGGTATAAACCGAGGTATTGTCTGCCTGGCCGTCATAAATATCCAGGGTCGAGTAACTCACGCCGTTCGGCAGGGTTTCTATGTATTGTTTTGCCTCAGGCGCATTGACCCTGTCCGGGTTGATGAAGCTGTCAACCTGCCTGCGCTTGACCGCTTCGCCATTGATATGCAGAACACCGTCGATCATCTGGATCTTGTCACCAGGCAACCCTATGACGCGCTTGATGTAATCGGTCTCGTTATCGAGTGGCAACTTGAACACCACCACATCGCCACGATCAGGCGTATCACCGAAAACCCGTCCCTCTATCGGCACCGGCCCAAACTTGAACAGATTGTTGCCGAAAAGTCCGAATGCGAAATTGAAAGAGTACTTCGAATAGCCGTAAGACAGCTTGTTGACGAACAGATAGTCGCCGACACGCAAGGTAGGAACCATGGATTCAGACGGAATGTTGAACGGCTGAAAGAAGAATGTACGCACCACGAACGCAATCAGCAGTGCCTGTATAATGACCTTGACGGTTTCCCAGCCACTGTCTTCAGTTTTCTTGCGTGTACGCTCCACTTCGGAAGACATTGGCTCGCCTCTTTACTTCTATATCCAGTCCGGACGCGCGCGCGTCCGATTCTGCTCGCCGCCTGTTTTGACAGTCATGTCGCAGCTTATTGGCAAAATTGCAACTGCCCGCGATTTCCCCGAATGATCAGCCCGCAGCCAGCGGAACGCAGGAAATTATCACGATTGCCTGCGCATATGGAAAATCATCGGTGATCGTCAGATGGATATCGGGCCGGTGGCCAGCCGGTACAAGAGTTTCCAGATGCTGTGCCGCACCACCGGTCAAAACCATGGTTGGACGCCCGCTCGGCATATTGACGACACCAAGATCGCGCCAGAACACGCCTTTGCGAAATCCCGTTCCCAGCGCCTTGGAACACGCCTCCTTGGCGGCAAATCGCTTGGCATATGATGCCGCACGCTGCGCACGGCGATCAGACTTGGTTTTTTCAATATCGGTAAAGACCCTGGCCACAAACCGGTCACCGAACTTTTCCAGCGTGGTTTCGATGCGCCGAATATCGATCATGTCATTGCCAACGCCGAGGATCATGAGCCGGCCCCCTGGCTCGAAGCTGCCTGGGCATCGCGCCGTTTGCGCAATTCAGCCATCCGTTTCTCGCGCAGCTTCCGGCGGCGTTCCTTGTACTTGCCCACGGCAGGTTTCAGCAGAATGTAAGCCGTGATACCGCATGAAAGGCCTAACGGAATGGCCCCGACGCACATCGGGAAAAACACCGGCTCCAGCCCGGCCCACAATTCTACAAAGAACCGCCCTGGATCCGTGAACAACAGCTTCATCCCGCCATCTGGCGCAGAGATCGAGATTTCCTCACGGCCTTCCTGGCCAAGAAGATAGCTGCCGGTATTGTGAGTGATGAACCATATGAACGGAAATGTGAGCGGATTGCCGACTGACGTGCCGATTGCCGATGCGAGCATGTTGCCGCCAACGACCCAGGCGATCAGCGCCGCAACAACAAAATGAAAACCGATCAGCGGCGTAAAGGAGGCAAATGCACCGGCGGCAAACCCGAGGGCAATTGCATGAGGTGAGCCGGATATCCGATTGACCTTGTAGGAAATATATTTTGCTGCGCGCTGGAAGCCGATCTCGGGCCAGAAAAAATTTCTGACCTTTCTGAACAGACCAACTGATTTGCGCCGTTTCAAAATCATAGTTCAAACACACTCAACTTATCTGTTTCCACAAGCCGCTCCCCAGGGCAACATGGATACAACCAAACCTGTAAAAGTTGCTCTAACATTTTGTGAGCTATCTGGTTTGTGAATTCTGGTTAACTTAACCAAAAACCGTCCCGGTCCAGAGCAACTATGGAAGCAACCCGTTTTTTGATTGTTGACCGAACCAATCATAACCACCCTGATCTATGCCTTCAGGCCTCGGCTCCCCGGCTTAACCGCTTCAGTCGCAGCAAGTTCCGGTGGCAACTTGTCTGCTTCAAAGGTTGGCACTTCAAGTTGCGCCAACGATACCAGAGGCACTCCCACATCCGCCTTGCCGCCTGACCGGTCAACCAGACAGGCAGCGCCAGCGGTCTCGCCGCCTGCCTGCTCTATCGCGGTAATGCATTCGCGCGAAGACAGGCCCGTTGTCACAATATCCTCAACCATGATGCAGCGCATTCCCGGCTCGATTTCAAATCCGCGGCGAAACACCAGATTGCCATCGACACGTTCGCAAAAAATAGCCGGGACTTTCAGTTGTCTGCCCATTTCATAGCCGACAACCACACCGCCCATGGCAGGAGACACCACCATATCAAACTTGCCGAATTCCGCTGCGTCAATCTTTTGTGCAAGCGTGGCGCACAAGCGCCCGGCCCGGCTCGCGTCCATCAGCACCCGGGCACACTGCAGATATCGCGTACTGTGCAGACCGGAAGATAAGACGAAATGCCCTTCCAGAAGCGCGCCGGCAGCACGAAATTCGTCGAGCACCTGATCTTGTGTAAGCATCAAAGTCACCGTTTCTTTGAGACATCCTATTTGAGCCGCAAATGCGGCAATTGTCAGTCTGAACCTGTGGCGCGAACCACCGTGGAAATCAATGGTTTTCGGGCAAGTTCGTTCACAATCTGATTGAGATGCCTGACATCTTCAACCTCAACCGTCAGGTCGATATTGTAAAAGTCACGCGCCCGGTCCGTCATCTGCAGGTTTTCTATGTTTGCACCACCGTCTGCAACCGTTTGGGTGAGCTGACCCAACGCACCGACCTCGTTGTGCACAACAACCCTTAAACGGGCCGGATACAGACTGGTCGCGGAATCTTCATCCCAGGCCAGATCAATCCACAGATCGGGTTCATCATCAAACTTCTGCAGTGCCGCAGAAAAAATCGGATAGACCGTAATACCTTCGCCCGGTTTCAGAATTCCCACAATCCGTTCACCGGGAACAGCACCGGTAGATGCATCGATGGTCAAAGGCAGGTTCTGATTGACACCGCGAACCGGGATCGACGCCATGCCGCCGTCCTGCTTGGCTGTGCGTGTTTTTCGAATGTCGCGCTTGGGCGCTTCCCGTTCGCCCTCAAAGCCCAGCGCAGTCATTGCATCACGCGCTGCAAGTTCGCCGCGCCCGACGGCTGCCAGGCCATCTTCAGCTGACGAAACACCCAGTTTCCGCATGGCCTCACCAAACTGCTTCTTGTTGTAGGTCGCATCGCAACGCGAAAGGTGACGCTCAATTATTTCACGTCCCAGGCCGGCATACTGGGCACGCACCGCAATTCTGGTAGCCCGCCTTATGGCTGCACGTGCCTTACCGGTATGAACAACTTTCTCCCAGGCTGCAGGCGGTGTCTGCGCCTGAGATCTTATCACGTCAACTTCATCACCATTGGCGAGTTCAGTCATCAAGGGCGCATGCCGACCATTGATCCGGCATCCTACACACGAATTCCCGATGTCAGTATGGACCGCATAGGCAAAATCAATGGCGTTCGCACCCTTGGGCAGGGCAATCAGCGCCCCCTTGGGCGTGAAACAGAAGACCTGGTCCGCAAACAGCTCGAGCCTTGTACTCTCCAGAAATTCGCCCGGATTATCACCCTCGGCAAGGGTTTCAACAAGTGACCGCAACCATCTGAATGAATTGGAATCTCCGTGCGGTAAACTGACCCCGCGTTCCGCAGCCATCGGGTCGGCGGCATCCTTGTAGAAGCTGTGGGCAGCCACACCCCGCTCGGCGATATCGTCCATCGCCTGGGTTCTGATCTGAAGTTCCACACGTTTGCGATGCGGACCGATAACCGTTGTGTGAATGGAGCGGTAATCGTTCTGCTTCGGATTGGAGATGTAGTCCTTGAACCTGCCCGGCACGACCCGCCAGGCGGTATGCGCCACACCCAGCGCCTTGTAGCAGTCGGCTTCGCTCGCCACGATAATCCGGAACCCGAAAATGTCAGACAGCTGACCCAGTGACAGATGCTTGCGCTGCATCTTGCGCCAGATCGAATAGGCCTTCTTCTCCCGCCCCGACACATGTGCGCTGATGCCGTTTGCCGCCAACTGTTCGGTAAGCCGTTCTTCGATGTTGGTAAGAATGTCGCCAGATTCAGCCCTCAGTGCCTCGAGCCGTTTCATGATGCCGTCACGCGCTTCCGGATACAGAGCCTTGAAGGCAATGTCATCCAGTTCCTCACGCATGGTATGCATACCCATGCGGCCGGCCAGAGGTGCATAGATATCCATGGTTTCCTTGGCAATGCGGGCGCGTTTGTCCGGCTTCACATGATGCAGGGTGCGCATGTTGTGCAACCGGTCAGCCAGCTTGACCAGCAGCACGCGCGCATCACGCGACATGGCCAGCAACAGCTTGCGCAGATTTTCCGCCTGTGCTGCCTCCTTGGAAATCAGGTCCAGCCGCTTGATCTTGGTCAGGCCTTCAACCAGCTCGGATATCTCGCCACCGAACAGCTGTTCAATTTCGGCAAGCGTCGCCTCGGTGTCCTCAACGACATCGTGCAGCAATGCAGCCGCAATGGTCGCATCATCCAGCTTCATCTCGGTTAGGATGGCGGCGACTTCCAGGGGATGGGTAAAGTACGGGTCACCGGAAGCCCTGACCTGATGGCCATGCGCCTTCATGGCATAGACGTAAGCCTTGTTGAGCATGGCTTCATTCGCGTCCGGATCATAGCTTGTGACCCTTTCCACCAACTCGTATTGCCGCATCATGCCTTGTTCGATTCGTCCAAGTGATAATCCCGATTATGGCAGTGTAGCAGACACAATCAGGAGCCTGAAAACAAAACAACCGGAGCAATGCTGAATTGCTCCGGTCGTAAATCAGGTAAATTTTTTAAAGGACAGGTATCAGTAACCGGACCGCTGCGAGCCGGGGCTCTCTGCCGGTGGCAGGCCTTCAAGGCCGCGCAGCAGATCATCTTCGCTCATGCGATCATAACCGTCCTGGCCGTCCTGCTCGGTGGGAGCCGGTTCTGCCTGGTCAGGCTCATTGCCGGCAAGCAGCAGCGGTACTGCGCTTTCTTCCGGCTCATCCACCTCAACATGCTTCTGCATGGAGTGGACGTAATCTTCACGAAGGTCTTCCACGTCGATGGTGGTATCGCCAATCTCGCGCAGGGCCACAACAGGGTTCTTGTCATTATCGCGGTCGAGCGTCAAAGGCGCCCCCTGCGAGATCATGCGTGCGCGATGCGCGGACATCAGAACCAGTTCAAACCGGTTCGGCAGTTTTTCGATGCAGTCTTCAACGGTAACGCGTGCCATGAAGCTTGGATCCTTGCAAATATTAAGTGTCAGCTGGAACTTAAGTGGGCTTTTAGCCACACAAATGCAAGAAAGCAAGTGTGCGGTTGCCGCAGAACCGTCTATCTTTGTACAAATGCAATCTCGACAATTCCACAAACTTGTCTGGCCATTGGCAATCGCCGAGACAATCCTGTGGGCCTCACTGTATTACTCCTTCCCTGCCCTGCTGCTGCAGTGGGAGCAGGAATTCGGCTGGTCCAAGACCGGATTGACCGGTGCTTTCACGCTCGCCGTGCTGACATCTGCCGCGATGGCACCGGTTGCCGGCAGGCTGATCGACCGGGCAATGGGACCAAAGGTGCTATGCGGCAGCGCACTCGCAGGTGCCCTGCTGCTGGTGGCGCTGACACAGGTAACCCAGTTGTGGCAGTTCTATCTTGTATGGTTCGGCATCGGCATCACGCTGGCCGGATGTCTGTACGAACCCTGTTTTGCCGTTCTGACCCGAACACTGGGATCCCGCGCCCGGCGCGGCATTACCATCGTCTCCCTGATGGCGGGCCTTGCCGGCACCGTTTCTTTTCCTGCCGCGTTTTTTCTGTCATCCTGGTTTGGATGGCGCGGGGCGGTGCTGGTGTTTGCAACCTTCATCGTCGTGGTTGCAGTACCGCTGATGTGGTGGGCGGCCAGCCGGGCGGAACAGATCGGGGGTGCGACGTCTGAACCATCAAGCCGCAATGCCAGGGAGCCGATGCGCATTGCCCGAAAGCCGGCATTCTGGGCGCTCGCTTTGGGCCTGGCCATGATTTCCATGAACACCGGCATCATGATCACCCACACCATTCCATTACTGAACGAGCGCGGCTTTGCCCGGGAAACGGCGGTTCTGGCCGTATCCATGATCGGACCGATGCAGGTCATAGGGCGAACCATGGTGATGGGAATTGAAAAACGTGTGCCCAGTCTCGTCATCGCCATTTCATGCCAGTTTGCCCTGTCGGCTGCCGCAATCAGCCTGATGGGCGCAACGGCACTGCCGGTGCTGTTGGCGAGTTTCGTGTTCCTGCAGGGGCTTGGCAACGGCGTCACCAGCATCATGCGGCCGGTGTTGACGGCGGAACTGCTGGGCCGCGCCAATTTCGGTGTCATCTCCGGCATGACAGCCATGGTGTATATCAGCGGATTTGCCGCCGGCCCGACCATCGGATCGCTGGCCTGGCAGGTTGGCGGATACGATCTGATGCTGGCCATGTCAGTCGCTATAGGTGCGCTCGGCGCATTGCTGATGCTGGTGGCAGGCAGGTTATCCGCAGTAGCGACTCAGCCGACCGGACGTTCAACCGGTGGGTAGTCCTGCGGTGCCTGGTCGCGATCAAACATACCGTAATCCCGGGTCATTCGGGCAGCAAACCCCCAACTCATGCTTTCGTCATCGCTCAACCGGGTCAGCAGCTTGTCTGCGTCTTCAGCACTGGCAACCGCGACCAGACTGACATAGGCATCTGCAATGTTGACGCTGGCAAAACTCTCATCGAATCCATCGGCCGGTTTGCCCGTTGTGTGGCCCGCAACGATGTAACTGCCGGTTGCATCCGGGCCCAGTTCGAAATGCTCGATTGGCCCGCCGCGCTCGACCTTTGCGAACAGTTCCGCAATACGGATGCGGTAATCTTCAAAATGGGTATAGCGGCCAGCCGTTTGCGAGCCCTGATGCTGCCTGTCTTCGCGCCATCCCACTATTGCCGCATCGTCTGCCCACAACTGGTGCGACAGGATTACCCGGTCCCGGGTCAATGACTTGAACCGGTCGAGCCAGGTCATGCCCGTGTGCTTGTCCAGCACCGGCTTGAGCATGCCCACATGACGGAAGTAGTGATCCTCATGACCGGGCCTGGGCAGCACTTCAAAAAACAAGGCTAACATTTATCCGAACATCCATATCCAGTAGGCGGGAACCGCAATATAGGCTGTAATTGCCAAACCGCACAAAACCCTGATCCATGTGACGGGAAACCGTCGCCACAGCACAATTGCACAAATGATTCCCAGCCCTGCCCCGACCACCGAAACCACTCCGCCGTGATGAGACCGATCCCAGTAGGACAATGGCGAGTTGAACACGAAACTGCTGAACGGCCAGAAGTGGCGGTGTCCGTCATCAACATGCACCGGCAGGTCAGTCACAGCATGAACCGTCATGGCTGCAGCGAAAAACACCATCGGCCACCCCCACCATTGCTCGCGCCATACCCATCCGGTTGCAGCGATTAGTGCGGCCACAAAGAACGAATTGAACGCGCCCATGAGATTGCGCATTTCTTCGCGAAAATAGAAATCACCGAAAACATCCTGGCTTGTATACCCCATCGCACTGGCGATACCGAACAGGGCGAACACCGGTACATCCGGCAGGAGTGCCCCGGCGACAACAGCTATATTGCGGGCTTTCTGACCACGCTTTGCCAGCAACGCAGAGGCAAGGAGCAGGTGGGTCTGGGTGTTCATGGCGCACGGCCATCGCCGATAACGGTGCCGCCACGACCTGTATCCAGCACAGCCAGCATGGCTTTGGCGGTCAACCCGGTTGCCGGGTGTTTCCAGCGCGGCGCAATTTCGGCAATCGGCGCCAGCACAAACTCACGCTCGGCAATGGCAGGATGCGGCAGCACGAGTTCAGCATCGGTTGACTGCTCAACTCCGTCTTCAACAATCACCCCATTGTAATCCAGGATATCGAGATCGAGGGTGCGCTCCCCCCAGCGTTCGCGGCGTTCACGCCCGGCAGAGCGTTCAATGGTGCGTAATGCATGCAACAGAGGCAGCGCCCGCAGGCCGGTTTCGATCCGCGCCACGGCATTGATGTAGCTGGGCTGGTCCTGATTGCCGAACGGGGTGGTTTCAATCAGCGTCGAGGCTTTGCACAATTTGAGCGGGTGTTTGTCAAGCGCAGCAAGTGCCCGTCCAACGCAATCGCGTGGACTGCCCCATGGTCCTGTCATATTACTGCCCAATCCGATCAGAATCATGTTGGCGTGCCGTTCCCAATTGCGTCTTTCATCATCTTGTGGCACACCCACCGCATTAATTTGAAGCCTTTATACCTACGGAAGTAATTATTATTCCACCTCGCTATTTCACCAATCAATTTTGAATCAGGAGTTTTCACATGCGCCTTTACAAAGACGAACGCACAGCCCTTTTCATTGACGGTTCCAACCTGTACGCAACGGCCAAGGCGCTGGGTTTCGACATCGACTACAAGAACATGCTGAAGATGTTTGAAGACGGCACCAGGCTGACCCGCGCGATCTATTACACTGCCCTGCTCGACGATGCCGACTACTCGCCGATCCGCCCGCTCATCGACTGGCTGGACTATAACGGTTTCATGGTCGTGACAAAGCCTGCAAAGGAGTTCACCGACGCTGCCGGCCGGCGTAAGGTCAAGGGCAATATGGACATCGAGATCGCTGTCGACATCATGCAGCTGTGCTCATCGCTGGATCACATCATCCTGTTTTCCGGCGACGGAGATTTTCGCTCGCTGGTTGAAGCAGCCCAGTCCAAGGGGTGCCGGGTAACAGTGGTGTCGTCCATGGCGATCCGCCCGCCGATGATCGCCGACGAGTTGCGCCGCCAGGCCGACCAGTTCGTTGATCTGAAATCACTGCAGGCCAAGATCGGCAGGGCACCGTCCGGCAACAAGGACAATCATCGCGACAATGGCCCGGCCCAGCCAGACGACGATTTCGAGGAATTCGCCGAAATCTAGAGCTTAACGCTGCGATCCGGCTTTCTCGGTAATTTTCGTGCGGCAGCATCCCTGCTTGCCGGGCGACCACAGCTCGATTTCGTAATCGAATCCGGCGGCGTCGAACGTGCCTTCGTCGAGGGCCGTTGCACAGCGCAGCAAGGTGCAGATTTCGTCATCACTGCATCCAGCCTCGACCCACGCGTCCTTTATCGGGCAGGTCATCATCTGGACTTCGAGGCAGCTGTCGTTCAGCTGTTTTATATCGGGCGAAAACATCGCGCCGTCGTCTGGCGTTTTCGCATAGCCTTCAGCCATGCCGGCGAAATCGCGCGGGGCAAAGCACGCCAGCGGTTTACCGATAGCAAGCCCGTGCGCATAGCTGGCACTGCGCATGACGCTCATGGCTTCAGCCTGACCATACCGTTTCGAAAGTTCCCGAAACACCATGAGATACGCCCTGCCGCGTTCCTTTATGGCGTCGTAGGTTTGCGGATTGGGTTGTCTGTCAGTCATTTTGGCCCTTCCCTATGTCATCCGTGTCCTGGCTGTAAGCTATGGTTCGGGAAGACAATCGCACAACTCAGAATAACTGCGTTGCAGGGATAGATATTCTGAGTCTCCAGGCGGCATGTTTTGTGTAATTGTTCGACTTGGAGAAAGCCATGACCTACAGACTACCTTCATTGAACACTCTGCGTGCCTTTGAGGCAGCAGCCAGGCACTTGAGTTTCAAGATGGCAGCCAGCGAGCTTGGCGTGACAGCAGGTGCCGTCAGCCAACAGGTCAGGAAGCTGGAAGAGTCATTGGGTGTGGCCCTGTTCCGCCGACTGCCGCACGGGCTGCTTCTGACGATGGAGGGCGAAACATATCTGCCCCGGGTATCAAGGGTCTTCGAGGATTTGACGGAGGCCACAGAGGCAATTGCACCTGAGATCAACAGCAGGAAGTTCAGCGTCGGAATCTGTCCCGGATCGGCGGCAATTCTGCCGCCAAACTGGCCGAACCACAGCGACAGCCTGAAACCGTATGTGCGATCTTCCATGCGGACAGCTGATGTTGAACTGGTCAGGAACAACGAGATAGATTGCCTGATACGGCTTGGCGGCGGTCCGTACGGAGACCTGGCCCTGCTAAAAATTCCAGAATCTCAGGACCGACCGCAATATCACGGTGAATTGCATTTTATCTGCAAACCCGGTCTTGCAGACTGCCGCCAATCACGAGCTATTCGCGAAGACTTAAAGCTGCATGCAGCGACAGGCTCATCACCATCCCTACCGGTTTCCATGCCTGGACTTTCGTGAAAAATGTCCTATGGCCTCCGCGCCACCATGTCGATTTCGACCAGCGCGCCAACCGCAAGTCCGGTCACGCCGATGCAGGTTCTCGCCGGCAGTTTCCCGTCAGCAAAGTAGCTCGTATAGGTCTGGTTCATGGCAGCATAGTCGCGCTCGAAGTCAGTGATGAAAACCCGCGCCTGGGCCACATTTTCGAGACCAAGCCCCATACCCTCCAGCACAATAATGAGGTTGTCCATGACCCGTCTGGTCTGCGCCTCAATGCCGTTCGGCAGTGGATCATCCGGAGCTCCCGGTTTGGTTGGCATCTGGCCGGTGAGAAACACCCAGCCATCAACTTCGCTGGCGTGGGAAAACGGCGCGACCGGCTGCGGCGCAGCCTCGATCATGTGAAATGACGGCAGTGGCATCAGGCTTGCTCCTCAATCTTTACGGGTGATGGATCCCCGGTGTTTCATAAATGTCACGGATGTCACTACCATCTTTGACGGGCGAACAGAACCAGTCTCGCCCTGTCGCCCAGGACGGCCCGTTCAACAAAAGACAAGCCGGTCTCAACCATTATCGATTATCGTCATCCACCGGGTAACCGTACGTTTCCACCCATCTGCGCAGTACTGGCAATACCGGTTCCATCTGCACACTATAGCGCTGCCATCGCCCCTTTGCCCGGCTGTAGAGAGGCTGAACAACCTGATGATAGCTGGGAGTGCCAATGCGCTGGCGCTCAAGAGCCGTGGTCTTGTAGTCCGCCATGGCGTCTTCCCAATCCAGATCCAGAAACTCGAGAACCTGGCTTACGGTCGCCTCCAGGTCGGCCACAACCTGCTCGTACTTGACGGTGTGCAACCTCAATGGCAGGGCCTCGCAATAGGTCGTCCAGAGAGACATTACCTTGTCATAGCAGCGAGCCGCACTTTTCAGATCCAGGAAATTCGCCATGGCATCGTTGAGCCCGAATTCCTGCATGAAGCAGCTCAGCACACAGTCGCACGGGTGGCGCAAAACGAGCAGAAACCGGGCATCGGGAAAAACCTTGCTGATCAGTCCGACATTGGTAATGTTGAGCGGCACCTTGTCGACCACGACCTGACCGGCAATTGGCTGATCACCCATGTGCTGTTTGAGGCTTGTCATATAGGCATCGCGCAATTCCGATACCTGTTCATCAGTCAATTGCTCGTGGTTGTGCAGTTGATCCGGCTGCCAGGTTCTGACCAGCTTGAGCATGTCCAGTACCATCGGCTTTTCCTCTGCCACCGAGATTTTGCTATGGCTCAGCAGCACAGTGTCCAGTAGCGTTGTGCCGGAACGCGGAAACCCTATCAGAAACACCAGTTGTGGCTCGCCCGGCTGTGAAATGGCAACGTCAGACGCCATGCGCCTTACACCCTTGTAGGCTGATTGCAGGTCATCCAGCCTTTGGATGTATTTGTGAGCGTGGACGCGACGACCCCCTGCGGTTTTTGCCGCCCAGTTGTTGGCTGTGGCAAATGCTTCGTACGCGGCCTGCAGATTTCCCAACCGGTCATTTATGTCGCCCAGAAGATGCCAGTAGGTCGAGTTCAGCGGCGCCTGAGCCGGATTGAACCTCGCTACCGAAGACAGTGCCTTTAACGCCTGTTCCAGTTCATTGTCGCGCCGCAAAACCTGTGCCTGCCGAATGGCAAGCCAGATGTTATCAAGACCGAATAACGAGCGCGCGTCCGCAACAGCTTTTTTAAGCTCATCGGTCTGGTTTGTCTTTTCCAGAGCCTCGCAGAGATTATCGTGGCCCTTTGCAAAATCAGGTCGCAGTTTCACGGATTGGCGGAAACAGTTTATGGCCTCATCGGCGCGCCCAGCCAGAAGCAACACCCAACCAAGACCGTTATGTGCGATGTGATCGTCAGGTGAGAGCTTCAACAGATGCTGGAAAAGCTTTTCTGCATCATTGAACTCGCCCTGCCCCCTGAGAACGGTTGCAACGCTAAACAAGAAATCCGGGTCATTCGGTTTCAGATCCAACGCCGCGCGGTAACTGGTGAGCGCTGCTTGCATGTCACCTTTTGCCCGCAACACATTCCCTAGATTGAAGTGAATATCGCCATTTCCCGGATCCAGCGCGATTGCTGTTTGATAGCTGCCTATCGCTGCCTGAATCTTCCCCTGTTCTGCCGCAATAACACCGTGGACATTGTGAACAATGGACACGTCAGGGTTGCGTCGGCACAACTCCTGCGCCATCTGCAGGGCCTGTTTCAATTCACCTGATTCAAACACTTTGACGGCCGCAGCAAGCTGGTTGTCAAGTGAGTTACCTGCCTGCATAGAAATGCCGGGTTGTTGCAGTCGCCAAACTCGCCCACCTCATAAACATGGTCCTTCAATCCTTGCCGGGTTTTGCTGATGTGTGTATCGCATGCAAGCCTCACGAAGCAAATTGTTCGGCCTGGTCTGTAGGTCTGCTAGATTCCCCTTCACACCATTTCAACACTACATTCAGGATATCCGGGCAGTTCTACCCAATTGTGATCATGCCAACAGTCGCGCGCACCCGCGTCCTACCCGTCCCATGGTCAGGGTGCAATCCGCTCCGCGAAAAGGAGGTGATGTCGCCCAGGGTCTCAAAACGGCCATTCGCTGCATTGTGGTTCCGGCAGTCATTCCTGTTCGATTCCCGCCTACTCGGGGCTCCATAAGCCTCTGACTCCGGTGGTGCCATTTTTATCTACTGAATCAATAATATAGAAAAATTCAACAACCATCCATGGGCGGTGTCAAACCCCGCATCACCGGGCATTTACAGGCGATTAACCATAAACGTGCACCCTTCCGGATAGATCAAGTTAGTCAGGCGACAGTAGTTGGGACCCTCATGAGTAAATTCACAAAATCGATTCTTGGCAGTATGGCAATTCTTGCGGCTCTGGCCTCCGGCAACGCAATGGCACAAGACCGTTACAATGACATCGGGCTCATTGTCGGCGGCGTCAGCGAAAGCTGGAATGGCGTTCAGATCATTGATGGCGGCGGCACCGGCGATGACATCGCGCTTGCCTCGGGCCACAATGCACGGCTCTCACTGCCGCTTGGTGGCCACCTGTCGCTGCAAAGCGATGTCGATGTTGAGTGGAATGACCGCGCGTTTGACAACAACAACGTGTCGGGTCAACGCTGGGGTTTCCAGGGGGCGGGCCACTTCACCTGGCGCGACCCCTCACATGGCCTGTTCGGCGTGTTCGGCGGGGTCTCCGCTTCCAGTCACAATGATACCGACCCAGGTTACAGAACCAATCTGCGCTTCGTGGGTGCAGAAGCCCAGTATTACCTGGAAGACCTCACCTTCTATGCACAGGCTGCATTTGTTGATCAGCAAGGTGAACTTACCGGAGACGGCTATTTCGCCCGCGGTGTTGGCCGCTGGTTCATGGGCGTGGACACGCGGGTTCAGATCGAAGGCCTTTTCTCCAACCTGAAATTCCAGGACGGCAATTCCGCCGATTACGATGTGTACCAGTGGGGCGCACGCTTCGACACGCTTTGGGAAGACGCGCCATTGGTCGGAAACATGCCCCTGTTCATGGCCTATCGCGGAACTTATCGCGATGGCTGCCTGGGCAGCACGTATGCCAACGCAGCTGACAATGACACAATGGATCATACCGTCATGGCGGGCCTGAGTTACAATTGGGGCGCGCCGTCGATGATGGACAACGACCGCCGTGGCGCTACGCTGGACACGCCGAACGTGGCTTCCCTGGCACCTTGTTACAATGGTGGCCCCTGATCGGTTCGTCGGCACCGGTCACTTGAGCAGTCGTGGACAGCTTCGCCGGCACTGTTGTGCACGTGCAAATTCGTCATCAGGATTGCTTTGTCACGATCTCTGCCATTGCAGCGAGAAACTGCGAGACTTCGCTCTCGCTGTTATAGTGACACAGCGATACCCGCACACACGACGAAAGCCCCAACGGTGTGAGAATGTTGCCGGAATAATGATCGGCTTTTCGGACATGGGTGCGAATCCCCTGTTCGTTCAGTGCCGCAACCAGGTCCGCTGCGTCGATGCCGTCGACGGTCAATGACACCAGGCCTTCGCGCGCAGCATTGTCTACTCCACCGATGATTGTCACGCCCGGCATTTCAGCCAGGCCCTTCAGATTTCCGACACCGTGCAAGATGGCATCGGTCAGGGACTTCTCATGATCGTGGATTGCAGCCGCAGCCGCTTCGATGCGCGCGCGCGGGTCATCACTGTCGGTAAAGTGCCCGCCCAGCCAGGTAAAGTAATCCACTACATCGGAAAATGTTGCATAGGCCCCGGTATCGCGTGTGCCCAGTTCCCAGTTCTCTGCCGGCCCGCCGATCAGGCCTTCGCGCGGCAACGCTGTCAGCCGGTCCGATGCCCATGCGACGCCGTAGCCATGGCGTGAGAACACCTTGTAGGGCGACACCACATATCCATCCACATTGCAGGCGTCGATATCGATGTGGCCATGGCTGGCGTGCTGGATGCCGTCGACAATTATGAAACAGTCAGGTGCAACGGCGAGAATGGCTGCAGAAACCGCAGCGACATCAACCGACATGCCGGTTACCGGAGATGTATGAATGATCGTGGCAACGCGCACATCCGCTGTCATGTGCCGGGCATAGTCGTCCGCCGTCACCGTGCCGGTGGCATCGTCATGCGGCACGGCCACATAGGGTTGGTCTGTCTCGCCTGCCCATTTCATCGCCGCACTGCGCGATGCGGGATGTTCCAGCGTGGAGCCAAGCACAATGCCTTCATGCTCTGCCCCCACTATCGCCGTGCGGATGAGGCGGAACAGGAGTTCAGTGCCGCTTTCGCCAACAAAGAACTGGCCGCCCGGCGCGTTGAACATGGTCCGCATTCTGGCCTTGGACGCATTGATGATATCAACCAGTTGATGCGAGGCAGGATTGTCACGGCCCTGATTGTCGGGGATGGCCGCAAATTTGGCTGATGTATCAACCACCGATTTCAATGTCAGCGCGCCACCTGCATTTTCAAAGAACACGCGCGATCCCTGAAACGGACACGTATCCACATGGGCAAAGCGGTCACGCACCTGGTCCAGAAGACCTGCTTTTTGGGTAATCATATTGAAACTCCGTGGAAACCCGTTGATGTCAGCAAATATGGTTGGAAAATCATCCCTTTTCGCGCATCAACCGCGCCTTGTCGCGTTGCCAATCGCGCTTCTTTTCCGTCTGGCGCTTGTCATGAACTTTCTTGCCCTTGGCGGTTGCAATTTCCAGCTTCACCCGGCCGCGTTCGTTGAAATAGATCTTCAGCGGCACGATGGTCAGGCCTTCCCGGTCCACCGCCTGGCCGAGCCGGGCGATCTCACGGGAATGGGCCAGCAGCTTGCGTATCCGGCGCGGTTCATGATTGAATCGGTTGCCCTGATTGTATTCAGGAATGTGCGCGTTGATCCACCACAGTTCGCCGTTCTTGGCCTGGACATAGCTTTCCGCAATGGTTGCCTTTGACGCACGCAGCGACTTGACTTCGGTGCCTGTCAACATGACACCGACTTCCAGCTTGTCCATAAGCTCAAAGTCAAACCGGGCGCGACGGTTGTCAGCTATGACCGGATTACCCGAACGCCGTTTCGCACCACCACTTTTGGAAGACATGTCCTGGCACCAGCCCTAATTCAGCAGGCCTGCATGAACCATGGCAGCCTTGACCTGCTGACGCGCGCCTTCGGTTGCCGGGAGTATCGGCAACCGCGCGTCTTCGAGTGCATGACCCAGCAGGCTGACAGCATATTTGACCGGTGACGGGCTGGTCTCGCAAAACAAGGCCGAATGCAGCGGCATCAACCGGTCCTGAATGGTCAGAGCCTTGGCGTAATCACCCGCAAGCGTCGCTTCCTGAAACTCCGCACACAGGCGCGGTGCAACATTGGCCGTTACCGAAATGCATCCCGTGCCGCCATGTGCGTTGAAAGCCAGTGCAGTTCCGTCTTCACCCGACAGCTGAATGAACTTGTCACCAGACGCCAGGCGTTGCAGCGATGGCCGGGCCAGGTCTGCAGTGGCGTCCTTGGTGCCGATGATGTTGGCAAAATCCTTATCGAGACGGGCCAGTGTCTCCACCGAGATTTCAGCGACGGTGCGTCCGGGCACATTGTACACAAAGACCGGCAGGTCCGGCACGGCCCGGGCCACGGCGGCAAAATGCTCATACAGGCCTGCCTGGGTTGGCCTGTTATAGTATGGCACGACGGACAGGGCAGCATCTGCGCCAGCTTCCTTGGCGTGAACGGCAAAATCGACCGCTTCTGCCGTGGAGTTTGACCCCGCACCGGCAATCACCGGAATACGGCCTGCCGCCGTTTCAACGGCGATTTCGACGACCCGCTTGTGCTCGTCGTGGCTCAACGTCGGCGATTCACCCGTCGTGCCCACCGGCACAATTCCGTGGGTTCCTTCCGCAATATGCCACTCAATGAGTTTGCGAAATGCGGCTTCATCCACTTTGCCGTCCTTGAACGGGGTAATAAGCGCGGGAAAAGAGCCGTAAAAGCGTGCGTCCATTTCGAAACCTCAACAATTCGTAAACTTTACTGCGTTAGGCATTGTGGACATTGATGCGCGAACACGAGCAGCGCAGGCAGAATGTCCTCAATGTGAGCGCGGCACCATAGACCCGCGGCTGCGTTGCGGCAACCGAAAGGTTCAATCTCCGGCGCCGCAAAATGCGGCCACATCGCAGCCTCAATCTGTGGTTAGTCGTGATGACGCCAAGTAAGAGTGCGCTGCCTTAAAAGCAGGATGAGCAATGTTAGTTGGTAAAGTTGACAGATGTGCAGGCTTAGGTGGCCCTAATCTGTTCAGAGTGGTCAAAAATACGATCACAGATCTTTTTGACCGAAATCTATCCTGCGGACCACAGAATCACGGTATCTGTGTCCGGCTTCACGGCGGCGCGAGGACGGCATGAATTTGACATCTACAGGATTTTCAACGCTCAGGCGGGCGGCAATTGCGGGTGCGATGTGCCTGGCGATCGCTGGCAGCTTTGCCGACAACGCCACGGCGCGCTCGTCAAATGACTCTGATGCATCCGCCATCCAGGAGCTTTTGACCACCAGCAAAACGCGCTCGCCGGCCCGCAATGACGCCATGTCGGTCCGCGCGCTCAAGGCCGCTGTCAAAAAAGACTGGCGGAATGCTTTCGATCTGGCCTCCAGATCAAAAGATCAGGCGACCCTGAAGGCGGTGGAGTGGCTCTATATCCGCAAAAACCCCACCGATGCCGGCGCTGACCGGATCATGAACTTCGTCATCGCCAACCCCGATTGGCCGGCGACAAAACCGTTGACCCGGATGGCACAGGCCATACTGGCGCGAAAGACCACACCGATTGATGCCGTCGCGCGCCACTACAACCGCTTTTCACCGATTTCCTCACAAGGCCATGTGGCTTATGCCCGGCTGGCCCTGGCGCGTGGTGACAAGGCGACCGCGACAAGCTCCATAAAGAAAGCCTGGGCTGACCCGAAGCTGGCGGCCCACCTTGAAAAGCAGATCGCGAGCGATTTTAGGCACTTGTTGACAACAGTTGATCACAAGGCCCGCTTATGGTCACTTGTCATGGCACAAGAGACCAATGCGGCCATCCGCGCAGCCGGGTATGTGTCCAAGGCACATGCCAAGGCAGCAAGAGCGGCACAGGCGCTGATCCGGCGCAAGAAAACCGGGCCGGCACATTACAAGAAACTGGCGGCCAAATTCCGCAATCATCCGCCGATGATTTACGCCTATGCCCGCTGGCAGCGCCGCAAAGGCAAGCACACATCAGCCTACACCCTACTGAAGCAGGCCCCCAAATCACACGCGGCACAGATTGATCCGGCGCAATGGTTCGTCGAAAAACGCCTGGCCGCGCGCCATCTTGCGGGCCCGCAATACAAGAAGTACTGGCCCGGCATTTACAAGATGATGGCGGCGCACGGCTTCAGTTCCGGCAAACAATTCATCGAGGGCGAGTTTTTGGCCGGCTGGTATGCCCTTCGCAAACTGTCCAATCCCGGCAAGGCGGCAGTTCATTTCAAGCGCATCACCGAAGCTGCAACCACCCGGACGGACGGGTCCAGGGGCTGGTACTGGCTTGGCCGTGCCCGGGCTGCAAAGGGAGAAAACAGTCGCGCCGAAGAAGCGTATCGCATGGCTGCGGCCTCGCCGACCCTGTTTTACGGTCAGTTGTCGCTCGCAAAGCTCGGCCTGGGAAAGAAACCGCTGAAGATTGTCACCGGCAAAGCAACTGCCAGCGCCAAGAAAAGCGTCAGGTCTGTCGAGATTTTCCGCGCAGCCCACCTGCTGGCCCGTGCCGGCGGAAAAAACCAGATATTGCCATTCCTGTTTCCGATCGCGCGAGCCATCAAGTCGCGTGACGAAGCTGCCGCGGCCATTGACCACATTCACACCCACGCGGGAAATTTTGCGGCCGTAAGGCTGGCCAAGGCGTTCGGCAGCATCGGGCTTGATGTCGATAACTGGGCGTATCCCGTAAATGCTGTGCCGGCCTGGAAAACCATCAACAACAAGGTGGAACGCGCAGTCATCCTTGGCCTGTCTCGACAGGAAAGCGAGTTCAACGCCGTGGCCGGCAGTCACGCCGGTGCCAGGGGCCTGATGCAGATCATGCCGGGAACTGGCAAGCTGATTGCCAGGCAATATAAGTTACGCGGTTACAAGACAGCGCATTTGACATCAAAACCTGCGCTTAATGTTTCCATGGGCGAAGCTTATCTCGGTGATATGATAAAGGAATTCAAAGGCTCCTATATAATGGGTTTTTCCAGTTACAATGCGGGGCCCGGCAACACCATCAAGTGGCTGAAGGCCTATGGCGACCCGCGCAAGGGTCAGGTCGATGCCATTGACTGGATTGAATCCATCCCGATCACCGAGACCCGGAAATACGTGCAGAAAGTGATGCAGAACGTGCACGTGTATCGGACGCGGCTGGGACACCGCAAACACACGATGCTTCGAGACATCAATCGTGGTGGCAAGGCTGGCGGTGCCTCAGCCACCGCCACGCCTGCCTCAGGGTGTGGAGAAGGCAAGAAGACAATCGCTTCACTGATTTCCGACTGCTGATCTGATATGCGCGGACACGGGCCGGGGCGCAGCGCTCGCCCCGCCACAATCACCCCAAACCCATTGAAATCACTATTTCTTTTTCTTTGCGGGCTTGGCAGTTGTTGACTTCGGCCGTGTTTTGATCTTCGCCGAGCCACCTGTTCCGTAGAGCTTGTTGAACTGCTCCGTGTCATCTGCGGCGAGCAGCTTGGCCTGCGCGATCCATTCATCCCGCTCAATGCGACCTTTATAGCGCAGGTGCTCATCCACCCAGTCGACCTGATCCTTGCCCCACGCGGCAATCTGGTCGAAGTGGAAATATCCCAGCCCGTGCAGCGTCTTTTCCAGTTTCGGCCCAACACCGGAAATCATCTGCAGCTTGTCGGGTTTACCATCACGCGCGCCGGGCAACCCTTTTGGACGAACCGGCTTACCTGTGGCCACGGGCGCAGCAGCCGGTTTCGCTGCCGGTGCTGCGGCGCTCGTCTTGGCTGCTTGTTTGGAGGCCGCCGGTTTCGGTTCGGGCGCCGTTTCGGCTTTTGAAACAGTCGCTGGTTTGGAGACAGGCTGAGGTTGTTCCGCGGCGACCGTTTTGGCTGTGCCGGCACTGGTTTCCGCAGGCCTTGCTGCGGGCGATTGATCGGCGCCAAACATGGTGCGGAACAGACAGCCCAGAATGCACCCGATCAAAAACGCGAGCAACATCAAGAGCATCAGTTCAAGTGAAAGTTGCGGCATTATCCATTTCCTTTTGATTCTGGCGCTCTAGAGCGACCTGATTTTTGACCGGATCGGCCAAAACCCATTAACCTGATCGCTTTCAAAGTGTTAGAGCAACTTTATGGGTTGATTAAACTCATGTCGCTCTAGTGCGCGTCAGCACTTCGGCATGTCACCCAACCAACGATAAGTCCCAACACCATCGCCGCAGCAAGCCAGTGCCAGTTATGGCTAGCAACGGTCATCGCATCGTCGAAATTCCACGCATTCATCGTTCAACTCCCTCAGTTTGGATCGGGACGGGTTCAGTTGGCCCCGCCTTACTCCAGGATCTTGAATTCCGTGCGCCGATTGGCGGCGCGGCCTTTTCTGGTCCTGTTGTTGGCAATCGGCTGGCTTTCACCATACCCGACTGCTGATATGTTGTCTGCACTGGCCCCACGAGCCAGCAACCCATCACGCACCGCATTGGCACGGCGTTCGCTCAGTGCCTGATTATATTTCCCGGGCCCTTGCCAGTCAGTGTGACCACCAATTTCGATTTTTACATCTCCGCACTGTTTGATCACACCCATGAGCCTGTTGAGCAGGTTTTCATTTTTTGCCGGCATTCGGGATTTTCCTGGCGAGAACTCTATTTGCTGATCTGCCAGAACATTGTCAAACAAGCCCTGACACTGGCTAGCCGATACGGTTTGCGAAGCCGTAGCCTGCTCTGCTGATTTTGCCTGTTCCGGCGCCACGATCTCTATTTCGTTGGTCGTGGTATCCGAGCGCTGATTTCCAGCCTTGTCTGCAACAACAACCTTCACATCATAGCTGCCAGGCGGCAAATCTTTTGGGGTCAGCACGGACCAGTTGCCCTTGCCGTCCGACGACAGCAGATCAGAACCGCCCATGGCATATGTTTCACCTTCAAATGACACCGCCATGGTGACCGCGTCAGCTTCTGGATAAGTGCCTGACAGCAGTGGACGCGGGTGCTTGGACTTGTAGGTGTTGACAGTCGGAACGCCGGGTGGTGTTGCATCTATCGTCAGTTCAGCTTCACTGGCGTCCACAGCAACGCTGCCGGTTGAGCTGATCGCTTTGGCCGACACATTGTAGGTCCCGTCTTCCATGTTCTCGCTGATCCGCAGGGTCCAATTGTTGCCCTCGGTTACCAGGCCATCGCCGGCACCCGCCACATAAGTTCTGGAACCCACTGAAATACTTAAACTTTCAGCTTCTGCAGATGGCCATGCACCTGTGATCACCGGTTTGCGCTGGCGGGTGAGCAGAGTGTTGACCGTCGGCACTGCAGGCGCCGACGTGTCTACAACAACCTCGCCAAACCCCCGGTCTGCCGAGCTGGTTCCGGCCTTGTCGGTAACAATGACCACCACATCGTAGGTGTTGTCGGAAAGATCTTTACCGAGTTTAAGGGTCCAGTTGCCACTGCCATCACTGGTCAGTTCGCCGTTTTTGCCCAGTTGATAGGTTTTACCGGCGATTTCGACCGTCAGCCTGTTGCCGTCGCCTTCCGGCCAGGTTCCGGTTATCGACGGACGCACGGATCGTCCGGATGTCTTGTTGACGGTTGGCGCGGGCGGTGGTGCAGCCTCTGTCTGGACCACATTTTGCCCCGTATTTGCACCCGTGGTTCCACCCGCAGTCCCAGTGGTCTCGCCAGTGGCGTTGGCCGTTGCGGCAACGACCATTGCAGCAGGCACGATCAGGCATGGCAGCAACCATTCCAGCCGGATGTTCTTCGCCATGGAAATTCCTCTCACTAACACTGTTTCTCTGCATATGACCGGAACCGCCGGTACGCGGGCAGGGTTCGGGCTTTTTGCACGCAGTCGGCTGCAGGAATCAATTGGTAAATAGCCAAATCTCGCTTGCAGCCAATGAAATCAGCACTGATTCCGTCTCACAACCGTTTAAAACCACCTATCCACACAGTTTCATCCACAGCACCACCGCGCGCGCCACAATTGCGTATTGATACAAACGTTTGCCAATACATCGGGAAAACTGCGATTTCAGCCCGCGACTCCAGCGTGAACCAATGAGAGCCGCTTGGTGAAGGCAGCGTCCCGAGAATTCCGAATTTGGCAGTTTTCAGGCATTTTTATAGCGAAATTGGTTGGTGACCATACCGGCGCTTTGCATCTTCTTTTCCAGATACGAACGGTTTGCCAGGCATCGGCATGCTTGCCAAACTGCAAATTTGCCGTAGGGGCGATGTGTGGCAAATATGTCACACTTTTCAAAATAGTGTACCGGAGGTGTATCTGTTGGTTGATTTCTACATCTTTAGGACGGAAAACAGTATGCGTGTGATTTGGTTTTACACGCCGTCCTCCTAAAGTCCCGGTTTGCAGGGGAAAGTTTCCGGGG
>CALHUA010000144.1 GCA_938039915.1 uncultured Anderseniella sp.
CGTCATTCCAGCGAAGGCTGGAATCCACTTTCAACGCATACCGGATCCTACTGCGATATTGGATCCCAGCCGTCGCTGGGATGACGGTGGTGATGAATTCTCCCCCGAAGCACGCCAGTGCTGAGGCAAGGCCGACCGGCCGCCGCACATAGTGCGCCCTAGCGGAGCGCAGCCGCAAGGCTGCTTGCGTGAGCGAAATCCCTTAAACCGCTACCCCCTCAGGGTAGCCCCGGTTGCCTTGGTGACACCGGCAACGATTGCCTGGGACACGGCGTCGATCTCTTCGTCGGTCAATGTCTTGTCCTTCGGCTGCAGCGTGACCTCGATGGCGAGAGAGCGTTTGCCTTCGCCGAGATTGCCGCCTTCGAACACATCGAATACGGAGACGTCCGTTACCAGGGCCTTCTCGGCGCCACGCGCTGCCCGCAGTAGCTTGTCAGCCGGCACGTCGGTGTCGATGACAAAGGCGAAATCGCGCTTCACCGGCAACAAGTCCGATGTATCCATTGGCGGCCGCGCGGCCTGGGACGACTTCGGCTGGGGAATGGCGTCGATATTGAGTTCAAAAGCCACCAGCGGACCCTTCACGTCCATGGCGTCCAGCACGCGCGGATGTACTTCGCCAAACCATCCGAGCTGGTTCTTCGGCCCCAGTTGCACGGTGCCGGACCGGCCCGGGTGGAACCATGACGGCGCACCCTGCACCACCTGAACACTGGCCACCGGCGCACCCGCCACGCCAAGGGCTGCCATCAGATCAGCCTTGGCGTCGAAAGCATCGACATTGCGCGCCTTGTCGCCCCAGTGGCGCGGACCGGTCTGGCCGCGCCGGACACCTGCTGCCCGCAATGTCTCGTCTTCAGGCCGGTCACCGGCATAGACCTGGCCCACTTCGAACAGGCCGACCTGGGCCTGACCGCGATCAACGTTGCGTCCGGTTGCTGCCACCAGATTGGCAATCAGCGACGGCCGCATGTCGGACAGTTCAACCGAGATCGGGTTGGCAAGCTTCAGTTCCGGCTGGCCACCGCCGAACAGATCTGCCTGGGCTGCCGGCAGGAACGACCAGGTCACCGCCTCGTTGAGCCCGCGCCCGGCCAATGCCCGGCGCGCCGCCAGCATGCGTTTCTGTCGGATGGTCAGGACCGGTTTGGCAACCGCGTGGGCACGCTGCATGGGTTCTGATTGCACCTGGTCCAGGCCATAGATGCGGCAGACCTCTTCAACCAAGTCCGCCTCGCCATGGACATCCGGCCGCCAGCTTGGCACTGCACACGACAGCACGTCGCCCTTGTCGGTGACACCAAAACCGAGCGCGGTGAGAATTTCCACCTGCCGGGCTTCCGGCACATCAATACCGCCCAATGTTTTGACACGGGTTTTGCGCAGGCCACAGGAGCGGGCGTTCAAGGGTGCAGCACCGGCAATCACCAGTTCGGACGCCTCGCCGCCACACAGGTCCATGATCATCTGTGTGGCAAGCTGGGCACCGGCTTCCACAAAGGCAGGGTCAACACCACGTTCAAAGCGATAGCGCGCATCGGTGATGACATTCAGCTTGCGGCCGGTAGCAGCGGTACGGATCGGGTCAAAGAAGGCTGCCTCGATGAATACATTGGTGGTGCTCTCGGTACATCCGGACACCTCGCCGCCGATGATACCTGCAATACCTTCTGCTCCATTGTCGTCGGCGATCACGGTCATGGTCTCGTCGAGCGCGTATTCCTTGCCATCCAGCGCCATGAGGGTTTCACCCGGCTTTGCCATGCGCGCATGCACGGTGCCATGCACCTTGTCGGCATCAAACACATGCAGCGGGCGGCCAAAACCGAAGGTGATGTAGTTGGTGATATCGACAAGCGCAGAAATCGGGCGCAGGCCGATCGCCATCAGCCAGCGCTGCAGCCAGTCCGGTGACGGACCGTTCTTCACACCCTTGATGTGGCGACCGACAAACATCGAACACGGCATCGGATCTTCACCGTCAAAACGCAGATCAACACCGATGGGAGATTTGTAAGTGCCCTTGATATCAGGCACATCGAGCGGCTTCAGCTTGCCTAGACCCTTTGCCGCCAGGTCGCGGGCAATACCGTAGACACCCAGTGCGTCGGGACGGTTCGGCGTTATGGCGACATCGATCACCGGATCATCAAGGCCCAGCGCCTCGGCAGCACTCATGCCGATGGGGAAGTCTTCGGCCAGGTCTATGATGCCGTCATGGGAATCGGAAATCATCAGCTCGCGTTCGGAACACAACATGCCGGCGCTTTCGACACCGCGAATGGTGCCAACCTCAAGGTCGACGCCGGTGCCGGGCACATGGGTGCCGGGGCCTGCGAACACACCTGTGAGGCCGGTGCGTGCATTGGGCGCGCCACACACAACCTGCACCAGGCCGTTGCTGGTTTCCACGTCACATACGCGCAGACGATCAGCATTGGGATGCTGGCGGGCTTCTTTCACCTTGCAGATGGTGAAGGCGGCCAGCGCCTTTGTCTGATCCTCGACACCTTCCACCTCAAGGCCGACGCCAACGAGGCCATCGCAGATTTCGTCGATGGTGGCGTCGGTGTCGAGATGCTGCTTCAGCCATTTGAGCGTGAACTTCATGACAGTCCTCCTGCCAGTGTCGGCACGTTGAGCGAACGAAAGCCATAATGCCTCAACCATCTGAGGTCGGCTTCGAAGAATGCCCGCAGATCAGGGATGCCATATTTCAGCATGGCCAGCCGGTCGATACCCATGCCGAAGGCAAAGCCCTGCACCTTGTCCGGATCCAGACCACCTGCACGAATGACGTTGGGATGCACCATGCCGGATCCGAGGATTTCCAGCCAGCTGTCGCCGACACCGACCTTCACCTGACCCTTTTCCCATGAACAGTTGATGTCCACTTCCATGCTCGGTTCGGTGAACGGGAAGTGCGACGCGCGGAAGCGCATTTTCACCGCATCAACTTCAAAGAACGCCTTGCAGAACTCTTCAAGGCACCATTTCAAATGCCCCAGATGGGTCTTGTCATCCAGCACCAGGCCTTCAACCTGATGGAACATCGGGGTGTGGGTCTGGTCTGAGTCACAGCGGTATGTGCGGCCCGGCGCAATGATGCGGATCGGGGTTTCGCTTTCCTGCATGGTACGGATCTGTACCGGTGAGGTGTGCGTGCGCAGCACCATGCGTGACCCGTCTTCCTTCGGGTTGAAGTAGAAGGTGTCATGCTCCTGACGCGCCGGATGGTCATCGGGAATGTTCAGCGCACCGAAATTGTACCAGTCGGTTTCAATATGCGGGCCTTCGGCCACGGCAAATCCCATGTCGCCGAAAATCTGGGTGATCTCTTCCCAGAC
>CALHUA010000145.1 GCA_938039915.1 uncultured Anderseniella sp.
AGATCGAGGAAACGTCAGACGCCATGGTGGTCCGTCTCGAAGGCGCCACCACCCGCATGGCGGGGCTTCTGGACAAGGCGTCCGTTGGCATGACGGGCAAGCTCGAGGCCACATCGAACGCACTCGCAGATCGTCTTGACACATCATCTGAAACGCTGACCGGCAAACTGCAGGCAACAGGCAGTGAGCTTGCCGCCTTGCTGAGCTCGTCTTCGGAAGAACTGACCGGCAAGCTGGAAAGCACCAGCACGGAAGTCACCGATCGCCTGAGCACCAATTCCACGCAACTGACCAACCGGCTTGAAAGTGTGACCTCGCGCGTCGCCGATGCGCTGGATCAGGCGTCGGTTGAGATGTCTGACAAGCTCGACACAACAACCGCGGCAATCGCTCAGCGGCTTGACGGTTCTACCGGTCAGTTGACCAACCGTCTGACATCAATCCTTGACAGCTCAACCGGCGAGCTCACCGGTCGTCTTGAAGGTGCCACGTCGCACATGGCCGAACTGCTGAATGCCACGTCGTCTGAAATGACCGGCAAGCTGGATGCTACGACAAATGAACTGGTCGAGCGCCTCGATACGTCATCCAGCTCCGTTTCCGAACGCCTGGAAGGCTCGACATCCCGCATGGCCGAGCTGTTGAACAGCGTGACCGCAGAGATGACCGGCAAGCTCGACACCACCACCAATGCCCTGGCGGATCGCCTCGATGCCTCCTCCGGCGCGATGACCGGCCGGCTCGACGAAGTGTCTCTGCTGCTGACCGACCGTCTCGATTCAACATCCACAAGTCTGACATCCCGTCTGGACACAGTGGCTGACACCATGAGCAATCTGATCACCCAGCTCAAAGATCGGTCCGGTACCGTACTCAGTCAGATCGAAGGCATGTCCGGCAAGCTGGATAACACTACGGCTGAATGGTATTCCCACGTGGAACGCGCCAATCAGGAGATGTCGACCCGCTTCGAAACCACGACTGCCGAAGTCGCTGAGACCATGGAAAAGAGCGGCGCAGCCATGTTTATGCGCCTTGAGAACAACTCCCGCGAAATGGGCAAGCGTTTCGATCTGGCCAGCACACTGCTGGAAGAGATCACCACCGATGTGATAACCCGCATGGATGCTTCCGGCGAGCAATTCTCCAAGATGCTGGACGAACGCGCTGCACGCGTGTTCAACGAACTCGGCACCGCCCGGAGCGCGTTTTCCGAAGGTCTGGACGGCGCTGCGCGCGATCTCGTCGCCGAGCTTGGTCGTGCATCAGTATCGTTTGCCGACAATATGGAAGAAAACACCCAGTCGATTTCGACACGGTTCGAAACCAATGCCGCAAATGTCATCAATCACCTGGCCCAGTCAGCCGGCGAATTTGAAACCCGCGCCAGCGAAGCATCACGGCGCCTCGAAGACACCGGGTCAAAGTTCGCAACCCAGACCGACCAGGCCTACACCATGATGGCCGAAGCCCTGAAAGACACAGCCGGTGAACTGGACCAGCGTATCGACACCGTGTCGACAGCCCTGGTAGGCCGCCTGGACACCACGTCCGGCAAAATTTCCGAACGCCTGGAAAGTTCGTCGGAGAAGGTCGACCGTGCGGTCACCAACTTCAACGAGCGTCTCGACCGCCTGATGGACAGCCGAGACTCCCAGATGGCCGGGCTCTTGCAAAAACTCGGCAAGAAGTCCGAAGAAGTCGACGGCATCATGGAACGCTACATGGAGCGCGTCGAACATTCACTGTCTGACGCCAACAAGCGCACCGACGAACTGGGTCGCCTGATAACGTCACAGTTCACCGCCGCCTCCGACAACATGCAGGAAGAGATCAAGAAGATCGAGGCTATCTCTGATGAGCAGGTCAGCCGTGCTGCCCGCAACATCATCTCGCAGCATGCAGAGGTCGTGCGCCAGCTCAACACAACCATGTCCGGCTCCACCGAGGAATTCTCTTCGACCGCAGATGAAATGCGCGAGGCTGCGGCCAGTGTGGTTCGCGAAATCGAGTTCGCCCGCGGCGAAGTGCGCCGTGCCGTGCTGGAGCTGCCGGCAGAAACACGCAATTCCGCAGACGCCATGCGCCGGGTGGTGACCGACCAGATTACCGCCCTCAACGCGCTGGCAGACGTGGTCAAGCGGCAATCATCCTCGCTTGCCATGTCCGGGCCCGGTATCTATGTGCCGCCGGAGGCCGGGGGACGATCGCCGGGAAAAACTAAGGGCACCGCGTCCATCGCTGCATCACAGCAGACGTCCGGTGCCCGGAAATCCGAAGACCGTGTTGCTGCAAGTGATGAAGCTTCAGCTCCTGCAAAGGACAAGGGGGCCGTCCGGAGATTTCTCGGTGACCTGCTGTCGTCCGATGAAGACACGCCTGTTGCGCGTGAAAAACCTGCACGAAAATCCAGAAAGGATGCGGCATCGTCGGACGGCTCGACCAGTCGGACCACGGAGGCACTTGTCGCCAAACTGAATGCTGCCACCCGCGACATCTACCAGATGCTGCATGACGACCTGCCCAAGGAGCTTGAAGCATCTTTCCGGAAAGGCAATGCGCAGGCCTATACCCACAGCCTGTTCCAGAACCGGGGGCGCAAGCTGATGGACCAGACCCGCAAGGCCTATCGGGACGACAAACAGGCCAGAACCCGCATCGACGGCTTCATCCGCCTGTTTGAGCGTCTGCTGGATACTGTATCCACGTCACATGCAGGCGAGGAACTGGTTGATCAGTGCCTGGGATCGGAGACCGGCAAGGTCTACCTGATGCTTGCTGAAGCAGCCGGCAGGGTTAAGCACTAGAGCGAGACGGTTGGCGCCCTACCCCGGCATCTTGCGATGTTTCGGCAAACTGTCGTCCATCGGTGTGGACGGCACGGCGCTGTCGCAGAAGATGTTCAGCTGTGGCGTTACAAGGTGTTTCTGCGAGATAGTGCCGGCCCGGATGCCGATAGCACCAGCACGGCGCGAATTGATTGAAAACAACTGAGTTCCGCATGATGAGCAAAACCGCTTGGTCATGGCCGAACCGCTATCTGCGGTATGGGTGTAGCTGGACGGGTAACCCTTGATGGTCACACCTGCCTCAGGCACGAAAACCATAGTTGTGTGCACCGAACCGGTTGCCTTTTGGCAGTCAATGCAATGGCAGTTGACGACGCGCTGTATTTCGCAGTCAGCTTCATAGGTCACAGCGCCACACAGGCATGATCCGTTGAACTGTGTCATGAAAATACATCCTCAAATTGCTTTCCGGAACATCATACTACCATCAAAGGGAGTTGATTTTCATGCCTCAGGATCTGCTTTGATCTGATTGCAGATATCATCGCCCGTTTCTGCTGGCTTGTTGAATATCCAGCTTCTATCCTGATGACCATGAAAGCCGCACTGATTACAGAATTTTCAACCCCCCTGGAAATCACCGAAGTCGCCGAGCCGGACACACCTGCCAATGGCGTTGTCATTGAGGTCAGGGCCTGTGGTGTCTGCCGGTCGGACTGGCACGGCTGGAAAGGCACCAACCACGTCATAAAACTCCCACATGTTCCAGGTCATGAACTGGCCGGGATAGTGGTCGATGTCGGACCTGACTGCCGGCAGTTCCGCAAGGGTGACCGCGTCACAGTCCCCGTCATCCTGGGATGCGGTGAATGTGCGTGCTGCCGGACCGGTAACCTGACCATCTGCGATGACCAGTATGTTGTGGGCTTCCACGGATGGGGTGCATTTGCCGAACGGGTGGCGATCCCGCTGGCTGATGCCAATGTTCTGAAACTGCCTGATGATGTTTCCGATGAAGTCGCAGCGGCCCTTGGCTGCCGGACCACAACATCATTTTCCGCCGTCGTGGACAAGGCGGCTGTAAAGCCGGGCGAGACTTTGGCGGTGCACGGATGCGGCGGTGTCGGCTTGTCCTCGATCATGATCGGCGCCGCAGTTGGCGCCACCGTGATTGCTGTCGACATTATTGACGAGAAGCTTGAACTCGCAAAACAGGTAGGTGCCACACACACCATCAACGCCGCCAGAACAAACGATGTCGGTGAAGCCATACGTGACCTGACCCATGGCGGTGCAGACGCGTCGATTGAAGCGCTTGGCATCACCGACACCCTGCACAATTCACTGCGCTGCCTGAAGAAGCTGGGACGGCATATCCAGATCGGGCAGCCCCTGGACGAACACGCCAATCCCGAGATCCCGCTGTTGGAAACCGTCTACTACCGACAACTGGTGATCATGGGATCACGCGGTCTGCCGGCGCTGCGGTTTCCGGCGCTGTTCGAGATGATATCGTCGGGCCGCCTGAACATTGGAAAACTGATCAAGACCCGCATTGAGCTGGAGGACGCAGGTGCTGCACTGGCGAAAATGGACAATCATGAGGATGTGGGGATTACGGTGATCGACAGGTTTTAGAAGACCATTTAGTTCACGGTGGTGCCAATGCGTGACCAGTCAGGCGAGTAAATGACACCCCCGACTTTTACATAGATGTTCGTCCGGGGCACATATCCTACTTCGGTCAAAAACCGGCTGTCGATAGAGTTATCCCGGTTGTCCCCCATCACAAAGTAATACGCCTGCGGGACGACATATTCCTGCGTATTGTCAGCCGGACCTGCGTAAACATCCAGAGTGCTGTAGGTAACACCGTTAGGCAGGGTCTCCCGAAAAACACGCGCTTTGGGCGCCGACTTTTCTTGACGGATGCCCACTTCCTTGCGCGCTACTGGCACATCATTGATGTGCAGGACGCCATTGATCATCTGCACGCGGTCTCCCGGCAGACCGACCACCCTCTTTACATAATCTGTATTGGTGCCTTTTGGCAGTTTGAAGACCACCACATCTCCGCGCTGAGGGTCAGTTTCATTGTAAGCTGAAGGGTCACCGGTGATATGATCACCCACCAGCATGGTCGGTACATTTGAGGCGGAGGGAATGGAAAATGTTCTTACCGCCAACACTTCAGGACCAGTAATATCAGGAACAGAGCTGATTACCGTCCACATCACCAAGCTGACCAGATACACCCACCAGCGGTTGAACCATTGCAATTGGTATTCCGGTTGCCTGATTGCCAGGCGAATGACGTCAAGGAGCATCGCAGCGTTGACCAGAAGAGCAAGCATCACAACGGCTGCCAGGACCGCCGGTTTGCTCAGGAGACTGCCCGGACCTGCAAACCATAGCCCTAAAAGCAACAGGTTAAACAGCAACCACGAACAGTATCGCCTTGGGCGACCGACATAGAGATAACCTGCGCCTGCCAGGACCGACAGCAACGCCTGCCACCATCGCCGTTTCCTGACCTTGGTCCGCTCGCTTGCCAACTCTTGGTTCATCCACCCTCCTGATGCACAGACATGGGGAGCCAGCCCGGCACCTCATCAACAACTGCGTCTACAATAGACTATAGACAGCCTGAACAAGGCGCCTGCTCTTTCGCTCCTTCAAATGTGAAATCATGCGTCCTGGAATGTTCCAGCTCGCAGCAGGTTCACCGGCTGTGTAGTAAACCACAATTCGGTAGACGGCCCAGTACAGCACACACCAGATTACCCAGTCTCTGTCCGCGTCGGACAACTGAGGGCTGTATTCATTCAGCATCGCCTCCATTGTTGCCGACAACCGGGTGGCATCTGCGGTCACTCCGGCAGACACCAAACCGGTGCCTATATCGTGCGCGCGCACAATGAACGTTGCCAGATCAAGTGAAACCGGGGCGTTCTGAGATGCCTTGCCAAAGTCAATTCCACGAACAGCCGTGCCCTTGCGACTGACGATCAGGTTGGAAGGGGTAAAGTCGCGATGATGGAGGCTCCACTCCACTGAAAGTTCATCCATCCCGGGGGCCAGCTGGCCAAGCCGGTCAGTGGCGCGGGCTATTATTTCATCAGACAGAAGCAGATCGCGATGGTGATCAGTCATGTTCCGGATACTGACCTGCAGTTTTTCGAATATGGCCGACGCGTTGGCCGGTTTCCTTTCAATGCCAGATATTTCATGAAATTGCCGGAGCCATTGAGCGGACAAGCGCAGCAGCCGATTGCGGCGGTCTGCCGAATAGTTGGCAGCAGCCAGGCTCGATTTCATGCTGAACCCGTTGAGCCAGTCCATCACCAGGATGCCTGACTTTGCATCCGCCAGATGAACCGCGGGTGTCATGGCCACCGAACTACCGAGTGTCTTTTGGTTCAGCGCTTCAAGAAGACGGGCTTCCGTTTGGAAAAACATCAGCTTTTCCTCAGTCGAAGTATCAAAGAACTTGACGCAGTACTCTTCAGAACCATCCCGGGAGCGGGCATGATAGTGCGCCGTCGCAGGGTGGCTGGTATGTGAGTGCACCCTGACTTTTCGAGTGATCTGCAAATCAAGCGGGTGCAGGTTCTGCTCCTGTGCTGATCTGAGCACAAGGGCACGGACATCCTCCTTGGACATGCGCGTTACTTTACTCACGACCGCCAACCTGACTGAAAAACCAAATTCCCGCGCGGACTATATGCACGTCGCATCACCGCTTGCAACTCGATCCTGTGGGTTTTCTGGCAGACAGGACCGGACAAAATCTGGCTCTATCTGACCCGCTGCACTGCCCTCTTGCGCAACGTCACATCTTGTGGTGCCTATGAACCGAAAAACCACCTTTGACTTTGCGAGTACGACCCATGGAAATCGAACGCCCATATCTCCTGTTTCTCGGCGATGTTCACGACCAGCTGGCAGCCAAGACGGCACAAGGCGTCGTCGACTGGCGCCCGGACTGGTGCACCGGCCAGATGCGGCTGCAAGGCTGTCAGGCCGACACCGGCCTCGCTGACATGAGTATTGATGAGGCCGTTGCAGCCGGGGCACGCACAATGGTCGTGGGTGTCGTCAACTCCGGCGGCGTGTTGCCGGATCACTGGATTTCAGAAGTTGTGAAGGCCATCGAGGCCGGCATGAACGTGGCCACCGGCCTGCACAAGCGGTTGTCCTCGATCCCCGAGATTGCCGAAGCGGCCGAAAAGCACGGTGCAAAGCTGCACGATGTCCGGTTTTCAGATGTTGCCTTTAACACCGGCAAGGGCACCAGGCGGTCCGGCAAGCGGATACTTGCCGTTGGCACCGACTGTTCCGTCGGCAAGAAATACACAGCGCTTGCCCTCGATCAGGAAATGCAGAAACGCGGCATGAAATCCGATTTCCGCGCCACCGGGCAAACCGGCGTATTGATCTCCGGCCGTGGCATTGCACTTGATGCCGTTGTCGCCGACTTCATCTCCGGCGCGGCTGAATGGATAAGCCCCGCCAATGACGACGACCACTGGGATTGTGTTGAAGGTCAGGGATCGCTGTTCCACCCGGCGTTTGCCGGCGTGTCGCTTGGCCTGCTGCATGGCTCTCAGCCCGATGCTTTCGTGGTGTGCCATGAACCGACCCGCACCAACATGCGCGGTGTTGAACATCCCCTGCCGACCATACAGCAGGTTATCGATCGCAATATCGAGGACGGCAGACTGACCAATCCGGATATTCAGTGTGTCGGTATTTGCGTCAACACCCAGAAGCTGTCAGACACCGAGGCCAAAGACTATCTGGCCAGGCTTGAAAGCGAGCACGGCCTGCCTTGCGTGGACCCGATCCGCACCGGCATGGCGCCGATTGTCGACGAGATCCAGAAGCGTTTTCCATCCTCATGACAACCCGGCGCAAACTTACCGTTGCTCATGAAAGCTGGCCGATTGCCGGCAGTTTTTCCATTTCACGCGGCACCAAGACCACAGCCGAGGTGATCAAGGTCACGCTGGAGCAGGATGGCGCCGTCGGTGTCGGCGAAAGCGTGCCGTACGCGCGCTATAATGAAACCATCGACGCTACACTGGACGCCCTTGATGCGTCTCGTGCTGCGATCGAGGACGGGTGCACCCGGGCGGACGTGCCGAAAATGCTGAGCCTGCACGCGGCACAAAATGCGCTGGATTGTGCTTTGTGGGACCTGGAAGCGAAAATCACCGGAACACCGGTCTGGCAACTGGCCGGGCTGGACAAACAGCCGGAACCGATCATTACCGCCTATACCCTCAGCCTTGAGACGCCGGAGAAGATGGCCGAGGCCGCCGCAAGAGCAAGCGAGCGGCCATTGCTCAAGATCAAGCTCGGTGGCGATGGTGACCATGAACGCCTGCGCGCCATCCGCGCCGCTGCCCCTGATACCCGCCTGATCATTGATGCCAATGAGGCCTGGAAGCCTGCCGACCTGGACAATCATCTGGCTGTGTGTGCCGAAACGTCGGTTGAACTGGTCGAGCAACCGCTGCCCGCCGGTGATGATGAAGCCCTGCGCGGCCTGGGCAGGACCGATGTATTGATCTGCGCCGATGAAAGCGCACACGGCAAGGAAGACCTGCACAAGCTGGCAGGCAAATACTCAGCCATCAACATCAAGCTGGACAAGACCGGCGGGCTGACCGAGGCGCTGGCACTGGCGCAGGCTGCGCGCGAACAGGACTTTGAGATCATGATCGGCTGCATGCTGGCAACGTCGCTGGCCATGGCACCCGGTCACATTGTCGGCCAGACCGCACGCGTGGTTGATCTCGATGGCCCGCTGCTGCTGGCCAGGGACCGCGATCCGGGCATCCGGTTTGACGGGTCGCTGATGTACCCGCCGCCGCCTGCACTGTGGGGCTAAACGCTGGTTCTGGTCTTGAGGACAAATCCCAGTGCCAGCGCGACACCACACATCGCAGCCATCCACAGATAGCTCAGCGCCGCGTGGGCTCCATAGGCCCATCCGGCAAGGGCAATGGCGCTGGTCATGAACACCCCGCCCGAGATCGCCACAAACATTCCCTGCGCCGTTCCTGCAAAATCGGCATCCATGAAGCGGCGTATATAATAGATGGTGCCCAGATGGGTCATGCCGTAGCTGGCTGCATGCATGACCTGCAGCAGCATGACCACCGCCAGAGGGGGATCAAACGCCATTCCTGCCCAGCGAAGCACACCGAAGCCGGCACCTGCCAGCAGCAGCAGGACGGGACCCATTCGTTCGATTGATCCACGCGCATACATGAACAGTACGATCTCGGCGACCACACCGATTGACCAAAGTGCACCGATGGTCACTGCGGAATACCCCAGGCTCTCCCAGTGCAGCGAGCCGAAGCTGTAATAGACCGCGTGGCTTGTCTGGGTCAGCCCTGCCACCAGGATCAACAGGACAAAACTGCCCGTCATCAGCACTTTACCTGCAGCGGCTATTGTCGCTGGGCTGCTGTCACCTGCCTTCGCCGCGCCCAGTTGCGGCAGGGCAAAGGCACTGAGCGCCATGAGTATATGGGTTACCAGCAACACCCAGATCAGGTCGGACTTGCCGAGCACCAGGAGCAATGCCCCCGCCCCCAGCGATCCGGCAATAAAGGTAATGGAACCGGCGATACGCACCCGGCCGTAATCGTACAATCCGGCGTCAGACTGCTCGACCGCAACCGCATCCAGCATCGGCATGATCGGCGCCCAGCACATGGCCGCCAGGACGATCATGGCCACAATCGCATCCCTGCCTTCAACCAGCCCC
>CALHUA010000146.1 GCA_938039915.1 uncultured Anderseniella sp.
GTCTCCATCAAATGGGTCAATAATCACTTCCTTTGGTATTACCCGGTTTTTGCTGGATGAACTGCCACACCAGCGGCATCGCCAGTGCAATCAGCACAAACCGACCAATCTGGTGCGCCCCGACGAATGCAGGATCAAGCCCCAGTGCAAATGCCATGATGGTCATGGCCTCCATGCCACCGGGCGCAAATGCCAATATGGTCCAGGCAAACGGCACATCCGCGATCGAACTGGCAGCCGCAGCCCCTGCAACACTGACCACCAGCGCCACGCCCAGTCCGGCGAGACCTGCTGCGCCGATATTGGCAATATCCGCCGGTTTCACCCCGGCAAACCGCATTCCGATCATGGTGCCCAGAAATACAAACACCGGCATCAGCACCCACATCGGCAACGTGCCGTGCACCACTTCGCCAACATGCATGGCAGCACTGGCCAGTGCCGGCCCCAACACGAGGCCCGCCGGCACCTTGAGCTTGTCAAAGATGAAACCCGCTAGCAGCCCTGCAGCCAGCACCATTGCAAGATCACGCAGGGAACCGGGTTGCGGCAAAACCTGCGCCGGCGCATCTGACAGCTCACCCAGAGACGAGATCAGTGACGGCAGCACCGCCACCAGCACAAACAGCCTTATGACCTGGGACACACTGACTTTCTTGAGATCGGCACGCGTGTCCGCCGCCAGCGCCAGCGCAACCGACAAGGCACCCGGCATCACGGCGAAGTACGAGGTTGCCCGGTCCCAGCCATAGACCTTGCGAAAAAACACCACCCCGCTCCACACCAGAACCACCATGGTCAGCGCCAGCACCAGAAAGCTCAAAGGCCAGCGCGACAGGGTGTTCAGTGTTTCAGGTGTTACCGCTCCACCGATCTGCAGGCCAAGCAGGATGAATATGATCTTGGTCAGGTGGCGCGGCATTGGCTGTTTTATGACACCGGACAAGGACGCTGCCGCCACTGTCACCACGGATCCCGCCAGCCATGGTGCCGGTAATCCGAGCCACCAGAATACGGCACCGCCGCCAAGCCCGATCGCCAGCGCGGCAATGACCTGCTCAAGATCGCTCTTTGTCAGTCCGGCAATCAAGCTTTGCGCTCTTTCAGATTGTTCAGCACTTCATCAGTGTGTTCGCCAAGTTTGGGACTGGCCCGGTCAAGCTGCAATGTGCTGTCGGAAAATATAATCGGCGTACGCACGCTCGGCACCATCACACCGTCGCCAGCGGGCACATCCACTCGCAATCCGCGTTGCAGGATCTGCGGATCGGTGAATGTATCCTTGACTGAATTGATCGGGCCGGCAGGAATGAATTTCGCATCGAATTCCGCAAGCATCTCGTCACGGGTACGAAGAGAGGTTTTGGCGGAGATCAGCGCCGCCAGTTCATCGCGGTTTTTCACCCGATCCTGGTTGGTCCTGAAACGGGCATCATCAATCAGTTCATCAAGCCCCAGCACCTGGCACATTTTCGACCATTGCGGTTGTGACCCGGTGGCAATGATCAAATGCCCGTCACTCGACGGAAATACCTGGTAGGGCACGATGTTGGGGTGAGCATTGCCCATGCGTTTGGGAGATGTACCTGATACCAGATAGTTCAGTGCCTGATTGGCAAGCACGGCGCTCATGGCGTCGAACAATGCCATGTCGATGTGCTGCCCCTTGCCGGTTTGCCCACGCACCATCAAGGCAGACTGGATTGCAATGACACCGTAAAGCCCGGTGAATATATCGGCAAACGCAACCCCCATCTTCTGCGGCTGTCCGTCAGGTTCGCCGGTCAGGTCCATGATCCCGGCAAGACCCTGGATCATGAAATCATAGCCTGCCTTGTGGGCATAGGGCCCGGTCTGTCCAAATCCGGTCAGCGACAGATAAATCAGTTTCGGGTTCAACTCACGCAGGGACGCATAATCAAGGCCATACTTGGCCAGACCGCCAACCTTGAAATTTTCCACAAACACATCGGCATCAGCGACCAGGGCACGGATGGAGTCGCGCCCTTCCTGCGTCTTGAAATCGACAATGACTGACTTCTTGCCCCGGTTGGTAGAATGGAAATAGGCCGCATCGCCATCTGATCCGTCGGAACGTTTGACAAACGGCGGCCCCCAGTTGCGGGTGTCGTCGCCGCCCGGGCTTTCCAGCTTGATGACCTCGGCGCCCAGATCAGCCAGCGTCTGTCCTATCCACGGGCCAGCCAGGATCCGCGCCATCTCGATCACCTTCAAACCCTGCAATGGTGCCGTCATGTATCTGCCTCCAGTTAACTTCAACCGACCGGTGTGTGGCCGAAACTCTTCATTGCCATTAAAGCGTCCACACCGCCCAGTTTTTCAATCAGTATTTTCTGATCCGCAAATGCATCCCGGTTGACACTTTCGGGATCTACAGCATGTCCCATAAGGTCGCGAAGCATGTCACGCTGGCGTTCATGGTTGCGCGATCTGCCCAGGTCATGCAGCTCTTGCGGATCATCTATCAGGTTGAAAAGTTGGGGCGCGTGGCCGTGTGCATAGTACACGTATTTCCATTCGCGATAGCGCAGCATTGTAATACCGCACGGTGAGCCACCGTCATGATATTCCGACAGGATGAAGCGATCAGGTTCGGGGTTGGAAACGAAATCCTGAAGCGGTCGCGACATCCACGGTTCACGTGCCGCACCCGGTTGAAGACCAACGGTTTGCTGCACCGTGGCAGCCACATCGGTCAGTGAAACCGGAGTTGAGTTTACCCCTTCTGCAACGCCTGGCCCCATCATCATCAACGGCACGCCAACTGCATCTTCATACATCACCGACTTGGCCCAGAAACCGTGACTGCCCAGCATTTCTCCATGATCTGACAGATACATGACGGATGTATCGCGCGCAGCACCGGTGTCTTCCAGTGCTTCCATCACCTGCCGGATGTTGTCGTCCAGAAAGCTGACTAATCCATAATAGGACTTGCGTGCGAGGTCCCGCAGGCCATCATCGAAGTGATCATCATAGTTCCAGAACTGCGCCATCTGTTGCAGCACATCATGCTCTGGCAGTTGTGACGGGCGTTCCGGTATCTGTGCATGTTCATACAACCGGTAGGCCGCTTCCGGGCATTTGAGCGGATAGTGCGGACTGATGAAGGAAACGAACAGGCACCACGGCCTGGTCTTGAATTTGGTTGCGTACTTCTTCAGCCACTTGACCGCCTCATGAGCGACGCGCCGGTCGTACTCGGTGTACTCGGTTTCACCGGGCCCGACATCTTCTGACATCTGCCTTGTGTCATCGTATCCGGGCATCGGATCACGCAACAGTCCCTGCACCCATCCAGCCCCGTCATTGGCGAGATACATCGGTTCGATTTCCTCATCGAAGCCATGGTCATCGCCTGCGCGCCTGAAATGCAGCTTGCCGATTGACACCACGGGATGGCCTGCATCACGCAATCTGTGCATCCAGCTTTCATGCTGGCCGTGATAGGGTTCGGCCGACGACCAGCATCGGGTTTCATGCACCTGCAGACCTGTCGCCAGCGACGCCCTGGCCGGCACGCAAATCGGTGATGGCGTATAGGCATTGGTGAACCGGGTGCCCAGCCGGGCGATGGTATCAAGCGTCGGGGTTCGCACGACCGGATCACCATAACATCTGGTCACGCGCCTTGCGTGTTCGTCAGAGCAGAAAATGATCAGGTTGGAGGGGCGTTGGTCAGGCATGATGCGCTGCAACTTGCGTTAATTTTACCGCCGGTGGAAGCCCTTGTCGTGCATGGCCTGCCTGCACAAACAGCTTGACCTGACATAAACTGTTTTGGAGTGTGCTTCCAACCAACAAGAAGGAATGACTGTTCATGCTGCTCAAAGACAAGATCGCAATCGTAACCGGCGCTTCAGGGGGACTTGGCCTGGCTATCGCAACCAGTTTTGCAGAGCACGGCTGCAAGGTGGTGACCTCCGATGTCACCGACGACCAGGGTGAGAAAGCCGCCGCAGGCCTGCGCGACCAGGGCTACGATGTGCGCTATTCACATTGCGATGTAACCAAACGCGCCGACATCCAGGCGCTGATTGATTTCACTGTCAAAACCCATGGCCGCCTCGATATCATGATGGCCAATGCCGGCATCGTAACCGTGTCCGACCCGCTGGAATTGTCCGAAGAAGACTATGACAAGGTCATGGCCGTAAACCTCAAGGGTGTGTTCCTGTCTGGCCAGTTGGCGGCAAAACACATGCTGACCCAGGCAGAAGATGAAAACGGGGCAAAGGGCGCCATCATCAACATGTCTTCGGCCAATGCCGTGCTGACCATCCCGGAGATCGCGCCTTATGTCATGTCGAAAGGCGGTGTCAACCAGTGGACAAAGGCATTCGCCATCCGGCTGGCCCAGGAAGGTGTTCGCGTAAACGCCATCGGCCCCGGTTCCATCGCCACGGAAATGTTCCAGACGGTTGCCGCCAACCCGGAGAAAATGCGCGCCATCATGTCCCGCACACCAATGGGCCGCCCCGGCAGACCTGATGAAATCGGCAAGATCGCTGTGTTCCTGGCATCTGATCTGTCCAGTTATATTACCGGTCAGACTATCTATCCTGACGGCGGCAGGCTGGGCTTGAACTACACAGTTCCCGTGAAGGAGTAGGCCATGACACGGCGGGGCAGACGTGGCGGCCGCGCGGAAGGCGTAAATCGCCCTGCCCCACCAGCGCCCGCCTACGTGAAACGCCGGATTCCGTTCTTCGAGTATCTCGACGAGACCGGTCTGGTGGCGCTGGAACAACAGGCCGACTGGCTGATCGAGGAGATCGGCCTGGAGTTTCGCGAAGACGCCGAAGCACTGGAAACCTGGCGGTCGGCAGGCGCAACGGTCACCGATACCCGCGTGCGCGCCGATGCCGCCATGATCCGGGAGCTCTGCAAGACGGCCCCTTCACAGTTCACCCAGCTTGCAAGAAACCCCGCACGCTCAGTCATCATCGGGGATGGCAACCAGGTATTTGCACCCATCTATGGTGCCCCGTTCGTGCGTGATCTGGAACACGGGCGCCGCTATGGCAGCATTGCCGACTTCGAAAAACTGGTGAAACTCACCTACATGCTGCCCGGGCTGCATCACGGAGGCTTCGTGACCTGCGAACCCTGCGATGTACCCGTCTCCAAGCGCCATCTCGACATGCAGTATCTGCACATGTCCCTGTCGGACAAACCCCATCTTGGCGCCATCACGGAAGGTTCACGCGCGGACGATTCCGTCGCCATGGCGCGTATTCTTCACGGTCAGAAAACCTTTGACAGCAATTGCGTCATCATGGGCAACGTCAACACCAATTCCCCGCTTCTGGTGGACAAGGTGGTGACAGAAGCCATCCGCGCCTATTGCGGCAATGGACAGGGTATCGTGGTGGTGCCGTTCATCCTGTCAGGGGCCATGGGGCCGGTTTCAACGGCAGCGTCCATCGCGCAGGCCCTGGCGGAAGCCATGATGGTGTGCGCGTTTTCACAACTCGTAAAGCCGGGTGCACCCTTCATCCTCGGCAACTTCCTGTCCTCCATGAGCCTCAGGACCGGCGCGCCGACTTTCGGCATGCCAGAGCCGACCATGTCGAACTATGTCATCGGGCAACTGGCACGCAGGCTCGGGCTTCCGCTGCGCTGCGGCGGGTCGCTGACCGCGTCAAAAATCGCTGACGCCCAGGCAGCCTATGAAAGTGCTGACTCCATGCATTCGACCGCCCTGGCCGGAGCGAACTTCGTGCTGCACGCCGCCGGGTGGCTTGAAGGCGGCTTATGCACCGGATTTGAAAAATTGGTCATGGACGCAGACCGGCTCGGCGCCTATCAGGTCTTGCTTGAAGGCTTGCCCGTTGACGACAATGCGCTGGCGCGCAGCGCCTACCATGAAGTTGAACCGGCAGGCCATTTCCTCGGCTGCGCCCACACCATGGAGAATTACCAGACCGCGTTCTATGAAGCGGCGCTGTCGGACAGCGAAAACGTTGAAAACTGGGAAGAGAGAGGTTCGCAGGACATGGCCTTGCGCGCCTCCGGGAGGTGCAAGCAATTGCTTGACGAGTACCAGGTGCCGGAACTCGATCCAGGAGTGGACGAGGAATTGAAAGACTTCGTTGCCCGCCGCAAGGCAGAACTTCCCGACGCCTGGTATTAGAGCTTCGTCAACTGGCCAGGCTTTCCACGCGAGCATCGACGATCTGGTCGGCCAGCTTTGGATCAAGACGTTCCAGATGGTCGAACTCGGCCGTATAGGTTGCCACCCCCGCCGTGGATGACCTGAGCTCAATGATCATGTCCGACAAAGTGGATTTGGGGATAAGTGCCTGCACCGTGTCCCAGCCCGGCCAGCCCTGCCGCGGCTCGAATCCCAGCAGCTGGCCACGCCTTTGCGGCACCATTGTCGTGATGCTGGCAATGGCGTCAGATGGCGCATGAATGGCAACTTTCATGATTGGCTCGAGCAAAACGGGATCGCACTGCGGCATGCCTTCACGCATGGCAAGATTACCGGCCAGCTGGAACGCCATGTCGGATGAATCCACATTGTGATACGACCCGTCCGACAGGTTGACGGCCACATCAACGACCGGAAACCCGAGGGGGCCGCGCCCCAGATAATCGCGCACACCCGACTCCACCGAACCGATGAACTGTTTCGGCACTGCGCCACCGACAATGGTGTTGGTAAACTCAAAACCTGAACCTGGTTTCTGCGGC
>CALHUA010000147.1 GCA_938039915.1 uncultured Anderseniella sp.
CCATTAACTCGCTGACCCTGTCACCGGCGCTGGCGGCATTGTTGCTGAAGCCCCACGATGCGCCAAAGTCCCGTTCCATGCTGGCCAGGGCAGGCGCCTGGGCAGCCGACAAGTTCAATTCCGGTTTTGACAGGACGAGCAGCGGTTATGCCCGTGCAGTGGGATTCGTGTCGCGCCGCACCGTCATGGGACTGGTGGTTTATGCCGGCCTGATCGGCCTTACCGTGTGGACGTTCGGCAAGGTTCCCGGCGGGTTCATCCCGCAAACAGACCAGGGTTACGGTATTGTCGCCATTCAGTTGCCCGATGGCGCATCCCTGGATCGCACCGACAAAGTGGTGCAGCGCGCAACCGAGATCATCAGGGAAACTCCCGGGGTCAAGGATGCCGTCGCCTTTGCCGGTTTCTCCGGGGCGACGTTTACCTCCGCCACCAACGCCGCAGCCATATTCGCGACCTTCGACGACTTCGCCGAGCGCAATGAAAAAGGCCAGTCATCACAGCAGATCATCGGATCGCTGTTCGGGCGTCTGCAACAGATCGAGGAAGCATTCATCATTGCCATCCAGCCACCGTCAGTGCGTGGTGTGGGTCAGGGCGGCGGCTTCAAGATGCAGATCCAGGAGCGCAGCGGCACCAAGATGGACCGCGCACTGGCCGCCGCATTTGCCATGATGGGCCAGGCACAACAGACACCCGGCGTCAGCCGTGTCTTCACCACCTTCTCAAACTCAAGCCCGTCCTACTATCTGGAGATCGACCGGGTTAAGGCCCAGCAATTGCAGGTCTCCATCGGGGCAATCTTCGAAACCCTGGAACTCAATCTCGGCTCATCTTTCGTGAACGATTTCACCGCGTTCGGCAGGCGCTATGACGTGCGCATGCAGGCAGATCAATCCTTCAGGATGGAACGGGATGACATTGCCCGGCTCAAGGTGCGCTCCACAACGGGCGCACTGGTGCCGCTGGGCACCCTGGTGGAAATCCGCGATACCAGCGGGCCCTACCTTGTCCAGCGTTACAATCAGTTCGTGTCGGTGCCGCTGCAGGGGTCAACGGCACCCGGTGTTTCAACAGGCGAAGCACTCGAGATCATGGAAAACCTGGCGGCGCAGAATTTGCCGCAAGGCATGACATTTGAATGGACCGAACTGGCACTGCAGGAAAAACAGACCGGCAATACAGCCCTGTTCCTGTTTGCACTCGCCATCGCGGTGGTGTTCCTGCTGCTGGCGGCACAATATGAAAGCTGGACCTTGCCCATGGCGATCATGCTGATTGTTCCGCTGTCGATGCTGGCAGCCCTGCTGGGTGTCATGCTGCGCGGTATGGACAACAATATCCTGACCCAGATCGGGCTGATCGTGCTGGTGGGTCTGGCGGCCAAGAACGCCATTTTGATCGTGGAGTTTGCCCGGCAGGAGGAAGACGATGGCAAACCGCTTCTCGATGCCATTGTCAACGCCTGCCGGTTGCGCCTGCGTCCCATTCTGATGACGGCATTTGCGTTCATCCTGGGCGTTGTGCCACTGGTCATTGCCAGCGGACCAGGTGCGGAACTGCGTCAGGCACTTGGTACAGCGGTGTTCTTCGGCATGCTTGGTGTCACTTTCCTGGGCCTGTTCCTCACCCCGGTGTTCTACGTGGCGATCCGTGCCCTGTCGCAACGCTTTTCCCGTTAAAAAACCGGAGCCCGTAGCTGCTGACGACACTGCGACTTAGGGTAAAACTGATAGCTGGTCCGAAAACACGGCGATGGCCGCCGACATCAACTGCATCAGTTCAATCTCCTTGCCCGGTGTGTTCACGCCGATGCAGGCATGATCCCGGGCGAACTGCGCCATATCGATTTCACTTTCTGCAACCGACAGCAGTGCCTCATAGGAGGCCTCCAGCACCACGTCGGGCGCACTCGCCTGCCCGGCCTGCATGAGGGCCTGCCCGTTTCGGGCCAGCAGCACAAAGGGTTCATCATTGATGATGAACTGGACCTCGAGATCGATATCCGGGGTGATAACCCGCTGGCAGGCGGTTCCGAGCGTAACCGCAACCGTCCGCATATTACCCGGCTCGACCACCTCGCCTTCCGGCGCAAACTGCCCGCCAAACAATGCCAGGTCGAACAGGATGTTGCGGGTCCTTAGACCCAGATCCGTCAGACAATAGAGCGTCGTGCCGTGGGCGCCTGCATTTTTGGAAATCAGGCCATCGGCCACCAGCTTGTTTAGCCGGTCGGTCAGCAGATTGGCGGCAATGCCGGTCAATCCGTGCTGCAGATCGGAGAACCGTGCCGGCCCGGCATGCAGGTCGCGCAGGATAAGCAGTGTCCAGCGATCCCCGATCCGGTCCAGTCCGCGCGCAATCGGACACAGCAATTTGTAGGAACGGACTTTCGCCATCACAACCTCACGATTATGTTACTTTATTTTTTAAAGTAATCACTTTATCTAATTTACCAACTCAGCAATAAGGATCAATCACAATGTCTTCAAGGCAGAAAATTCTCATTACCAGCGCTGCCGGCAAGACCGGTTTACCGACAACCCTGCAACTTCTCGAGAAAGGTCACCCGGTTCGCGCGTTCGTCAGGCGCATCGATCATCGCTCACAAGCGCTGGAAAGTGCCGGTGCCGAAATCTTTGTGGGCAACCTGTACGCGTTGCGCGACATGCAGGCAGCAATGCAGGGGGTTCAGCGGGCCTATCAATGCGCACCAACTGCACCCAACGGCCTGCACTTCAATGCCGTGTTTACCGCCGCAGCCTTTGAGGCGGATCTGGAACATGTCGTGACGCTCAGCCAGTGGCTTTCCAGCCGGGATCACCCTTCGCTGTTCACCCGGGAGGTCTATCTCGCCGACAAGCTGATCGCGATGCGCCCGCAGATGACTGTAACTACGGTCAATGTGGGTTGGTTTGCCGACAACTATCTGATGGTCCTCG
>CALHUA010000148.1 GCA_938039915.1 uncultured Anderseniella sp.
CGACCATGACAAGAAGAAGACTGCCGAGGCTGGCCATGAGGGTCACGCGCATGGAAAATTCAACCCCCATATCTGGCTGGATCCGGTGAACGCAAAAGCGCTCGTTCACGAGATCGAGGAAGTCCTTGTGGAGGCAGACCCTGAAAATGCCGGCAAATACAAAGCCAATGCCGAAAAGATGATGGCCAGACTTGATGAACTGGTCGTCGAGGTTTCGGCTGACCTGAAGCCGGTGCACGACAGGGGCTTCATTGTGTTTCATGATGCCTATCAGTATTTCGAAAAGCGCTTTGACGTGGCCGCAGCGGGCTCGATCACCGTTTCTCCGGAAGTCATGCCGGGTGCGGAGCGCATCACCGAGATCCGCGCAAAGGTTCAGGAACTGGGCGCAGCATGTGTGTTTGCCGAGCCGCAGTTTGAACCCAAACTGGTATCAACGGTGACCGAAGGCACACAGGCAAAGTCAGGCGTTCTCGATCCACTCGGCGCAGGCCTCGACACCGGGCCGGAGATGTACTTCCAGCTGATCCGCAACATGGCGGCGTCGATCAAGACCTGCCTGTCCAAAGCCAGCTGACAAAGCTGGATCACACTGATAACGGGTGGTTCAAATCACCCGATTTCAGCAAATAAAATGTAATGTAATAACATATAAATGACCTCGCTCTCCATCAAACCCCTGTATGACTTCTTCCTCATAGGCAAGACAATGCTGCCCAGCCGTGTTCTCAATAACCGTGATAAACCCGATACCGCGCGTATCAATAAGCTGATCAGCGACTTATCCGATCCGTTTCCGGCGTCGGGAACAGATCAGTCATGAACTACCATCGGCAATATGTCCGCAATGCAGGAATTGGTGTCGGTCTGGTCGACAGCCCGCAAGCCATGAACCTCATCCACACGCAAGGTGCAGCTGCGGTGATCTGGAAGCGCCAGCCGGAACCCGGTTTTCAGGCCTGGATTGATAATCTCGATCCAGCGTGCCTGCCGCGGGCGCGCGTCATTCTGCAGCCGCACTCTGTGCGCGATGTCGTGTCATTGATCTGTGTCGGTGCCGGCATGCCCGGCGGTGAACCCCACGACGTGCTCATTGACGACATTGCGGCGCTCGCCGACGCGTTTGCAACCTTGATGAATTGCCCTTACCTGCGTCTGAGGCTGGATGTTGTAAACGACAATGCCTGCCGCAAATTTCATATAGACGCCGTGACCGCGCGGCTGGTCTGCACCTATCGAGGCCTCGGTACCCAGTATGGCATTTCCACCGATGGGACGGAACCAAAGCGGGTGTTCACCGTACCCACCGGCGCGCCGGCAATTCTCCGTGGCACGCTGTGGCCCGATCCACCGCCGTGCGGACTGCTGCACCGCTCACCACCTATCGAGGGAACAGGTGAAACAAGACTGGTCCTGGTTCTGGACCCGGTGCTCGACGGTCCGGGAGCAGATGATCGCGCCCGCCGAACCTAAACAATACAATTTCACAAACAAGGGAAAGAAAAATGCTCGAAAAACCATTGGTGGCCAAATCTGTGCAAGCGATATTTGCGACGATCGCATTGGCGTTGAGTATGCAAATGGCCGTGTCCAAACAGGCATACGCACAAGCAGCCATATTTGAGGTTGTCCATCCGGATGTGGAACAGGGCGAGATTGAAATTGAAGTACTAAATGGTGTCGGCCTTGGAAGTGTTGAAGATGGAGACGAGCGCTCGGTCCATGAGTTTGCAGTTGGCTATGGACTGACGGACATCTGGAAATTCACCGCCGCTGTGGAACTTGCAAATCCGGAGTCGGAGAACGCCGAAGTCGAGGCATTTGAATTTGAAAACCTTATACTCCTGCCGTTTTTTGGCGGTGGTCATCATCACGACGGAAAAACCTCTGACGACCACCATGGTGAGTTCTCGCTTGGCTTTTACACGGCTTTGGAGGTTCCAAGAGAAGGTGGCATCAATGCCGGTGGAATTGCGTTTGGTCCCGTTTTCGAAACCGAAGTCGGATCTTTGAAGTGGGTTGGCAATCTGTTGATCGAAGTGCCGTTTGAAGAGGGTGACGCAGGACTGTCCTACGCGTCCCAGCTTGTCTTGCCTCTGAACGAAAGTGTCGGCATCGGGGTGGAAAACTTTGGTGAGTTTGAAGGGGCATTTGGCGATGCGGGGGAGCAGGAGCACTATGCGGGTCCGGCCGTTTATTTTGAGGCCGAACTACCGAACGGGCATGTCATTGAGCCAAGGGCGGCAGTCTTGTTTGGTCTGAATGACAACTCTTCTGATGCGGTCTTTTCGTTCAACCTCGAATACAAGATTGGTAAGGACTGAAGCTGACGTGCCTGCAAAATCGCACCAGTCCGAACCGTCCCACATGGCGATGAACCAGCACAACGTGGTTGGGCAGTGTCACTAACCTCTTTTGCGCCGCCTTCGAATATCGGCGCAAAGGAGCTTCAGTGCGCCTCATCCCAGTTCTCCGCCGCACGCGCATCCACCTGGATCGGCACCGAGAACGAGACTGCCGGCAAAGGCGCTGCCACCATTACTTCGGTTGCAACCTTGATGGTCGCATCGGCTTCTGCATCAGGCACTTCGAAGATCAGTTCATCATGCACCTGCAATAGCATGCGGGCTTTCAGTCCTGCCTCGTGCAGGGCATCCGGCATGCGGATCATGGCGCGGCGGATGATATCAGCCGCAGAGCCCTGGATCGGCGCGTTTATGGAGGCGCGCTCCTGGAAGGCGCGTTCCGATGCATTGGGTGACTTTATGCGCGGGAAATGCATGCGCCTGCCGAACACTGTCTCCACGTATCCGTTGGCCCGGCAGAACGACTTGGTGTGTTCCATATAGTCCTTGATGCCGGGGAAGCGTTCGAAATAGGTCTTGATATAGCGCCCTGCCTCCTCGCGCGGGATGGCAAGCTGGTTGGCCAGCCCGAACGCCGAAATACCGTAGATGATGCCGAAATTGATGGCCTTGGCCTTGCGCCGAATGCTCGGGTCCATGCCTTCAACCGGTGTGTCGAACATTTCCGACGCGGTCATGGCGTGAATATCCAGCCCGTCGGCGAAGGCCTTCTTCAACTGGTCGATGCCGGCAATGTGGGCCAGCACGCGCAGTTCGATCTGGCTGTAATCGGCAGACACCAGCTTGTGGCCGGGACTTGCCACGAAAGCCGTCCTGATCTGGCGTCCTTCCGCGGTGCGCACCGGAATATTCTGCAGGTTCGGATCGGTCGATGACAGTCTGCCGGTGGAGGTCGATGCCAGCGAGTAGGATGTGTGAACCCGCCCGGTTTCAGGGTTGATATGCCCGGTCAACGCATCCGTATAAGTCGAGCGAAGCTTGGTCAGCTGACGCCAGTCGAGCAGTTTGCGGGCAAGTTCAACACCGTCCGCCGCCAGGTCTTCCATCACCTGGCTGTCGGTGCTCCACGCGCCGGTTGCGGTTTTCCGGCCACCCTGAAGCCCGAGTTTTCCGAACAGGATTTCGCCGATCTGCTTCGGCGATCCCAGGTTGAACGTCTCGCCGGCAAGCTCATGCACCTGGCTTTCCAGCGCATCCGCGCCTTTGGAAAATTCACCCGACAGGCGCGCCAGCACGGTCCTGTCCACCAGGATGCCCTCACGTTCCATGGACGCCAGCACCGGCACCAGCGGACGTTCCAGCGTTTCATAAACGGTTGCACGATGCTCCAGGGCCAGCCGCGGTTTCAGTATATGCCACAGCCTTAGGGTGATGTCGGCATCTTCAGCCGCATAGCTTGTCGCCTGGTCCAGCGGCACCAGATCAAACGTCACCTGGGATTTGCCGGTGCCGGCAACGTCCTTGAACTTGATCGGCTTGAGGCCAAGGTGAACATCGGCCAGTTCGTCCATGCCATGCCCGTTAACGCCTGAATCCAGCGCATAGGACAGCAGCATCGTGTCATCGATCGGCGCGACATTGATGCCCAGGCGCTGGAACACCGTCAGATCGTATTTCAGGTTCTGCCCGATTTTCAGAATGCCAGCATGTTCCAGCACGTCCTTGACCGCACCGACAACCTCCGCCTCGGACAACTGCTCGAGATCACCACCGCCGAAATCAAGTCCATCCGATGCCCGGTGGCCTGTCGGGATGTAGCAGGCCTTGCCCGGCTCGACGCTGAAGGAGATGCCGCACAGTTTTGCCTGCATGTTGTCGAGCGAAGTGGTTTCGGTATCGACCGCCACGTAACCCGCCTGTTGGATCATTTTAATCCAGGCATCCAGCCGGTCCCTGGTCGTGACACGTTCATAGGCGGCATGGTCGGGGGCGGGCAGATTGCGCATCCTGTCTGCCATCACACTGGCGGCATTGCCGCCGGTTTCTGCATCAGGTGTGTCTGTGGCGGGTGTGTCGCTGCCATCAATGCTGACCGGTACACCGAGCTCATCCACATTGGCGCCCTCCGGCGGCCAGCCGGTGAAGGTCACTTCAATTGGCTCTATATCGGCGGCGCTGGCTTCGAAATCGCCGGAGATCCGGCGGATCAGCGTGTTGAAATCGAGCGCCTTGAGGAAGCCGATCAGGGCCTTGGCCTCCGGTTCAATCACGCCGAATTCCTCTATGGGATGATCGACTTCCACATCGGTTTTCAGGATGACCAGCTGTTTCGAAATCCGCGCCTGATCGGCAAACTCGATCAGCTTCTCCCGGCGTTTGGGTTGCTTGATTTCCTCTGCCCGCGCCAGCAGGCTTTCCAGGTCACCATATTCCTCGATCAACTGTGCGCCGGTCTTGACGCCGATACCGGGCACACCGGGCACATTATCCACGCTGTCACCGGCAAGTGCCTGAACTTCAACAACCTTTTCAGGTGGCACGCCAAATTTCTCGATAACCTCGGCACGGCCAATGGCCTTGTCCTTCATGGTATCCAGCAACATCACCTGGTCAGTGACCAATTGCATCAGGTCCTTGTCGGAAGACACGATGCGTACTGTTGCGCCTGCTGCTGCAGCCTGGGTGGCGTAGGTCGCGATCAAGTCGTCGGCTTCATAGTTTTCCTGCTCGATGCACGCCACATTGAAGGCTTCCGTCGCCTGCCTGATCAGGCCGAACTGCGGTACCAGGTCTTCCGGTGCCGGCGGCCGGTGGGCCTTGTAGTCCGGATAGATGTCATTGCGGAACGATTTCGAGGACTTGTCGAAGATCGCCGCGATGTGGGTTGGTTTGTCATCCGCCGACATCTGCTGGAGCAGCTTGTACAACATGTTGCAAAAGCCCTGCACGGCGCCGACCGGCAATCCGTCAGACTTGCGGGTCAATGGCGGCAATGCGTGGTAGGCACGGAAAATGTAACCGGAGGCATCTATCAGATAAAGATGGTCACCGGATCGGACGGGGCGGGTTTCTGCTGTACTCATGGTGGGCGCACTATGCCACCTGTCCGACCCCTTTGCCATAAGCTGAAACGCTTGTTTGCACAGGGATCACAGTGCTTGCTGACATTTCCTGACAACCCTGCCCAACCGCAGATTATGGCGCCTGGCAGGGGTGGTTCCACATTATTTGCCGTTCTGGCTGCCTGAATCCCCTTGCCAAGTGCCCCCCGGATGGATGGATAATGAGACTTCTTTACACAGGGAGTAGTGTCATGAACCTTCAGGCGAATGAAAATGACTTCAGCGGGATCATCGAAGCCGACCGTGCACACGTCTGGCACCACCTGACCCAGCACAAGAAGTTTGAGACCGTCGATCCGCTTGTCATCATCGAAGGCAAGGGAATGCGGGTGTGGAACACCGCAGGCCGCGAGCACCTTGATGCGGTATCCGGCGGGGTTTGGACAGTGAATGTCGGCTATGGCCGTGAAAGCATTGCCGACGCGGTTCGCGACCAGCTTGTACAGTTGAACTATTTCGCCAACTCGGCCGGTAGCATTCCAGGCGCCAAATTTGCCGAGCGGCTGATCTCCAAGATGCCCGGCATGACCCGCGTTTACTATTCAAACTCCGGCTCGGAAGCCAATGAGAAGGCCTACAAGATTGTGCGCCAGATCTCGCACAACGTGCATGGTGGCAAGAAGCACAAGATCCTGTATCGCGACCGTGATTATCACGGCACAACCATTACCGCCCTGTCGTCATGTGGCCAGAACGAGCGCCGCGACCAGTACGGGCCGTTTACGCCCGGCTTTGTAGAAGTGCCGCATTGTCTCGAATATCGCTCGCAATGGGGCGATGTGGACGATTACGGCATCCGTGCAGCCAATGCCATTGAAGAGGTTATCCTGCGCGAGGGAGCCGATACGGTCGGCGGCCTCATCCTTGAGCCGGTTACGGCAGGCGGTGGCGTGATTACACCGCCACAGGGCTATTGGGACCGCGTCCAGGAAATCTGCAAGAAGTATGATATTCTGTTGATCATCGACGAAGTTGTCTGCGGCATGGGCCGTACCGGCGAATGGTTCGGTTATCAGCACTACGGCATTGAGCCGGACATGGTGACAATGGCCAAGGGTGTGGCGTCCGGCTATGCCGCCATTTCGTGCACGGTGACAACCGAGGCCGTCTTCAACCAGTTCAAGGCGGACCCGTCTGACCCGATGAGCTATTTCCGGGATATTTCCACGTTTGGCGGGTGTGCGGCCGGTCCTGCGGCAGCGCTGGAAAACATGCGCATTCTCGAAGACGAGAAGCTGCTGGAAAACACCACTGCCATGGGTGAATACCTGCTGGAGCAGTTCGAGGGCCTGAAAGCCAAACACGCCATGGTTGGCGATGTACGCGGCAAGGGCCTGTTCTGCGGCATGGAACTGGTACTTGATCGCGACACGCGCGACCCGGTTCCCGAGGCCACCACACAGGCCATCGTGGCTGATTGTTTTGCAACCGATGCGGTCATCATCGGTGCCACCAACCGCTCACTCAGCGGTCTCAACAACACGTTGTGCTTCTCTCCGGCACTGATCTGCACCAAGTCGGATCTGGATGAGGTTGTGGCATCAGTAGACCGCGCATTGACCAAGGTTGCCGCTGCTTAAAGCTGGGGACTGCAAGACACCGACCGGCTCGGCCGCCTGTTTTGTGCAGGCGGCCGTTTCTGTTTACAGGGTGAAGGGCTCTGCAATCAGGCCCGGCAAGATTGCGAGCCTGGAACAGATGATGCCGGATGGCTCTTTCTGTCCGTGCTGCTGTCTGAGGACGCGCTGTTTGCAAGATCAGTAACTTCACGCTGAAGCGAAAATTTGCATTTGATGTTGGGGGACATGCTTAAATAAATGATTTTCAGTTGCGCCCTACGTCAAATTATCCACTAATAAAAACGGGAACTGAGATGTAATATTGGGGCTTTTACGTGAAAAATACAACTTTAGCGTTAGTATTTCTATTGCCTGTGATTTCTGCGTGTGCATCGAAGTCGGCGGACATAGAACCGACGTACGCATCGACGGCCAAGTACGAGAGGATGAATTGCCAACAGCTGGCGGTCGAGGGTCAGAATGTATCGGCGGCGGCATCGCGCGCGGCTGGAAAGCAGGACGAGAAACGCGGCGATGATCAGGTGCTGACCGGGGTCGGGGTGGTCGTGTTCTGGCCGGTTCTTTTTGCCCTGGAAGGTGACGGCCCGACAGCCGTGGAACTGGGTCGCCTGAAGGGTGAGATGGAAGCCATAGAGAAAGTGTCAGTGCAGAAAAACTGTGGCATCGAATTTCGCCGCAGTTGATATTACCTGCGATTACCCTGCGAGAACTGCCACAGCCGGTTCTTGAAATCACGCGGTGTTGGTTTTTATCAGTTCCAGCACCGCGGCAATGACATTATCGACCGCGACCGCTGCAAGGATCATTCCCATGACCCGGCTGACAATGGCCGCGCCGCTGGTGCCGATGACTTTCAGGATTGGTGTGGCCAGCAGCATGAGAACAAGTGCAACACCCACCACTGCTACCAGAATGCCTGCAGTTACCGCCTGTTCGGCAAAGCTGAACCGGTTGTTGTCGGTAAGCAGGACAACTGCCAGCATCGCACCGGGTGACGCCAGTGACGGCACCGCCAGTGGAAACACGGCCGGGCTTTCCGGTTCCTCCTCGGCATCTGCCCTGCTGATTTCCTGTTTGGGCTTTGAATCACCGAAAATCATTGTCAGCGCAAACAGGAACAGGATGAGACCGCCGGCGATCTGGAAGGCCGGCAGGCCGATGCCCAGCGCGTCGATCAGGAATTGCCCGGCGATCAGGAAGAACATCAGGACCAGGATCGCCAGCACTGCAGCGTGAATGGCGACGCCTGTGCGTTTTTTCGCTTCAATGCCGGCGGTTACAGCAACGAAAACCGGAATGGTGCCGATCGGGTCGATAACCACCCACAGCGTGACGAATTGTTCGAAAATGTCCTGCATCAGCTTGTGTGCTTTACCCTGCCGCCATGATTAACTGATGCCCATAGACCATGTTCGCAAGCCATTCGCCAGAAGCTGACGGAATTTATTCTTTATGGGGAGTAAATCCGGAATGTAACCCGAATACCGGAAAAGTGAGATGCGTGCTGGTTGCCGGCGGCTTGACGTTATGTGTCCGCAGCACAATATCCCGTATATGAAGTTGGTTGCCGGATCGAAAAGTAGCGGTGCTGAATGGTCAGACCGCATCAAACAATCCGGCTGATGATTAAGCTGCTTGTTAAAGGGCTTTTGAAAAATGACGCGTAATACGGCTTTTCCGTCGCCTTTTTTCGTCGGATTTGATGAAATTGATCGATTGCTGGAGCGAACAGCCAAGACCGCTCCTGACGGCTATCCGCCTTATAATGTTGAAAAACAGCCGCCAGGCGATGAAGATAATGCCGAAAGACTGCGCATTACGCTGGCAGTGGCGGGGTTTTCAGCACAGGAACTTGAGCTGACGCTCGAGGACAACGAACTGGTGATCGAAGGTCGCCAGACAGATGAGCCGGCACGCGAGTTTCTGCATCGCGGTATTGCCGCGCGCCAGTTCCGACGCATCTTCGTGCTGGCCGACGGCATGAATGTCGTGTCTGCCAGCCTCGACAACGGGTTGCTGGCCATTGACCTGGAGCGCCCGCAGCCACAGCGGGTGGTGCGCAGGATTGAAATACGGCAATCCGGCTGATGACCAGCTTTTTCTGCCTGATGAGGCAACTATTGAAGGAAACCAGACCATGACGGATCACAAGACAAATCGGTTACCTCAGATACCGGAAAGCGAAATAACCCTCGCAAACATGGGAATGGGCGAGGTGGCTTATGTACGTGAATTGCCGGCACAGGAGGTAGAGCAGATGATCGGCCAGAAAATCGACGCTGATCCGGCTACGCCGCTGTATTGTCTGTATCTTGCCGACGGCACACCGGTTTCGGTGTCTGACAGCCGCGAAGCGGCTATAGCAAATGCCATCGAGCATGACCTGGCGGCTATCAATCCCAACTAAAGCGCCCGGCGCTCTAATCTCGTCCTGATCTGGGATTAAGCTGCGTGGGGGGCTGTAGCGGCGGGTTCGGTCAAAATGGCATAGAGCCCTTCGGCTTTGTCGGTGCCGCGCAGTTTTTCCACGACGGTAGAATCGCGCAGCAGGCGTGAAATGCGCGCCAGCGCCTTCAGATGGTCTGCGCCGGCGCTTTCCGGCGCCAGCAGCAAGAACACCAGATCAACAGGATTGTCGTCCACGGAATCGAACTTGACCGGTGACGCCAGCCGGGCGAACAGTCCGTGAACCTTATCCAGTGCCTGGAACTTTCCATGCGGAATGGCAATACCCTGTCCAAGCCCGGTCGAGCCCAGTTTTTCGCGTCTCAACAAGGTCTCAAAGATAACTTGCGTATCGAGACCGGAAAGCCGCGCGCCTTCTTGCGCCAGTTCCTGGAGCAACTGGCGTTTGCCGGACGCCTTCAGGTTGGGCAATACGGCATTACTGGAAATTATGGTCGACAATTGCATGACTGACTGATTCTCCATGCACTTGGTGTATCTAGATCCGGTCCGGTTAGGGTCCGGAAGGTTAAAGGCATTCAGCAGGTCGGCTTGTCAGTTCCCGCCAGGGTCCAGCCATCCGACATTTCCGTCTTTGCGCTTGTAGACTACGTTTAAGCTGCCATTGCGGCCATTGCGGAAAACCACAAACTGTTCATTCGTGAAATCAAGCTTCATGACGGCCTCCCCAACCGACAGCTCATCAATACTGGCCGTTGATTCTGCAATAATCACCGGGTTGAGATCAACCGGTTCTTCTGTTGCACCTTCAGCATCGGCCTGCAGGACGTAAGAGGCTGCAGAGACCGCGTTCACAGGTTCCTTGCGGGCAAGGTGATGATCTTTCAGGCGCCTCTTGTAGCGCCGCAGCCGTGTTTCCAGGTGACCGACGGCGGTATCTGCCGCTGAGTGCGCATCGCCGCCATTGCCGTTCGCATTGAGCGCAAGGCCGGTGGTCAGGTGCAGGGTAATCTCGCAGTCAAAACCGGAGCGCTGTTTTTCAACCACCACAAGGCAGCGAACGATACCGTCAAAATATTTTGCAACATCATTGTGTATGCGCCCTTCGACATGCTCACGCAATGCGTCACCAATATCGAGGTTTTTGCCGGTTATCTGAATCTGCATGATTTAGGAATACCCCTTCTTCGCAGAGCAAGTCTGTCGAAAGACGATTACATTTTCAATATTGACTGTTTCGATCGGACCTGTTTAAGCGCTATTTGGATCCATTGTCCGTTTCGCTTTTTTTACAACTGTTTTTTCCCGATCAAGGCGCGCGGAACGTATTGCCACCTGACCGGCTTGTCAATCAGCCTATGAGAAGAATGTGGGAAAGTTTTGCCGCCGGTTTTTAGGTGCCGGGGCTCTAACCGGCTTCAAGCATGCGTTTTTGCCGCCGCCGCATGATCGACGACGGAATATGCATGGCTTCGCGGTATTTCGCCACTGTGCGCCGGGCAATTTCGATACCTTCGGCGCACAAAAGGTCGACGATCTGATCGTCTGACAGGATTTTTGCAGCGGTTTCCTCGTCGATCATCGACCGGATTCTGTGCCGCACTGATTCTGCGGAATGATCATCGCCGCCGGCCGAAGAAGAAATCGCCGTGGTGAAGAAATATTTCAGCTCGAACACACCGCGCGGGGTTTCGAAGTATTTGTTCGACGTGACCCGGCTGATGGTGGATTCGTGCATGGAAATGGCATCGGCGACCGTTTTCAGATTGAGCGGCCGCAAATGTTCCACGCCGTACATCAGAAACGCGTCCTGCTGGCGCACGATTTCGCGTGCAACGGCCAGAATCGTGCGCGCCCGCTGATCCAGGCTCTTGACCAGCCAGGTTGCATTGGACATGCAGTCCGACAGGTAAAGCTTGTCGGTATCGCGCGTGGCCCCGCGGCTGACCTGCGCGAAATACTGGTTGTTGACCAGAACCCGGGGCAATGTCTCGGTATTCAGTTCGACAGCCCAGCTGCCATCAGGCGCCGGGCGCACGATGACATCCGGGACAACCGGTTGCACGATCACCGAGCCGAAAACGTTACCGGGCTTCGGGTTCAGCGAGCGAATCTCGTCGGCCATGTCGCGTAAATCATCCATGTCCACCTTGCACAAGGATTTGAGCCGGGCGAAGTCATGCTTGGCCAACAGGTCGAGGTTTTCGATAAAAACCTGCATGGCCGGGTCAAACCGGTCGCGTTCCTTGAGCTGAATGGACAGGCATTCCTTGAGATCGCGGGCCAGTATGCCGGGCGGGTCGAACGTCTGCACGATGTCCAGGGTTTTCTCAACCAGGTCAGGTGTCGCGCCCAATGTGTCGGCGACTGATGCTACATCGCCCGTCAGATAGCCGGCTTCATTCACCAGACCGATCAGGTGTGCCCCGATCATGCGCATGGCCGGATCAGACACCGTCAGATGCAGTTGTTCCGTCAGATGATCGGCAAGCGTACTTTCGCTGGCCAGCGTCGCATCGAAGGCCATTTCGCCGTCATAGCCGCCCCCTCCGCCGCTGCCATTGCCGCCGGCGGTGTTGCCCGTACTGGACAGTTGCCAGCCGGAATCCTGCATCCCCATGGGGTCAGCGGCCTCCCGGTTTATCTTGTCGGCGGTGGCTTCATCGGCGTAGACATTTTCAAGACCGGTATCGAACTGGTCGAGGTTTTCCGGTGTGTTTTCGCCGGATGCAATCTGGTCTGCGGTATCTTTCAGCTCCGCGCCGCCGGCGGCTTCGTCGCGACCGGTCTCGCCGTCGCTGTCAGAGACAATGTCCCGGCCTGCTTCATCGCGCTCGTCGCGCTCCAGCAACGGATTCGACTCCAGTTCGCTTTCCACATAAGCCTGCAGCTCGAAATTCGACATCTGCAGCAGTTTGATGGCTTGCTGCAGTTGCGGCGTCATGACCAGGGATTGCCCCTGGCGCATTTGCAATTTCTGACTCAACGCCATCGCTGGCCCACTCCCGCACTACAAACCAGAGCAGTCCGGGGATCCGTCAGGATCGGTAGACTGCACAACACATCAAAAACGATCAGTTACCCGGGGTCCTGGTGCAAAACCGAAACCGGGCTGATCTCGTGCCTGAGCGAACCTTTCGACAGTTCGCTGGTTCACGGCACGTGTTTGCGGGATATTAAAGGCTGAAACCTTCACCAAGGTAAAGACGCCGCACGTCAGGGTGTGCAACGATCTGTTGTGGTGTACCTTCCATTAATACGTGGCCTTCATGGATGATAAGGGCCCGGTCAATGATCTCGAGGGTTTCTCGGACGTTGTGATCCGTAATAAGCACCCCGAGGCCCCGAGAGGTGAGCTGTCGCACCAGTTGGCGAATATCATTGATCGCAATGGGATCAATCCCTGCGAAGGGCTCGTCGAGCAGGATGAATCGAGGATTTGCGGCAAGGGCTCTGGCAATTTCAACCCGGCGTCGCTCTCCCCCAGACAATGCCATAGCTGGCGAATTCGTGATATGTGTGATCTGAAACTCATTAAGCAATCCACGCAACTTACGCTCGCGCTCGGTGCGGTCGGGAACATGTAACTCCAGCACCGCGCGAATATTGTCCTCAACCGTAAGTGCCCGGAAAACGGACGCTTCCTGTGGCAGATATCCAATTCCCAGCCTGGCTCGCTGATACATCGGCAAGTCAGTGATATCTTCCCCATCGAGCGATATGGTCCCGGAATCTGCAGCGATCAGACCGGTGATCATGTAAAACACCGTCGTTTTCCCTGCGCCATTGGGACCAAGCAACCCTACAGCTTCTCCACGGCGGACCGACACGCTGACATCCTGGGTTACTGGCCGCCGCTTGAAGGACTTGCGCAAATTACGCGCCACAAGGCCCTCAGTCGGCGCAGAACCCGGTCTTGCAAATGTCTGGCTGGAAGGCTCTTTTGCCTGTCTGCCAAACAACGAAGACCAAAACGATGACTTGCCGGTTCGCTTCACGTGATTACCGCTCAACAGGATTAAGGTTTGCTGAAGCCCTATGGTTAATGTTTGCTTAATTTGCAAGCAACAACCTTGGTTGAGCCTCGTCGGGGCAGGAAAGGCAGGGGTTAGTCGGGGTTGAAACTGAATTTGACACGGGCTCCCGGAACCCCGACAAATTTCGATTCGTTGGTGTTCAGGTTCACATTCAGTTTTTCACCTTTCACGACGCTGGTGCCCTGGATGACGGTGACCTTGCCGGTAACAACGGCGGTGTTGGCCTTGACATTCATTTTCATGCGGTCGCCGGTAATGGTCTGTGATCCGGTTTTGATCTTTACGCCGCCGCCTTTTGTCTCCAGCCAGGTGACATCGGTTCCGCCACTCTTGGTCTTGACGAAAGTGGCGATCAGGTTGGTTGAGTTCAGGCTGACATCATCTTGCCGGGCCCGGACATTGCCGCGAAAAATCGCCTGATTCTTGCTCTCGAACAGCTCCATCTGATCGGACTCGATGTTGACCTTGCTTTTCTTCTTCTGGGCCTCGGCGGGCAGTGCGGCAAGACTTGCCGCCATCACGATCAGCGCAACAGCAATACCGGCCTTGTTGAATTTCCTGGACCTGGTCAGTTTCATTGTTGCAGATTTCCTTTCGAACTGGATGTCCCCACCTGAACGGCAGGCGTGCCGGTTTGCGTCGCTGCAGAATTGAATATCGCACGAACCCGGGATTTGAAAGTCACGTGTTCGCCGTTGTTGGTAACATCGACGCCGGTGGACCTGATCACCCCGCCTTCCATGACCACGACGATCTCGGCTTGTGAGGTCAACGCCTTCTGCTTCACGTCGATGTCTGCGGTGTCCATATTGGCGGTGAACGAGTCGGTAAGTTTGATGGTCACATCGCCCGTCAGGCGCAGGGACTTGTCCTTGGAGTTGAACAGGCCGGTTTTGGCGGTCACGTCCATGGCGCGACCGTCGGTGCGCCTCAGCAGGCCCGTGACCTGGCGCATGTGAACCAGGTTTGGCTGTTCCTTGTCCTGGTTGGCTTCCACCGCAGCAATTTTGTAGGGCTGCTGGTCATTGTCGAAACCGGCAACCTCGGAGCCCTGAACCGCAAACCGCTCCTGTTCTGATGCCTGTTTCGGTGTCGCCACCGGGGCGGCAGGCTCAGGAGCGGTGGCGGTCTCGATATCAAAACCTGACGCCTGAATCAGGAACACCCCAAACACGCCTGCAGCTGCAAGGACGAACAACCATACCATGATCGCAGGCCGGCGCCGCCTGCGTCTGATGGTTGGTCGAGCTTGTTTGCCAGGTATCATTGCCGTTTTCTCCCCCTTTCATCCGGATCATACCGGATGGGACAGGGTCTGTCGTGCGTTCTGCCCGGAAAATCTTGCCGAATAAAGGCGGACGCGACCGGCCTTGCCTCACGAGTGGGCGAAAATGTCCTCGTTCGGCCAACCGGCAAGGTCGAGGCCGGCACGGGTCGGCAGGAAGTCAAAGCACGCCTGGGCCAGCTCTGCACGCTCTTCGCGGCGCAACATCTGGTCCAGCCTGACCTTGAGTTCATGCAGGTAAATGACGTCAAGCGCCGCATACTGCTTCTGCGCGTCCGACAAAACCGGTGTGCCCCAGTCGGAGCTTTGTTGCTGCTTCGACATTTCAATGCCCAGCATTTCGCGCACCAGATCCTTCAGGCCATGCCTGTCGGTATAGGTGCGGGCCAGACGCGACGCGATCTTGGTGCAGTACACAGGTGACGTATCCACGCCCAGATAGGCCTTCAGCATGCCCACATCAAAGCGCGCATAGTGGAATATCTTGGTGACGTTTGCATCCTCCATCAGCGCTTTCAGACGCGGCGCATGGTAGGTTTTGCGATCAAGCTGCACCAGATGGGCATCATCATCTCCGGCCGACAGTTGCACCACGCACAGCTTGTCACGACTGGCGTGCAATCCCATGGTTTCGGTGTCAACTGCCACGCTTGATCCGAAATCCAGTCCCTCGGGCAGATCGCCCTGATGAATTCTGACTGCCATTTTGCTGTGTGCCTTGCTTGTCTGAACGCGATTTATCAATGGGCTATAACACACGCCGCCTTATTGGCAACACTTGGGTGATGGCGTCAGGTCGCGGTCAGGCCGGGAAGGCCGACCCTGGCGCGGCCTTCTTCGGACTTCAGGGAAAAGTCCTGCCCGGCAAACTCGTCAGCGCCGTCCGTGCACAGCCACACCACCGTTTTGCCGACCCAGTCGGCGGGAATATGGGCCGATGTGTCCAGCTGGCTCACCGGATTGATACCCGACGTCTTGATGGATACCTGCATATCCGTTGCCACGGTGCCGGGGCTGAGACCGACCACGCGAATACCCTTGCCGGCATATTCCTTGTCTGCGCACCGCGTCAGCATCAGGGCTGCCGCCTTGGATGAGCAATAGTGGCTCCAGCCTTCCATGGGCCCGTAGGCCGCGCCTGAGGAAATGTTGATGATGGTGCCGCTGCCTTGCGCTTCCATTTCAGGGATGGCCGCGCGCAAGCCGAAAAACACACCCTTGTAGTTCACATCGGCCACTTTCGCCCACTCGTCCGGGTCCGCGTCGGCCAGACGTGAAATCGGATCGATCAGGCCGGCATTGTTGAGCAGAATATCCACCCGGCCGAAATCCTGTTTGCATTTGGCCACCATGGCAGCGACCTGGTCGTAATTGCTCACGTCGCAGGTGATGGTTTGCGCCGTGCCGCCGCTGTCGCGAATCTCCTGCGCAACCTGTTCGATTTCAGATGATGAACGTGCTGCCAGCAGAACCGAAACACCCTCGGCTGCAAGTAAGCGTGCGGCGGCAGCACCGATACCACGGCTGGCACCGGTTACGATTGCGGCTTTTCCATTGAGTGTACTGGTCATGAAAACGGGTCCCTTGTGCTGGTGTTTTTGCAGGCGACGATATCGATAACAGACGCCGGGACCGCCAACGCCGTCAGCGTGGGCAGGTCAATCGTTCCGGAAACTAAATCTGAATTTTGGTGCCCAGGAGAAGACTCGAACTTCCACTTCCTTTCGGAAACTAGCACCTGAAGCTAGCGCGTCTACCAATTCCGCCACCTGGGCCCGAAAACGGCTTTCTTTAACGCGAAAGCCGTCAGGCAGGCGCACTCATAGTTGCAGCCAAGGCAGCTTGTCAACCGGCGTCTTGCGCAATTCCTCGCCGCGGGCAGAATAAGTGTGTCATGATGAATTGCAGGTTGTGGCATCAAGGCTCTTTAAAAGCCCGCGACTGATCGCTAAAACCCTGATAATCAAGCAGTGGCGCACAGCTTGTTTTGCAGCTGTTTCAAAGGCGAATTGAACTGATATGACCGCATCTTCAAAACTCGTGACAATCATTGGTGGATCAGGCTTTCTGGGCCGCCACATCACCCGCGCCCTGGCGCGCCAGGGTCACCGGATTCGTATCGCGGTCAGGCGGCCTGATCTTGCCGGGCATGTGCAGCCGCTTGGCACCCCGGGCCAGATCATGCCGGTGCAGGCAAATCTGCGCTATCCTGAATCGATCGAGGCAGCGTGTGCCGGGGCTGATGTGGTGATCAATCTGGTTGGCGTGTTGTTCTCGTCGGGTGGCCAGTCGTTTTCAGCCCTGCATGCGCATGGTGCCCGGGTCGCGGCGCGCGCGGCAAAGAGCGCCGGTGCGGCACAATTCATTCAAATGTCGGCAATCGGTGCAGACGGGAACTCGGCATCCGAATATGCCCGCACCAAGGCTGAAGGCGAGGCGGCGGCGCGCGAGGAGTTTCCCGGTGCAACAATCATCAGGCCGTCAATAGTATTCGGCCCGGAGGACAATTTCTTCAACCAGTTCGCCGCCATGGCGCGGTTTTCCCCGGTCCTGCCGTTGATTGGCGGCGGCGAGACACGGTTCCAGCCGGTGTTTGTCGGCGATGTTGCCGAGGCCATCGCGAACCTGGTTGCAAACGGTAATGGCAACGGAAAAACCTGGGAATTCGGCGGCCCGGCGCAACGCAGCTTCAGGGAGCTGCTGGAGTATGTCATTGAAGTAACCGGTCGCAAACGTCTGCTGGTACCGGTGCCGTTTGCCCTTGCCGGCATCATGGGCACCGTTTTGGGCCTGCTGCCCAATCCGGTACTGACGGCCGATCAGGTGACACTGCTGAAGTCGGACAATGTCGTATCAGAGGCTGCCATTGCTGAAGGCCGAACGCTGGAAGGACTTGGTATCAAGCCGGAACCGGTTGAGACCATTGTCCCGGGATATCTGTATCGCTACCGCAAGGCAGGTCAGTTCTCCGCTCCGGTCATCTGATGCCTGCCGGACGCCTTGCAAGTTTCCTGCTGGGGTCGGTATTGCTGTCATCGAGCACAGGCGCGCAAGCCCTGCAACCGGTTGATCTTGAACTGGTTCTCGCTGTGGACACGTCCACCAGCGTGGACCAGCGCGAATTTGCCCTGCAGTCACAAGGTCTGGCGGAAGCCTTTCTGCACGTGGATGTGGTTGCCGCCATTCGCTTTGCCGGCACCCGGGGGGTCGCCGTAACCCTCGTACACTGGGCCGGAGAAGCCCGGCAGGCGACGGTGGTTGACTGGCACGTGGTGCGCGATGGCCGCACTGCTGCACAATTGTCAGCGAAAATTTCCGCATCATCCAGGTCCATCAGGGGCCTGACCGATATTGCCGGTGCCATCGGGTTTTCGGTCAATTCCATCGAGACAAACAACTATCTTGGTGCACGTCGTGTCATTGATATTTCAGGTGACGGGTCGAGCGATGCGCGCAGGTCCGAGGCGGCCCGAAATGCCGCCAATGCAAGGGGCGTCACGATCAACGGTCTGGTGATCCATAACAAGGACATTGATCTTGGTGAGCTGGCAAATATCGATCTTCGCGAACACTACGCCAATCATGTCATCGGCGGGCCCGGATCGTTCATGATGACAGCGAAAAACTTTGACGACTTTCGCACCGCCATCCGGGCCAAGCTGGTGCGGGAAATCACCGGCCCGGTGTCAGCCGCAATTGAGTGATCTAACTACCCGTAGCCGCAAAGAACCCGATATGAACGAGGTACAAAAGGCCTGCACCCAGCAGCAGCCGGTAGACGACGAATATGGTCAGCGAATAGCGCCTGACGATCGCCATCAGAAACCAGATGGCGCCGAGCGCGGTGAAGAATGTCAGAATACCGGTGATAATGGCATCACCGGAAATGGTGGCTCCGTCCGATATGGCTTCACCCAGGACCAGCACGCCGGCACCGGCAATGGCCGGAATACCGACGAGGAACGAAAACCGGGCCGCTTCAGACCGCTGAAAGCCTAACATCCGGGCCGCGGTCATGGTTATGCCGGAACGGCTGGTGCCGGGAATGATGGCAACGGCCTGCGCCAGTCCGATGATCAGGGCCGGCATGAAGGTCATATTCTCCATAACCTTGATATGTTTGCCGAGCCGGTCCGCGATATACATCAAAATACCGAAGATAATGGCGTTCCATGCAACGATTTCCGGCCCGCGCACCGCATCTATCATGCCGGTTTTCTTGACGAACAGGCCAAATGCCACCGCCGGAATGGTAGCAACGACAATCAGGAGACCGAGACGGCCATTGTCGGTCATGCGACCGCGCAGCAGATTCAGCCCGCCCACGGTCAGGGCCAGCACATCCCGCCAGAAATAGGTGATCACGGCCAGAAATGAACCCATGTGAACCATTACATCGACAATAAGGCCCTGATCCTTCCACCCGGTCAGTGCCGGAACCAGTATCAGATGGCCTGAAGACGAAATTGGTAGAAACTCGGTAATGCCCTGAATGATGGCCAGTACGATGATCTGTTCCAGAAACATGCAGTGATCCCTGTTGACGTTGCGCTAGCACTGGCCACAACTTAGCTTTAGTAAGATAATAATTCTACGGTGCGAATCGATCGTAACCGGTTCGGCTTTTGGCTCTCATATCAGACTTTTTGGTGACCGCGCTATGGTGCGTCTTTTGCATTTTTCTCTCGATCCCTTTTCGCGGCGTGTCAGGTTATCGCTCGCCGAAATGGGACTGGCGGCTGAACTCAACGAAGAGCGTCCCTGGGAGATGCGCGAAGCTTTTCTTGACATGAATCCGTCCGGCACCTTGCCGGTCCTGATCGATCAGGACGGGACGGTGTGCGCCGGCGTTGAAGCCGTTGGCGGGTATCTGGACGAGCAATGGCCGCTGGAAACCGGTTCCCTGTGGGGAACCAGCCCGGTGGTGCGCGCCGAAGTGCGCAGGCTGGTGGCCTGGTTTGACGGCAAGTTTCATCACGAGGTCACATCGCCTTTGCTTATGGAAAAGGTGGTGCGCCGGTTCGTTTCCGCATCGCAGGGCGGCGGCGCGCCGAAAATGAACCGGGTGCGCTCGGCGCTGGAGGCGCTGCGCACCCATCTGGCCTATATCAACGCACTGGCCCAGGCTCGCAACCTGCTGGTCGGCGACGACCTGACCGTGGCAGACCTGGCTGCGGCATCGCATTTGTCGGTGGCCGATTATCTGGGTGATATCGCATGGGATGATGTGCCGGATGCCAAGGCCTGGTATCAGCGCATCAAGTCCAGGCCGTCATTCCGGTCGCTGCTGGCAGATCAGGTGCGCGGCATGCCGCCGTCTTCGCAGTACTCCGAGCTCGACTTCTGATAAGCTCGCTGGATGGCTGAGCCCATAGAAACACGATTGAGGCAGCGTGCCGCTGACCTCGGGTTCTGCGAATTGCGCATTACCGGCGCCGCTCTGCCCGTTAAAACAGGCGAAAGGCTCCGTGAAGCCGTCAATGACGGTCATCACGCCAGCATGGACTGGCTTGAAACCACACTTGCCAGGCGCAGCTCTCCCGATGCCATGTGGGCAGGCGCCAGAAGCTGCATCATGCTGGCCATGTCCTACACGCCCGAAATGGATGTCATGGCGCGTCTTGAAGATCGCTCAACGGGTGTGATTTCAACCTATGCGCTGGGCCGTGACTATCATGATGTCATCAAGGGCAGGCTGAAGACACTTGCCGGATGGCTGGCCGCACAGACAGCGCAGGAGGTGAAGGTGTTTGTCGACACCGCGCCTTTGATGGAAAAGCCGCTGGCCCAGCGTGCCGGGCTCGGATGGCAGGGCAAGCATACGAATCTTGTGTCGCGTGAACACGGGTCATGGATCTTTCTCGGCGCCATCCTGTCTGCGGCAGACCTGACGCTCGATGAAGCCGAAGCAGATCATTGCGGGTCGTGCACGTCATGCCTCGATATCTGTCCGACCAGGGCATTTCCGGTGCCCTACCGGCTGGATGCACGGCGCTGCATTTCCTATCTCACCATCGAGCACAAGGGCCATATCGATGTTGAGTTTCGCCAGGCCATGGGCAACCGTATCTATGGGTGCGACGATTGCCTAGCCGTGTGCCCGTGGAACAAGTTTGCCGGTGCCGCGCGCGAGGCAAAGCTGGCAGCGCGGGCTGACCTTGTCTCGCCGCAGCTTGCCGACCTGGCCGCACTGGACGACAAGGGGTTCAGGGCGCTGTTTTCCGGGTCTCCGGTCAAGCGTATCGGGCGCGATCGTTTTGTGCGCAATGTCATGATTGCGGTTGGTAATTCCGGTGATAAGAACCTGATACCTTGTGTGAGGAAAGTGCTGGATGACGCGAGCGCGGAAGTCAGGGCCATGGCCGTATGGGCCCTGTCGAGGCTGCTGCCGCAAGAAGAGTTTGCACGACTGGCCACGGCCTGCCGTGACAATGAGCCAGATGAAGACGTGAGAAGGGAATGGGATGTCTGCAAAACCTGATCATCTTTTGTGTTTTGGTTTCGGGTTTTCAGCCCGCGCCCTGGCGCAGGCCCTGCCGCGTGACCAGTGGGTCATTACCGGCACCAGCAGATCCGTTGAAGGCTGTGACAAGATCAGGCAGCTTGGGTTCGATGCTGTGCAGTTCAATGATGACACGCCGCTGGACCCGTCATTGCTGGACGGCGTGACCCATATTGTCGTGTCGGTGCCGCCCGGCAAGGCAGGTGATCCGGTTCTGAAATGTCACCGGGCTCATCTTGCTGAGCGCGCCGCACGCATCAGATGGCTGGCCTATCTGTCGACCACCGGTGTCTATGGTGATCGTCAGGGCGGATGGGTTGATGAGACATCGCCGTTGACGCCCAGCACTTCGCGTGGCCACGCCAGGCTGACGGCGGAAACCGGCTGGCTGGAGCTTTGGCGCGACACCGGTCTGGCTGTGCATCTGTTCCGCCTGGCAGGTATTTATGGCCCGGGGCGCAACCAGCTCCAGTCGCTGAAGTCCGGCAAGGCGCGCCGCATCGTCAAACCGGGCCAGGTGTTCAGCCGCATCCATGTCACCGACATTGCCGGTATCCTTCATGCATCCATGCAGCGGCCTGATCCCGGCAGTGCCTATAATGTGTGTGATGATGAGGCGGCACCGCCGCAGGACGTTGTAGCCTACGCGGCTGACCTGCTGGGTGTTGAACCGCCACCGGAAGTCGCCTTTGAAGATGCAGAGCTGTCGGACATGGCAAAAAGCTTTTATGCGGAGTCCAAACGCGTGTCGAACGACAAGGTCAAATCGGAACTGGGTTACAGGTTCGTGTTCCCGACCTATCGCCAGGGCCTGAAAGCACTGCTTTAAGCGCTCCGGTCTGCCTGGGCGCAAAGGGCCTCTGCGGTCTCCGTCAGCACGGCCAGGTTGAGGTCACTCGACAGCCGGTGATCGCCGTGCTTGACCAGTTGCAGCATCACGTCATCACCGTCCAGGGCGTGATAAGTCTTCAGGGCGTGCTGCCACGGCACGTCCGGATCATCCTCGCCCTGCAGAATACGAACCGGGCAGGGCATCTGCAAACCATGGTCCAGCAGCAGGTGTTGCACCCCGTCCTCGATCAGCGCCCTGGTGATCACATAGGGCTCGTCGGAATACTCAGACGGTCGTTCATATTTGCCGAGCCGCATGACCTCGTCACGAAACTCGTCGCCGTACTTGTCCCACATCAGGTCCTTGGTCATGTCGGCAGCCGGCGCGATCAGGATCAGCCCGCCGAGCCGGTCGGCCTGCCCGGCTCCAATCAGCCGCTTCGCCAGCAGCAACGCAATCCATCCGCCCATGCTGGAGCCGATCAGCACCCGGCGGCCAGGTGCACAGTGGGTAAACACGGCTTGTGCCTGATCCAGCCAGCTCGAAATTGTACCGTCCACAAACTCGCCACCACTTTCGCCATGGCCGGAATAGTCGAACCTGACGAACGAGCGCCTGGCCGTGTGGGCATGGTCTGCCAGTACTTCCGCCTTTGAGCCGCGCATGTCGGATTTGAAACCGCCCAGCCAGAATGTGCCGCACCGGCCTGTTGGAGCCGGGTCAGCGCCGTCGTTCAGCCATGCGATGGCAGTATCAGTGCCTGTTTCGAGGAATTGAGCGGGCTTTTGGGGGGAACAGGACATGGAAATCAGTATCTTCTCAACATTGCTTGCAAAATCTGGTAAAAGGCCTTTAGGTGCTTTTTTACGCAATTTGAACCCTCTTGCGGTATTTGAAACAGTTCAACCGCAAACTTTTAAGGAGATTATACCATTCGCAGACCGATGAACGGGCAAATGCCGCCCAAGGACGACGGACCACGTATCAACGAAGCGATCACCAATGCCAATGTACTTTTGATTGACGCAGAAGGTGAAAAGCGCGGTGTCATGAAAATTGAAGACGCGCTTGATCTCGCGGCGGAAGCCGGGATGGATCTCGTTGAAGTATCTCCGAACGCCGACACGCCTGTGTGCAAGGTGCTGGATTACGGCAAATACAAGTATCAGGCCCAGAAGAAGGCCAACGAAGCCAAAAAGAAACAGAAGGTTATTGAGGTCAAGGAAATCAAGCTGCGGCCCGGTATCGACACGCATGACTACGACGTGAAGATGCGCGCCATGAAGCGGTTCTTTGATGATGGCGACAAGGTCAAGGTGACCATGCGGTTCCGGGGTCGTGAAATGGCCCATACGGAGCTTGGTTTCGACCTGTTGCAGAAGGTCAAGTCCGACACTGACGAGTTCGCCAAGGTGGAATACGAGCCGAAGATGGAAGGCCGTCAGATGATCATGATCCTGTCACCCAGATGATGCCTGCCTGAGCGTTAGGATGAAAAAGCCGGACCGGCGAAGGTTCGGCTTTTTTTGGCCACCCGAATAAGCAGAATTTAACAAATTTCCGACTGTTGCTGCACTCATGAAACCGTTAGAATTCGTCCTGGAAATAACCGGTCGGCTCGGTTGATCCGCAACTGTGCGTTCAGCGTACAGGAAAGGACCGCAACCGAGCCTGAGATCGAATTGATAGTGATTGCCCCCGCTGTGACAGATGGAATCCGCCGGCAAACCGGCAAAAACCCGCAGGCTGAGTTGTTTGCTCAGCTTCTGAATGACGTGGCTGAACGGCGCGACCGCCACGCATTTGCGCAATTGTTCGAGCATTTCGGACCTCGATTGAAGGGGTTCATGATGCGTAAGGGCGCCAATGCCGAACTGGCTGAAGACCTGGTCCAGGACGCGATGATTGCGGTGTGGAACAAGGCAGGGATGTTTTCCCCGGGCAAGGGGTCGGTTACAACATGGATTTACACGATCGCCCGCAATCTGCGTATCGACCGGTTACGCCGTGAAGGATCGCGCTATTTTACCGATATCGACGAGTATGAGGAAGCCAGCGATGATCCGGCCAGCGATGACGTCGTAATAGGAAAGCAACAGGACCTGGCGGTGACCGAGGCGCTCGATGTGTTGCCGGATGATCAGCGGGCAGTGATTGTGATGGCGTTCATGGACGACATGACACAATCGGAGATAGCGGAAAAACTCGACGTGCCCCTGGGCACCGTCAAATCTAGAATGCGACTGGCCTATCGCAAGATGGGCTCAGTTCTGGAGGACTTGAGATGAAAACAGCGTTCCATCTGGACGATGCAACGGTGGTGGCTTATGCAGGCGGTAGCCTGTCCAACTGCCTGTCCGTGGTCGCAGCCAGTCATGTTGCCATGTGCGATCATTGCCGTGCCAAGGTCCGCAGGGCCGAGGCCGTAGGTGCCGTTCTGCTGGAGACCTGTGAGGTACAGCAGATGAAGCCGGATGCGCTTTCGTCGGTTTTCGAACGTATTGACGGCAGTGACTGGGTGCAGCCGAAAACCCGCAGTGATGCGTCTGATGATCCCGATCCGTCTCTGCCGCTGCCGGTTTCGCGTTTGCTCGACTGCAGGCTTGATGACGTGCGCTGGAAGACGGCAGGGCCCGGTGTCGGCATTCATGTAATCGAGAAGAATGACGATGGCTCCAGCCTGTACATGCTGAAGGTGCGTCCTGGTCATAAACTGCCTGATCACGGTCACGCTGGACAGGAGATGACGTTGATCCTGCGCGGGGCATATCGCGACGTGATCGGACGCTTTGCCCCTGGTGATGTGGCTGATCTGGATGAACATATTGAACATCAGCCGGTGATCGAGGATGGCGAAGACTGTATCTGCCTGATTGCCACCGAAGCGCCTGCGCGGTTCAAGGGCCTGGTGCCCCGGTTGCTGCAGCCGATCGTCGGTATCTGACGACCCGCCGGCATGGAACAACAGGCAATCCCCTGGAAAACCGTCTGGATTACCGGCGCGAGTTCCGGTATTGGCCGCCGGCTTGCGCTTGATCTCGCCGGTTTGGGTGCAACCGTTGCGGTATCGGCCCGCTCAGGCGATGAGCTTGCAGCACTTGCCGCTGAAAACCCCAATATCCGCAGCTACCCGCTTGATGTGACCGATCTTGCTGCCTGCCGGAAAACCGCAAAGTCCATCGAGGCGGACATAGGATCTCCGGACCTTGTCGTCATGGCGGCGGGTATCTGGATTATCCGCGATATTGAGAGTTTCCAGGCGGAAGATTCAATCAAGTCAATGCGGGTCAATTATGAAGGCGCGG
>CALHUA010000149.1 GCA_938039915.1 uncultured Anderseniella sp.
GAACGGCGACCGCTATCTCGGCCCGGCCATCCTGCTGCAGGCCTATCGCTGGCTGATTGATTCACGTGACGAAGCAACCGGTGAGCGGCTTGACAATCTGGAAGACCCGTTCCGGCTGTACCGGTGCCACACCATCATGAATTGCTCCAAGGCCTGTCCGAAGGGGTTGAACCCGGCAAAGGCGATTGCGGAGATCAAGAAGATGATGATCGAGCGCCGGGTGTAGACGTTTCGCGAATGCGGAAACTGCAATAGACTGGTGGCTTCACTGATTAGCTGGAGCGTGCTGGAATGCGATGCCTGTCGATTTTGATTATTGTCCTGTTTATATCGATATCCTCGCCGACACAGGCGTTTGATTGTGCCAGGGCAAGCAGCGAAACCGAGAAGCTGATCTGTTCCGACGCCAAGCTCAAACAGGCGGATGATGATCTGGGGCAGGCGTGGCGCATGGCGCGCGACTTGCTCGGTGAGGCGGAGTTCAAGATGCTTCGGCAAAACCAGCGGGCCTGGCTGAAGACCCGCGATGGGCGCTGCGGATACGGCAGTGATGCTGAGCGAATTGACTGCCTGCTGCAGCAAACCACGCAGCGGACACTGATCATTGCCGCGACACCGAAGACCGGGCCGGGAAGCGGGGCCGCCATGGTGCCGTTCGCCAGTGTGCAGGCTGGATCGAAGACGGCCTATGAGGTTGAGATTGCCGGTGTACGCTTTGCCGATCCGGTCGGGACCGGGCAGATGTCATTCAACAGCCAAGTGGATGATCTGGTCAAACAGGCACCATTTACCGAGAAGATCGACTTCGAGACTGCCGGACAGCTCAGCTACAACCAGTCGATCACGCTGGAATATGCGGCGCCACATCTGGTGTCGGCACTGGTGCAGACCTGGCGCTATGACGGTGGCGCACACGGCAACTCGGCCTTTTCCGCCATCAATGTCAGCCCTCAAGCAGGCGAACTTACCTATGACAAGCTGTTTTTACCGGAGGTCAAAACCGAGCTGGCTGACGCCTGTGAAAACGGGCTGTACGGCCGTGACACAGACGAGGCGTTAGACAAGGCCCAGCTCAAGCAGATGTTTTTCCCCGAGTATGGAAAGGCGATCCTGACGGCTGTGGGTAACCTTTCGTCATGGACCTTCAATACAGATGGTGCCAGGGTCCATTTTTCACCTTATGAACTGGCGCCTTATGCTGCCGGCAGCTTTGAATGCCGTTTGCCGCTGGGCCTTTTGCGTGAGCTGGCCAGGGCAGACCAACATCTGCCGAAATAACGAAAACGGTCATGGTTAACTGTATGTCAATCTGGTTGCTGCAATTTTAACGGACAGGAGTTCAACGGGACTCGGGATTGATGCAGTCAGTCAGTCAAGGACATGAAACCTATGCCAAACACCGCTTTATCAGTTGATACAGCCAATTCGACACCGCCGGTAACGGTCGCTTATCCGTCTGCGCAGTGTGAAAAAAGCCCCTATTCCAGCATTGTCGGACGGGGCAACATGCCGCTTTTGATCGAAGATTGCCTGCTGGCCGAAGTGCCGCGCGATCAGTTGAACCGCGAATGGGAAGCCTGCAAGACGATTTCCGATGGGGATGCAGCAGATTATTGCCGCCGCGCGGCGGGGCGTTTGTCACGCGCCTTTGAAAGCGAAATAGCCTCGGCAGACCTGTCTGACATTGTTGCCAATGCTGCGGTGCTGTTCCTGCTCTCGTTGCGCAAAAACGGTATTGCATCACCGGACCAGATTGGCCCTTGCGAGGTCCGCTATGACGGCACCGAAGCCGGCGGCCGGGTCAGTGCTGCCGGTTAATTCGCATTCGCCTGCAATTTGTGATTTCCTCGGATAATGACGAAGGACAGCAAGCCAGCGGAACCCTTCATGGATGCCGTAGCGTTCGGGCACTCGCTCGGACCCGGCATCGGCTTCAACCTGTTGGTCAGCAATACCTCAAAACATCGCGATTTTGCCGTTGCCGTGCTGGGGGCGAAGGTCCTGCATCACAGTGACGATTTTTCGGTGTTCTCCCTGAGCGGGTCGGTCTGGATGGTGCATGCCGATCATACCTACAAGACCAATGTGCTTTATGGCGTTGCCACAAAGGCTGAAGGCCGCGGCGCCGGAGCGGAACTGCGCGCCTATGGGGTCGATCCGGACAAGGCCGAGGCTGCCGCCCGTGCCGGCGGCTGGACGGTTCTGGCAGGTGCGCTGGACAAGCCGCACGGTCTGCGCGAGGCGGTGATCCTTGATGATGACGGCTATGCCTGGGTGCCGGGGATGGCGATTTAAGGTTAGTATCCGTGGACGGGGCGAAAATGCTGTTGAGCAGCTTCGAGCCCAAAGTGTATTCGGATTTGGCACAAATGGGGTGTGAAAGCAGCAGTTCTGTCTATGGCTAATCCTTGGTGTAATCTGGCCCGATACGTGTCGGCAAACCGTCAGCAAGTTTCAACCAAGGAAGCTTTTCCTCATGGGCAACGTGGAGCGTTGGCACAATCTTTTCTGGTTCTTCCAATGCTGCAACATACAAATGCATGATACCCGACATTCTTTCCGATCGAAACGAAATAGGTGTGCCGCAGTTTGCGCAGAAAGTCCTTTCGACTCCTGGCGATGATTTGTAGACTTTGGGTGCTTCGCTGGTCCATCGCCATTGAGTATCTAGCACGCCGACATAGGTTGTCATTGGTGCAGAACACTGCCGCCGGCAACTTTCGCAATGGCAGTTCACGCAAGTTTGGACAGGGGTATCGATTTCGAATTTGATGGCTCCGCACAAACAACGACCACGCATTTTTGGCTCCTTAAAAACTCAGTAAGCTTCAAGGCGTGAGCGGGTCTGGTCGCCGTCAAATGCGTAGCGATAGTGATCACCTGCGACGCTTTTGTCCGCCAATTTGCTTTTTTGCCCACAATGGCGTCCGTAGTTACCCTGGTTCCTCTTGGGAGTTACTTTGACACCAACAGCAGCTTTGCCCGCATAACTGACCTTCGCTTGCCTTGGACTGACAGGTTCTGAGCCTTTGAACTGGTATCATATTTTCGTATGTGTGCCTCAGGCCGAGCCGGACTTGAGCCAGGTTTTCTGCCACAGGGAATTCGAGTAGCAGATCGCCTCGCCATAGACTTCCTCGATGATCGAGGACGGCATCGGCCAGGGCAGGCGAACCTCGCCGCAGGCTTCATCGCCGTCCGCGAAGTTCAGCTCGGCATTGTGCTTGTCAGCCAGGTGGCGCATGCGGTGGTTCGATGATCTGCACCACAACATGACCGAGCGGACGCCGCGGTTCTGCAGCGCTGCCACAATGCGGGCAAACAGGGCATCGCCAACGCCCTTGTCCTGCCATTCCGGCACAACGGAAAACGCCGCTTCTGCTCGTACCGATGCGCTGTTTGCCAGCAGTTTTATCTCGCCGACACCCAGCAGTTCGCCATCCAGAAACGCGCCAAACACCATGTTGCCGTTCGAGAATGCCGAGCGTGCATAGACATCAAGAAAGCTGTCGTGGACAGGAGCGCCGAAGCGCAGCGCGCGCGAGGCTGGATCAAGCCGGTCGAAGTGGCTTCTGAACAAATCCTGCTCGCTGCTCCAAAGCCTGCGGATTGTAATGGCAGTTGCCGTCTCCAGCGCAGTGGACTGCATTGTCATGGCATTATCCTTTTCAGCCCCCCGTTTGAAAGAAAAGTCTACTGCCAGACAATGTAGTGTTGCATTGCAGCATGTTGAAGACGGAAATGTTGCATTGCAACAAAAAGTGATAACAAACCTGCCTTGGTTGTTCTGCCGCAACGACAGGCAAACTGACGCTTGCCTAAGCTCGACAGGCTGATTAGGTTTCGCGCAGATTGGAACAACAAATTCAAGGGAGCTGTCCGCCGATAGCGGATGGGTAAGGGTAGAGTATGGTCAAGGAAATCGGACACTTCATCGGCGGAAAGCTGGTTGCAGGAACATCGGAACGGTTTGCCGATGTTTTCGATCCGAACACGGGTGAAGTTCAGGCAAAGGTTGCCCTGGCCAGTGAGGCTGAACTGAAAGCGGCTGTTGCCGATGCCAAGGCTGCACAGCCGGCATGGGCGGCAACCAACCCGCAGCGGCGTGCTCGCGTCATGGCAAAGTTTGTCGAGCTGGTGAATGCCGAAAAGGAAGAGCTTGCCCAGATGCTGTCTTCCGAACATGGCAAGACCATACCCGACAGCCACGGAGATATTCAGCGCGGCATCGAGGTTTGTGAATTTGCCACCGGCATTCCGCACTTGCTGAAGGGCGAGTACACCCAGAATGCAGGCCCCGGCATCGACATCTATTCCATGCGCCAGGCGCTTGGCGTGACAGCCGGTATCACCCCGTTCAATTTCCCGGCGATGATCCCGATGTGGAAGTTCGCGCCGGCCATTGCATGCGGCAACGCCTTCATCCTGAAACCGTCCGAGCGTGATCCATCCGTACCTATGCGGCTGGCGGAACTGATGATGGAAGCAGGACTTCCCGCCGGGATTCTGAACGTGGTCAATGGCGACAAGGCATCGGTGGATGCCATTCTTGACGATGAGGACATCCAGGCCGTCGGGTTTGTCGGGTCAACGGCGATTGCAGAATATGTCTATTCGCGCGGCTGTGCGGCCGGAAAGCGGGTGCAGTGCTTCGGCGGGGCCAAAAACCACATGATCATCATGCCCGATGCGGACATGGATCAGGCGGTAGATGCGCTGATCGGGGCCGGTTACGGGTCGGCAGGTGAACGCTGCATGGCCATTTCCGTTGCCGTTCCGGTGGGCGAAGACACCGCAAACAGGTTGGTCAGCAAGCTGATGCCGCGGGTGGAGAACCTGCGCATTGGCCCGTCAACAGACCGGGAAGCCGATTACGGCCCCGTGGTAACCGGGCAGGCGCTGGACCGCATTCGCGACTATGTCGAGGTCGGCATCGGCGAAGGTGCGACGCTTGCCGTGGATGGTCGTGACTTCAAGATGCAGGGCTATGAAAACGGCTACTTCATGGGCGGTTGCCTGTTCGACAATGTGACCAAGGACATGCGCATCTATAAGGAAGAGATTTTTGGTCCCGTGCTGTCGGTGGTGCGTGCCAAGAATTACGAAGAAGCACTCGACCTGCCGATGAGCCATGAATACGGCAATGGCGTCGCGATCTATACCCGCGACGGCGATGCTGCGCGTGACTTTGCCGACCGCATCAATATCGGCATGGTCGGCGTCAATGTGCCGATCCCGGTCCCGCTTGCCTATTACACGTTCGGCGGCTGGAAAAAATCTTCCTTCGGTGACTTGAACCAGCACGGTCCGGATTCAGTGCGGTTTTATACCCGCACCAAGACGGTCACTTCGCGCTGGCCGTCGGGGATCAAGGACGGGGCGGAGTTTTCCATACCAACCATGAATTAGCGCTCGACCTTCCGATTGCAAACCTACCGATCCAGCCGTGAACAGCAGTTCACGGCTGTTTCGTTTAAGGCTTTGTTTATCATGATCGCAGTCTGCCACCGCTGGAACGGCAAGTTGTGGAGCGTTGCAGCGAAATTCGTGACGTCTCGTTAACATCAATTGTGCGAGTCTGCCGGTTTGACTTACCGGGTGTGGGGACGGACACAACATGGCGAATTGGGTATTTATTCTTGTTGCTGTTGCAGCGGCATTATCAATGCTGCTTGTTTTCAATTGGCGGCGGCCGGTCAGACTGCACCGCAGCGTCCTGATAAACCGGCCCGCAGACGAGATTTGGCCTTCCGTCGACCATCAGTCCGGTGACTTTTCATGGCAGCAGCATTTTGAACATGTCGAGACAGATGATGATGGCCATGTCCGGATATTCTATTCCCTCAAGCGTGATGACGGCAGCAAGGTCGCCTGGGATCTCCAGTTTGAAATAACCGAGCGTGAAATCGGCAAGTCGATAACGGTGCGACGCACGGGTATCGACGGCATACCGAAAAATGACCGCCTGCTGGAACGCACCATTGATCTCGATCCGCAGGAAAACGGCACCAGGGTGACATTCCGGGAAGTCTGGGGCCCGCGCTCGATAACCGGATTTGCCCTGGCGCACATGGATGCCGCCTCGATGCTTGCCCGGCTGAAGAGCTGGACTGAAACCGGCAATTCCAATCCCAAGGGTTCCAACGGCTGGACGTCTGCGGTGATTTCCGGTGCCTCCCTGCTGGCCACAGCGGCTGCATTTTCGCTGCTGCTGGGCTGGGAGATCGGGGCCATCTTCGTAGGGCTTTTGGTGCTGCACGAATTCGGACACCTGCTGTCATTCCGCATGATCGGCCAGCCATGGGGCAAGATTATCTTCATTCCGTTTCTGGGCGGCGTTGCGGTGTCGCGTGTGCCCCACCTCAGGCTGGGAGACGATGCATTCTGCGCAATCATGGGCGCAGGCCTGTCGGTCGTTGCGCTGATCCCGGCCGTCATCGTCAGTGTGTGGCAGGTCAACTCGCCCGGCATTGTGCAAATGGCCTATGTGATGGCTGCCATCGCCGGAGGGCTCAACCTGTTGAACCTGTTGCCGGTATTTCCACTTGACGGTGGGCGCGTGTTGCGCGCGGTGATGCAGTCTTTTCTGCCCAGGCACGTGCGCACCGCCATGTTCGCGGTGGCCGGGATCGTTGCAATCGGCGGTGTGGTTCTGCACAATCCGGTGCTGGTCGCCATTGCGGTGGTGGCGTTTTTCCAGAGCACCCGGCTGGGTCCTGCAAGGGATGATATTGCGCTGATGAAACCATACCGGGCATCCGTCATGTGCGCGGCATACCTGTCACTGGTAATGCTGCATGGTACAGCGGCGGTTACATACTGGCCAAGTCTTGGATGATTTTTTCGATGCAGGGTTGAACACCGGCGGTGTGCACGTTACCAGTGGTGCGCTTTCTTAGTACCGGAGGAACTGCCTCGGGTATCATCCATCGCGGTTCACAAATGCCCAGGCGACCATCTACCCGTTACAGAAACCTGATTGCAGACGGCAGGCTGGAAACAGATGCCGGCCAGCTTGATGTGCTCAAGCGGCTGGATGTGCTTGCCCTGCAACTGGATGGCTATGGTCCGCCGGCACCGGCGAACGGGCTGGCCTGGCTGTTCAAGCGCAAGTCATCCGATGTTATGCCGCACAGTGTCTATATCTGGGGTGATGTGGGACGGGGAAAGACCCTGGTCATGGATTTGTTCCATGACGCAATTACGCCAAAGACCAAGCGCCGTGTTCATTTTCACGCCTTCATGCAGGAAGTTCATCGTGACATTCACGCCTATCGCAAGGATCAGGACAAGGGGCTGATCGATGCTGATGCAGACCCTATTGCCTCGGTTGCACGCGCCATTGCGGGCGACGCGAATGTGCTGTGCCTGGATGAGTTTCAGGTCAAGGACATCACGGACGCCATGATCCTGGGCCGGTTGTTCGAAGCCCTGCACAAAGCCGGATGCGTTATCATCTCCACGTCCAACATCCCGCCGGACGAGCTTTACCGTGACGGTCTGAACCGTAACCTGTTCGAGCCGTTTATCGAGTTCATCAAGTCCAGGTTCGAGGTCATTCAGCTGGATGGACCGTCAGACTACAGGCTGGACAAGCTGTCCGGCGAAGAGGTCTATTTCTGCCCGCTGGGGCCCGGTTCACTGGCCCGTCTGAAACTGTTGTGGCGCAAGGTCACCGGCCATGACGACGGCGCGCCGGGAGAACTGGAAGTGCAGGGGCGGGTACTCCCGGTACCGCAGACCGCCAGGGGCGCGGCCTGGTTCACGTTTTCCGACCTGTGCGACAAGCCTTTGGGTTCAGCCGACTACCTGGCAATTGCGGACGCCTACAAGGTTGTGTTCATAGAAGGCGTGCGTGAACTGGGCGAAGCACAGGGCAATGCAGCGCGGCGCTTCATCAATCTGATCGATACGCTGTACGACGCCCATGTCCGGGTGGTGATCAGCGCCGACACGCCGCCGCAGGGCATATACCGGTATGCCGATACCCCGATCGAGTTTGCCCGCACCGTGTCGAGGCTGACGGAAATGCAGTCCGCACAGTGGTGGCAACAGGCCTGACGCGCGACCGATCTGTCAATTATCCGCCAATCCGCCCGTCATAGACCAAATGCGGTGCTCTAGTTACTTGCGGTCAGCCCGAGTAGGGTTTAGTAAACTGCGATCTTTCGCACTAGCGAAATGGCCTCTTCGCACTGCGGTCCACGGACCGGCGCAACTTAAAGCGGGTGCCTATTCGCATAACACACAGGGGAACGCAAAATGGCGCGTAACAAAATTGCTCTCATCGGCGGTGGCATGATCGGCGGGACGCTGGCCCACATGGCCGGCCTCAAGGAACTCGGCGATGTCGTGATTTTCGATATTGTCGAAGGCATGCCGCAGGGCAAGGCGCTCGACCTGGCAGAAAGCTCACCGGTTGATGGTTTCGACGCGCACATGACCGGTGTCAACAAGTACGAAGGCATCAAGGGTGCCGACGTGGTGATTGTCACCGCAGGTGTGCCGCGCAAGCCCGGCATGAGCCGCGACGACCTGCTGGAAATCAACCTGAAAGTGATGAGCCAGGTTGGTGCAGGCATCAAGAAATATGCACCGAAGGCATTTGTGATCTGCATCACCAACCCGCTCGACGTCATGGTGTGGGCCCTGCAGAAATACTCAGGACTGCCGGCCAACATGGTGGTCGGCATGGCCGGTGTGCTGGACTCAGCCCGGTTCCGGTATTTCCTGGCTGAAGAATTCAAGGTGTCGGTCGAAGACGTGACCGCCTTTGTGCTTGGTGGCCACGGCGACACCATGGTGCCGTTGGTGCGCTATTCAACCGTTGCCGGCATCCCTGTGCCGGACCTGATCAAGATGAAATGGTCGACCCAGAAACAGATCGACGCCATTGTCCAGCGCACCCGTGACGGCGGCGCTGAAATCGTCGGCCTGCTCAAAACCGGTTCTGCCTATTATGCGCCTGCTGCATCGGCAATCGCCATGGCGGAAAGCTTCCTGAAAGACAAAAAGCGCGTATTGCCGTGTGCTGCCCACCTGACCGGCCAGTACGGGCTGACGGATCTCTATGTCGGTGTTCCCACGGTGATCGGCGCCGGCGGCATCGAGCGGATCGTGGAAATCAAGCTTGACCCTGCAGAAAAGGCGGAACTGAAGAAATCCATCAGCGCGGTGCATGGCCTGATGGATGCAGCCAAGCAGATTGCACCTGATCTGGCCTGACGGCATCCTGGCGCAACGCCGGGACTTTTGGCACACGATATGCCAAAGGGCTTTGCGGCGTTGCGTTTTCGTTGTTCACTGGACCTCGCAATTGTAAATCCAGCTTGCGAAAAGACACTCAAACGGGACTGAAACATAATGAACATTCATGAATATCAGGCCAAGGCACTGTTGAAATCATTTGGCGTCTCGGTCTCAGACGGTGTGCCGATCATGAAGCCGGAAGAGGCAGAAGCCGCCGCCAAATCGCTTCCCGGGCCTGTTTGGGTGGTCAAATCACAAATCCATGCCGGCGGGCGTGGCAAGGGCCGCTTCAAGGAACTGGGTGCTGATGCCGCCGGCGGTGTGCGGGTGGTCAAGTCGGTTGAGGATGTCGTCAGCAATGCCTCTGAAATGCTGGGCAACACACTGGTGACCAAGCAGACCGGCCCGGCCGGCAAGCAGGTCAACCGGCTCTATATCGAAGACGGTGCGGACATTGCGCGCGAATTGTACCTGTCGATTCTGGTGGACCGCACAGTTGGCCAGGTTGCCTTCGTGGTGTCGACCGAGGGCGGTATGGACATCGAGGCCGTTGCGGAAGAAACACCGGAGAAGATCATCAATGTCGCCATTGACCCGATTGCCGGCATCACCGATGCAGACGTGGCAAAACTGTGTGACGGTCTGAAGCTGGACGGCGCCGCGCGCGAAGATGGCCAGACACTGTTTCCAACCCTGTACAAGGCGTTCACCGAAACCGATATGAGCCTGCTCGAGGTCAACCCGCTGGTGGTGCTGGGTGACGGCCACCTGCGTGTGCTCGATGCCAAGGTGTCGTTCGACGGTAATGCTGAATTCCGTCATCCCGACCTGGCAGAGCTTCGTGATCTGACCGAGGAAGATGCCAAGGAAGTCGAGGCGTCGAAATACGATCTTGCCTATATTGCGCTGGATGGAGATATCGGCTGCATGGTGAACGGCGCAGGCCTTGCCATGGCGACCATGGATATCATCAAGCTCTATGGCGCATCGCCTGCCAACTTCCTGGATGTAGGCGGCGGGGCGACCACTGAAAAGGTAACGGCCGCCTTCAAGATCATCACCTCCGACCCGCAGGTGAAGGGCATTCTGGTCAATATTTTTGGTGGCATCATGCGCTGCGACGTGATTGCCGAAGGTGTTGTCACCGCGGTCAAGGAAGTCGGTCTGCAGGTGCCGCTGGTGGTTCGCCTGGAAGGCACCAATGTCAAAAAGGGCAAGGACATCATCAATCAGAGCGGGCTGAACGTCATTGCCGCCGATGACCTGGACGATGCCGCCCAGAAAATCGTCAAGGCTGTGAAGGGTTGATCGCCGACATGACATTCAAGTTTGGCAAGTTTGCCCTGACCGCAACCGTGGGTGTGCTTGCAATGCAGGCAATGGCGTCAGGTGCACGTACACAGGGCCCGGTCGATGACGAGGCCGACCCGGTGTTCGTGTTCAACAAGGTCTGCTATTCGCAGGTGCCGTCGATCGGCGCCATCAGCGACATGGCAACCAGGCTGGCCTGGCAGGCACTGGATAAATCCGACCTGAAACCGTTTTCGCCCGACCCGAACCCCGAAGTGCTGCGGGGCTGGGATGTCCAGGTCGGCAAGAAGTTCTTCCGGCTTGGCCTGGTGCGTACATCGGTCAGTGACAAGTTCAAGCAGACATTCCCAGAGTTTGCTGATGGCACCGCAACATCGTGCACGCTGGTGCTTGATGGCGGCAGTGATGCTGCAAAGGTGTCTGAAGGCATGCAGAAGCTGGCCGGCAAGGAGCCTGCCAGCAGGGATGTGCCTGACGGTGAATTCCGAACCACGACGTGGGCCGGCGGAAATGAGAACTACAAGGTGTTCCTGATTTCCAAGGCAGCTGCGGCTGGTGAAACCGGTTTGTTGAACGTGACGATTTTGGCAAAGGCAAAGTAGGGCCTAATCACCCTTGTGCCCGGTGCTTCTGCTTTGAAGTGCCAAACGACAGAAAGAAGTGAAGTGATGTCCATTCTTATCGACAAGACCACCAAAGTTCTCGTACAGGGCCTGACCGGCAAGACCGGTACCTTCCATACCGAACAGGCGCTGGCCTATCATGGTACGCAGATGGTGGGCGGTATCCACCCGAAAAAGGGTGGTGAGACATGGACGGGTCAGGGTGGCGAGACGCTGCCGGTTTTCGCGAGTGTGGCAGAAGGCAAGCAGGCAACCGGTGCCGATGCATCGGTTGTGTACGTGCCGCCGGCAGGGGCAGGAGCGGCCATCATCGAGGCGATCGATGCCGAAATACCGCTCATCGTGTGCATTACCGAAGGTGTGCCTGTGATGGACATGGTGAAAGTGAAGGCGCGGCTCGAAAAGTCAAATTCGCGCCTTGTCGGACCGAATTGCCCCGGGATACTGACGCCTGACGAGTGCAAGATCGGCATCATGCCCGGCAACATCTTCTCCAAGGGATCGGTTGGCGTGGTGTCACGTTCAGGCACGCTGACTTATGAAGCGGTGTTCCAGACAACAAACGAAGGGCTCGGCCAAACCACGGCTGTCGGCATTGGCGGCGATCCGGTCAAGGGCACGGAGTTCATTGACGTGCTCGAGATGTTCCTGGCCGACGACGAAACCAAGTCAATCATCATGATCGGCGAAATTGGCGGTTCGGCGGAAGAAGATGCCGCCCAGTTCATTGCCGACGAGGCGAAGAAGGGCCGGGCAAAACCGGTTGCGGGCTTCATTGCCGGCCGCACCGCGCCGCCCGGCCGCACCATGGGTCATGCCGGTGCCGTGATCTCCGGCGGCAAGGGCGGTGCCGAAGACAAGATCGAGGCAATGCGCACCGCGGGTATCGCAATTGCAGATTCACCGGCCACGTTAGGCAAAACACTCGCTCAGCGGTTGAAAGCCTAGCAAAAAGGGCTATGTTGACTTGGCGTGGATTGTTCTCAGTTCACGTCAAGGCAAATTCATAAAGGCGCACTGCAGGTTTTACCCGGCAGAGTAGGTAACATGGCCAAGACAGACGCGAACGACGTGTTCGAGCAAACGTCATTCCTTTACGGCGGCAACGCCCAATTCATCGAACAACTTCAAGCTGCTTACGAGCGCGATCCGAATTCGGTAGATCCCGGTTGGCAGGACTTCTTCGCCAATCTTGGAGATGATCCGGCAGACGTTGCAGCAAAAGCGGACGGCCCGAGCTGGGCCCGATCAGACTGGCCGCAGCCACTCAATGGCGAAATGGTATCGGTGCTGGATGGCGACTGGACTGCCGTCGAGCAGTCGGTTGGCGGAAAACTCGCCGGAAAAGCTGCCAAATCGGGTGAAGCTCCCGACCTGGAGGGCTTGCGAAAGGCGACACTGGACTCCGTACGCGCCCTGATGATGATCCGCGCCTACCGAATGCGCGGGCATCTGATTGCAGACCTTGATCCGTTGAACCTGCGTGAAAAACAGCCACATCCCGAGCTTGATCCGGCATCATATGGCTTTGGCCCCGAAGATCTCGACCGCGATATCTTCATCGACAACGTGCTGGGTCTGGAACATGCCACCATCAACCAGATCATCGACATTCTGAAAGCGACTTATTGCTCGACCATGGCTGTCGAGTTCATGCACATGTCCGATCCGCGCCACAAGGCATGGTTGCAGGAGCGCATTGAAGGTCCCGGCAAGTCCATCGAGTTTACGGTTCCAGGCAAGAAAGCCATTCTCAACAAGCTCATCGAGGCGGAAGGCTTCGAAGCCTATCTCAATGTGAAATACACCGGTACCAAGCGGTTTGGCCTGGATGGTGGTGAATCAATCGTGCCGGCGCTTGAGCAGATCATCAAGCGTGGCGGCAATATGGGCGTCAGCGACATCGTGCTGGGCATGGCGCACCGCGGCCGGCTGAATGTGCTGGCCAATGTCATGGGCAAGCCCTACACGGCCATCTTCCACGAGTTCAAGGGTGGCTCGTCCACGCCAGAGGAAGTCGAAGGGTCCGGTGATGTGAAATATCACCTGGGGTCGTCGTCCGACCGGGAGTTCGACAACAACAAGGTGCATCTGTCGCTGACCGCCAATCCGTCTCATCTGGAGATCGTGGATCCGGTCGTACTTGGCAAGGCACGCCCCAAGCAGGATCAGCTTGGCCGCGACCGCTCCAAGGTCATGCCATTGCTGATCCACGGCGATGCCGCGTTTGCGGGCCAGGGCGTGGTGGCGGAATGTTTCGGCCTGTCTGGCCTGAAGGGTCACCGTTCAGGCGGGTCAATTCACTTCATCATCAACAACCAGATCGGCTTCACCACCAGCCCGATCCTGGCGCGGTCGTCGCCTTATCCATCCGACGTGGCCAAGATGATCGAAGCTCCGATTTTCCACGTGAATGGAGACGACCCCGAAGCGGTTGTCTATGCCGCAAAAATCGCGACCGAGTTCCGCCAGACATTCGGACATCCTGTTGTGCTCGATATGTTCTGCTATCGCCGTTTCGGCCACAATGAGGCAGACGAGCCGGCGTTTACCCAGCCTGTCATGTATCGCCGGATTTCAAAGCACACGCCGGTTGCCCAGCTCTATGCCCAGCGATTGATCGAAGAAGGGTCGATGAGCGAGGCTGACTACACGGAAATGAAAGCCGCTTTCCGCAGCAGGCTGGAAGATGATTTTGAAGCCGCTGACAACTACAAGCCCAACAAGGCCGACTGGCTGGATGGGCGCTGGTCCGGGTTGAAGACCACAAAAATTGATGATGATCCACGCAAGGGCCAGACCGGTTTTGATGTCAAGAAACTGAAGAAGCTTGGTGAGCGGATGTACACCGTCCCACAAGATTTCAATATTCACCGGACTCTGAAGCGGGTGATTGACGCCCGGTTGAAAGTCGTCAAGTCCGGTGTTGGCCTGGACTGGGCGACGGCTGAATCGCTGGCGTTCGCAACCCTTCTTGAAGACGGAAGCAGGGTCAGACTGTCCGGGCAGGATGTGGAGCGTGGCACGTTCTCGCAACGCCATGCCGTGTGGATTGACCAGCAAACCGAGCGCCGTTATTCGCCTTTGAAACATTTAAGCGGCGAGAAAACCAACGACTTCGAGATCATCAACTCAATGCTGTCGGAAGAAGCAGTGCTTGGATTCGAGTACGGTTATACGCTGGCGGAACCGAGTACGCTGGTATTGTGGGAAGCCCAGTTCGGCGATTTTGCCAATGGCGCACAGGTGATATTCGATCAGTTCCTGTCGGCAGGCGAGCGCAAGTGGCTGCGCATGTCGGGTCTCGTCTGCCTGCTGCCGCACGGCTATGAGGGCCAGGGACCGGAGCACTCGTCGGCCCGGCTTGAACGTTTCCTGCAGATGTGTGCTGAAGACAACATGCAGGTGGCAAATTGTACGACACCTGCCAACTATTTCCACATTCTGCGCCGCCAGATGGGCCGGGATTTCCGCAAGCCGCTTATCCTGATGACGCCAAAATCGCTGTTGCGTCACAAGAAATGCGTTTCTTCGCTGGAAGAAATGAGCCCGGATTCATCATTCCACCGGGTGCTGTGGGACGATGCGGAAAGCAACAAGGACACACCTGTCAAGCTGGTAAAAGACGAAAAGATCCGCCGCGTCGTGCTGTGCACCGGCAAGGTCTATTATGACCTGCATGAAGAACGCGAGAAGCGTGGGCTGAATGATATTTACCTGATGCGCGTCGAGCAGTTGTATCCGTTCCCGGCAAAGGCGCTGGTGAATGAGCTTTCGCGCTTCAAGGACGCCGAGATTGTGTGGTGTCAGGAAGAGCCGCATAACATGGGGTCGTGGACTTTCATACAGCCTTACATGGAATGGGTTCTGAACCGGATTGAAGCAAAGCATCGCCGGCCAAGCTATGCAGGCAGGCCCGCGTCAGCCTCCACGGCGACCGGGTTGATGAGCCGCCATCTGAAAGAGCTGGCTGCATTTCTTGAAACGGCGCTTGGTAACGGAAAAGTGGGTTAGGGCGAGTTCTGACGACATTGATCTCCCTGACAGTTTGGTTTTGTATCTTTGTTGCGGCCCTGTTCTGAACGGGTAGCAACAGTCTTTAAAGGACGGACGTGATGTCGAATGAAATCCGGGTGCCAACGCTAGGTGAATCCGTAACGGAAGCCACAATAGGCCAATGGTTCAAGAAGCCCGGCGAGGCAATTGCCGCCGATGAACCGCTGGTGGAACTCGAAACAGACAAGGTGACCGTCGAGGTGCCTGCTCCCGCAGCGGGCGTCATGGGCGAAATACTTGTTCAGGAAGGCGACACAGTCGAGGTTGGTGCATTGCTTGGAACCGTGGCTGAGGGTGACGGCGCTGCTCCTGCAAAGCCGGCAGCAGCGGAACAACCAGCTGCGGCTGCACCTGCCGGCAAGGAGACCGGCGGCGGGGCTCCGGCTGTTGCCGCTGCACCATCTGCGGCCAAGATGCTGGTCGAGAACAACCTGTCGGCAGACCAGGTTGCAGGTTCCGGCAAGCGTGGCCAGATTTTGAAGGGTGATGTGCTGGAAGCGCTCGATAAAGGCACCAAGGCGCCGGCGTCGGCACCTGCTGCGCGTGCTCCGTCATCGGCTGACGATGCACCGCGCGAAGAGCGGGTGAAGATGACCCGCTTGCGCCAGACAATTGCGCGCCGGTTGAAGGAAGCCCAGGACACTGCGGCCATGCTGACCACTTTCAACGAGGTGGATATGAGCGCGGTCATGGATCTGCGCAAGCGCTACAAGGAACTGTTTGAGAAAAAGCATGGTGTGAAACTCGGTTTCATGGGTTTCTTCACCAAGGCCGTGTGCCATGCGCTGAAAGAAGTGCCGGCGGTCAATGCAGAGATCGACGGTACCGATATCGTCTACAAGAATTTCTGCCATGTCGGCGTGGCGGTTGGAACCGACAAGGGCCTGGTGGTTCCGGTGGTGCGCAATGCCGATGACATGTCGATTGCGGAGGTGGAAAAAGACATTGCCCGTCTTGGCGGTCTGGCGCGCGACGGCCAGCTTTCGATGGCGGATATGCAGGGCGGCACGTTCACGATTTCCAATGGCGGCGTGTACGGATCCTTGATGTCGACCCCCATTCTGAACGCGCCGCAGTCGGGTATTCTCGGCATGCACAAGATACAGGAACGCCCGATGGCGGTGAACGGTGACGTGAAGATACGGCCGATGATGTATCTTGCCCTGTCCTACGACCACCGCATCGTTGACGGCAAGGAAGCCGTGACGTTCCTGGTGCGGGTGAAAGATTCACTGGAAGACCCCGAGCGCCTGGTGCTTGACCTGTAATACCTTCGGTTTAAGGGATAAATCTCATGTACGATCTTGTTGTAATCGGCACAGGCCCCGGCGGCTATGTGGGAGCTATCCGTGCTGCCCAACTGGGCATGAAGGTCGCCGTCGTTGAAAAACGCGCTGCCCATGGCGGTACCTGCCTGAATGTCGGCTGCATACCGTCCAAGGCTCTGCTGCATGCATCGGAACTCTTCGAAGAGGCCGGCCATGGTTTCAAGAATATGGGCATCAAGGTATCGGCACCCAAGGTCGACATGAAGCAGATGTTGAAGTTCAAGCAGGATGCCATTGACGGCAATACCAAGGGTATCGAGTTCCTGCTCAAGAAAAACAAGATCGACGCGTTCCACGGTACCGGCAAGATACTCGGCGCAGGCAAGGTCGAGGTGACACCCGAAAAAGGCGATGCACAGGTTCTGGAAACCAAGAATATCTGTATTGCGACCGGGTCTGATGTAGCGCAGTTGCCGGGCATAGACATTGACGAAAAACAGGTTGTGTCTTCGACAGGTGCGCTGGAACTGACCAAGGTGCCGGGCCACATGGTGGTGGTGGGCGCCGGCGTTATCGGGCTTGAACTGGGCTCTGTATGGCGCAGGCTCGGGGCCAAGGTGACCGTGGTCGAGTACCTGGACCGCATCCTGCCGGGTATGGACAGCGAAGTCGCCAAGAAATTCAGGGTCATGCTGGGCAGGCAGGGTTTTGAGTTCAAGCTGGGCTCCAAGGTAACCGGTGCCAAGACATTGAAATCAGGGGTCAAGGTCACTATTGAACCGGCTAAGGGCGGTGATGCTGAAACGCTTGATGCGGATATCGTGCTGGTGGCGATCGGCCGGGTGCCGTTTACCGACGGACTGGAGCTGGAAGAGGCAGGCGTTGCGCTCGATGAGCGCAAGCGGGTTGTTGTGGATGATCATTTTGCCACCAATGTCCCGGGCATTTTTGCCATCGGAGACGTGGTGCGTGGTGCCATGCTGGCCCACAAGGCGGAAGAAGAAGGTGTCGCGCTGGCGGAACTGCTGGCCGGGCAGGCGGGACATGTGAATTACGGTATCATTCCCGGTGTGGTCTATACTTATCCGGAGGTGGCATCGGTGGGTAAAACCGAAGATGAACTGAAGGATGAAGGCGTGGCCTACACGGCAGGATCATTCCCGTTCATGGCGAACGGCCGCGCCAAGGCCAACCAGACAACCGATGGGTTTGTGAAAGTGCTGGCCGATGCCAAGACCGACCAGGTGCTGGGTGTGCATATTCTGGGGCCGCAGGCCGGTGAACTGATCCATGAATGTGCGGTGCTGATGGAATTTGGCGGATCGTCGGAAGACCTGGCCCGGACCTGCCATGCCCATCCGACCCTGTCGGAAGCGGTCAAGGAAGCTGCCCTTGCCGTCGATAAGCGGGCGATCCATTCCTAAACCGGTTTGATCAGATATCTGTTTCCGGCCTCAACCTGCTGCCGTCGATCATGCGCGTGTAACTGAACGGTGCTGGGTCGACCACGGGTGTCTTGCCGGTGACGAGATCGGCCATCAGTTCGCCGGCACCGGGGCCAATGCCGAACCCGTGTCCTGAAAAGCCGGTAGCAAGGTATAGGCCCGGTATCTTCTCAATCCCGGATATGACCGGAACGGCATCCGGTGTCACGTCAATCACACCGGCCCACTTGTTGACGATCGAGACACCCTTGAACCCGGGATGATCTGCGGCCAGTTCGTGCAGGCATTCTTCCAGCACCCAGTCGACAGGCTTTGGATCGAGTACGCGGACTTTTTCAAACGGTGACACCTCATCCAGCGACCAGCGTGAGGCCAGCATGGCTTCGGAGAAAAACCGTTTGCCGATTCGCAGTTTCAGGTAGGGCCACTCTGAGCGCAGCGCGGGCAGAA
>CALHUA010000150.1 GCA_938039915.1 uncultured Anderseniella sp.
ATAAGTCTCCTTTCAGGTCTGGAAATTGCATTCATTCAGTCAAATCGACCGAGGAGATAGATGCATTGCATTTTTGATTGGTTCAATGTATTTATTGTCACCATGACAACTTGGTTTCCCGAGATACAGCGCACCGGAGCGCCGATATATATTGAAATTGCCGATGCAATGGCGAATGATATCGGCAATGGAAAACTGAAACCGGGCGAAAAACTCCCCCCGCAACGCAATCTGGCGTTCGATATAGGGGTAACAATAGGTACAATCGGGCGCGCTTACGCCCTGGCACGCCAACGCGGACTTGTGACAGGCGAGGTCGGTCGCGGCACGTATGTGCGCTCCAGTGAACCGCCTTTGTCCGACGTCGTTGCGGCAACCGCCGGCTACCCTGAAACAGCGGAAGAACCGGTGCCGGACGGCATCCACCCTGCCCCCGGCAAGTTGCGTCTCGATTCGACCAGCGCCCCGGAGGTTGGTCAATCCAGCTTCATCACCCGGCATGTCGCGGCAATCATGGCGGATTACCCCCACAAGACCACCGACTATATCCGTTCGCTGAAACCTGAGTGGCAACAGGCCGGTCAGGCATGGTTGTCGACAGGCGGATGGCAGCCGGATACGACGTCCATCGTACCGACGCTGGGAGTGCATGCCGGGATAATGGCAGCTATTGCCACGCTTACCGCACCTGGAGACCGGGTTGCCTTTGAAGCGGTTACCTATGCCTCGCTGGCGCGTGCGGCAAACCTGATCGGGCGTCGGCCGATTTCAGTTCCGATGACCTCGGATGGTATCGATGTCGATGCCTTCGATCACCTGTGTGCCAACCAGCACCCGAAGGCGGTTGTAGTGATCCCGACCATTCAGAACCCGACCACTGCCATCATGCCGGCGGCCACTCGCGAGCGTCTTGCCGCGGTCGCGCGCAAGCACGGTGCGTGGATCATGGAGGACAACATTTATGGTGCCTGTGTGGATGAAGCTCCCGCGCCCATCGCAGCCCTGGCGCCTGACATCACCTTCCATCTCGGCGGGTTGTCGAAGGCGGTTGCCGCCGGCATACGCTCAGCATGGGTGTCCTGCCCGCCCGCCTATGTCAGATCACTGCCGGTTGCGCACAAGATGTTGACCGGTGGCATGCCGTTCATGCTTGCTGAAACCGCTGCGCGCATTGTGCGTGCCGGGGAAGCCAACACAATCGCGCGTGCCGTTCTGCGTGAAAACCTGAAGCGGCTCACCATGGTACGCGAAATTCTGTCCGGCCATGATTATCGCTCTCACGATAACAGCGCATTCATCTGGCTCAAGCTGCCGGAACCGTGGCGGGCCAGCCTGTTTGTGTCAGCAGCGCGCGATGTCGGCCTGCTGGTGGATGGAGACGACGAGTTCCAGTTTTCTCAAGACCAGACCAGCCTGCACAGGGTCCGCATTGCGTTTTCAACAATACCATCCCACGCCGTCTTGCGCGATGCGCTGGTCCGCTTGCGCCGCCTGCTGGACGCAGGCCCGTCAGGTTATGACAGCTACACCTGATGGCGTGAAACGCCGCACCGCCATAACTTCAGTCCTTATGAATTTTAATTCAATTTTTCAATAACTTAATCTTGTATTCTAAAACTGAAAATTTGAACTTCATGGTTCAGTTCAGCTTAGTGATCCCGCGCGGTTTATGTCCGGTTACTGCCGTCACGCTGCTAGTATAAGGCGTTAACCAATGAACCGGTGATCCTGAATATCGACACCTCTTCTCCGGTTCCACGGCCACGTATTCGCCTGAAGGAGACACAGGTAGATGAACAAGTCACGCACACCTCTTTTACCCCTGAAAAAGTTTGCAACAAACCAGTCAGGCGCAGCGGCATTGGTTCTTGCTGTTGCATCGCTGCCGCTGGTAATGGCTGCCGGCGCCGCCGTGGATTACGGAAACTCAGTTGCCGTGCAGGCCCGCCTGCAGGCAGCCACCGACGCCGCAGCCCTGGCAGCGGGACGCGAAGCAAACCGCACCCAGGCAGAGCTCGAGCGGATTGCCTATGACTATTTCAAGTCAAACTACAACGCGCCTGCAGATGGCGAACAGCCAAGCATGACGTTAAGCATCGACGCTAATGGGCACTTGGAGGTCAAGGGTGAGGTCAAGGTGCGAAACTACCTCATCGCCGTGGCCGGCTATGACAAGACAACCGTCAACGCTTCATCCCAGGTTGCCAAGGATGCCACTGGCCTTGAGGTCGCTCTGGTGTTCGACAACACTGGATCCATGGGCAATCAGAACCGCCTGCCGACACTCAAGATCGCAGCCCGTGATTTCGTCAACATTCTGTTCGGTCCGCGCACAACGGCTGATACCCTGAAAATTGCGGTTGTGCCGTTTTCGCAGTTCGTGAATGTCGGAGCAGACAAGTCAACCGAAGACTGGATCGACAAGGCTGGCCTCAACCCCTACTCCAAAGTCAACTTCAAGTCCGAAAACTGGGATAACTGGAAAGGCTGGAATAAAATTTCCAACCGGACCTGGACCGGGTGTGTCGAATCCCGCACCGGGGCGATGTCAGTCGACGACACCCCGCCCGATACAGGCAACGGCATAACCCTGTTCCCGCCCGCATTTGCCCCTGACGAGCCCGGCTCAAACACGTCTTCTTCCCAGTTTGCGGTAAGCGGAGACACGACCTATACCTACAAAAACAGCTATCTGGAAGACAGCAGGACCAACACCCTGGACAATCGTCAGCGCCACCAGGGAAAATATGTCGATGCCTCTGTTACCACAACCTCCCGGGGCCCCGACCGGGGGTGCAACATCCAACCCATTCTGGCCCTGAACAACGTAAAACAGCCTGTGCTGGATACGCTGCAGAACATGACGGCAAGCGGGTACACACATGTCGCCGAAGGCGTCGGCTGGGGTTTGCGGGTATTGTCAGCAGGCGCACCGTTTACCGAAGGCGTACCGTATTCCAACGAAAAGATAACCAAAGCCATGGTGTTGTTGACCGACGGTGAAAACACCTTCGACACCGAAGCAAATCACAACACATCGACCTATACCGCGTACGGATACCTGTCCCAGGCACGGCTCGGATCGAGTAACTATTACACAGCCATCGCGGCACAAAACACCATGCTGCAGCAGGCATGCGATAACGTGAAGGCAAAGGAAATAGTCGTCTATTCGTTTGCCTACAACGTGCCCAGCGCGACCCAGCGTAACCTGATCAAGAATTGCGCGACCAGCCCGGAGAAATATTTCGATCCGCCGACAAACGAGGCCCTGGTGGCCAGTTTCCAGCAGATCGCCGACGAACTGCGCAAACTGCATCTGAGCAGGTAAGCAGCAGGATTGCCGCTCGGAGTACTCGTTGTGCCTCACCGCGCAAGGGAAGTGCTTCCGGCAAAGGAG
>CALHUA010000151.1 GCA_938039915.1 uncultured Anderseniella sp.
TCTTGGCGGTCGTGCTGTTGAAATCGGCCAGTCCGGCGATGCAGGCGCGGGCCTGGGTGTCGGTTGCATCCGCCATGAAGGCATCAGGCTCGAAGCCGTTGAAGCCGGTCGGCCTGACACCGCGGGCAGTTGCCACGGCCATCACTTCGCGCCCCAGCATGATGAAGGCCGGCACCCGGGCCGGGTCGGCAAAATTCTCCGTCATGGACTGGGGTGTCAGCGCAGTGGCAAACAGCATCGCGCCATAGCCGAGCTTGCCCCACAGGTAGGACCAGATGTCAGGCGTCAGTACCGCGTCAGGCTCAAAGATCGACAGCAGACGGTGCATGTCGCGCGTCCTGTCACGGACACTGCCATCCACCTCGCCCACAACAACCGCGCCGCGATTGCCGAACAGAATGTCGCCTGGACCGTGCCAGTCAGCGCCGAAATTGACGAAAGCGCCCATGGTGCGGTCTTCGCCGACGGTGCCGGCGATGGTCAATTCGTTGAGGCCGTTCTGGGCCGACAGCACGTAGCCGTCGTCTGCCAGGTGAGGTGCCAGGGCAGATGTTGCCGCCTCGGTTGCCTGCGCCTTGACGGCCAGGACGATACGCGAGAAACGGCCTTCAAGTTCATCCGGTGTGACGGACGGGACGACCTGGGTGAAGGCCTCGACCGGTCCGCTGATCGAAACGCCGGTGGTCCGGCAGGCATGCACATGTTCGGCGACGATGTCGACCATCAGGACATCTTCGCCTGCCCGTGCCCACCAGGCACCGAGTGTGCCGCCGATGGCGCCCGCACCCCAGATGAGGATCGGATCAGCCATGCCGGTTACTCCTGTTGAAGTTTTGGCCATGGTCCGTCGAGTGCTGCACGGACTTCATCCACGCCGGTCTGCCACAGCGCCAGCATGGTCTTGTCGTCCTTCTGATAGGCGCCGCCGAAACTGCCGTCACCGAGCATCTGTTTTGCGGTTGCCGGCGAGGCGGCTTTCAGGGCCGTCAGGTCCATGGCGTCCTTGACGTGCTGCGGGGCCGCGGCATGGGCCAGACGGGTCCAGGGAAAGTTCTCCATCCAGTTAGCATGACTGCCCGAAGGATCGATCTCCTGGGCATGTGCCCAGACCTGCGGTGAGTTCCACCAATTGTGAAATTTGATGTTCATGTCCGGGAAGTCGATCATCAGTTCATTGGCAACGGCGGCAGCGGGCTGGTTGCCGCCGTGGCCGTTTACAATCAGCACGCGGCGAAACCCCATGCGCGAAAACGAGGCGATGACATCACGCACTACGGCGAGCAGGGTTTCCACCCGCAGGGTCACCGTGCCGGGAAAGTCGGCGAAGTAAGGCGCCAGTCCATAGGGCATGACGGGGAAGACCGGTACGCCTGTAGCGTCAGCAGCATCTGCCGCGACCCGTTCAGCCAGAATAGCATCCACGCACAACGAAAGCTGTGCGTGTTGTTCGGTCGAGCCGATCGGCAGGATGCACCGGTCATCGCGTGCAATCTGCTTTTCCATGTCGGACCAGTTCATGTCAGTGACGCGCATCGGCCTGTCCCCCTTCATCGTGTTTTTGATCATCGAGTGTGTCAGGCCATTGCGGCGACGCCAGCACCATCTTGGCCATCAAGGTTGAAAGCTGCTGCTGCTCGTCATGGTCCAGCGCATCCAGCATCATGTGCTCGAACGAGACAAAGCGTGGCAATGCTGCATCGAACAGGGCACGTCCTGCCGGTGTCAGCGACAGCATGAACCGGCGCCCGTCTTCAGCGTCCGGTGTCCGCGATATCAGTTTCAGACGGTTGAGTTTGTGAATGGCCCGGCTGAGTGTGTTCTGCGGAAAGCCCGAAGATGCGCTGATGTCGCGGGCATAGGCGCCATCCAGCAGGCCGAGTGAAAAAATCACCACGAATTCAGGCCGAGACAGGCCGTATTTTTCCTCCACCCAGGCATACAGCGGAACGTTGTAGCGCAAGGCCAGATAGTTCAGCCGATAGGTGAACCAGCACGGGTTCTGCCACAGCTTGACCCTTGTCATCTCGTCATGCGCACCATTGTTGCGCAGGTCTGCAACCTCATCGGGCGGGCATTGTTTCAGGTCGGATTTGAGCATCATTCAGTCCATGTGAAATCAGGAGGCTATCTATTTTTCTCTTGACGCGGACAGCATGGCGCAGCACCTTTTATGAAACAAGTTCCAAATTGAAGTATTTATTTTTGGTGCTTGCGAGGTTGAATTTGTATCCGAATCAAGGGGATCACTCCATGAAAAAGACGATCTGTTCACTCGTTCTGGCCGGTGTGATGGGCATGTCTGCCGTCGCCGCCAGTGCTGAAACACTCACGGTTGGCGTGCGAGGAGGTCCGGAATCCATGGATCCGCACTACTCCGCGCTGGGACCGCAGGCCGATGCGGTAAAGCATATTTTTGATCCGCTGGTGTGGACCGGCGATGACCTGCAGCTGGAGCCGGGTCTCGCGACATCGTGGAAAGCCGTGGATGCAGATACCTGGGAATTCAAGCTGCGCGAAGGGGTGAAGTTTCATGACGGGTCGACCTTCGATGCCGAGGATGTAAAATTCTCCATCGACCGGATTCCCAAGGTGACCGGACCGACGACGACCGAGATCTATGTTCGTCGCGTGAAGCAGGTGGAGATTGTGGATCCGTACACGATCCACATCCATACCGACGGCACCGCAGCGACGCTGCCCTATGATTTCGTGCGCCTGTTCATCGTGTCGTCCGAGGCGGCGAAAGATTACTCGACGTCCGAGACAAGTGCCGAAGGGTTCAATTCCGGAAAGGCGACAATTGGAACCGGGCCGTTCAAATATGTGTCCTGGGAGCCCAAGGGCAGCCTGGTCATGGAGCGGTTTGACGATTACTGGCGCGGTGCTGCACATTGGGACAAGGTGGTTCGCCGGGAAATTTCAGATGACTCGTCCCGGCTGGCCGCGCTCAAGGCGGGCGATGTCGATGTGATCAACTATGTGTCTTCGGCAGATTACCTGTCGCTTGGCACCGATCCGAAAATCAAGACATTCCTTGGTGACTCGGTCTACGTGATGAACCTGCAGCTCGACCAGCGCGAGGTCACACCGAAGGTGCGGGCCAAGGATGGCAGCAAACTGGACAAGAACCCGTTGCGCGATGCCCGGGTGCGTGAAGCCATCGATATCGCCATCGACCGCCAGACCATGGTGGATGTGGTTCTGGAAGGGCTTGGCAAACCGGCCAACCAGATGATGCCTCTGGGCTTCTTCGGATCGTCGGAAAAAATCCCGACCCCTGAGTATAACGTGGACAAGGCCAAGGCTCTGCTGAAAGAGGCCGGCTATCCTGACGGGTTCCAGATCGACCTGCACTGCACCAATGACCGGTTGCCGGGCGATGGCGCAATCTGTGAAGGCCTGGGCCAGATGTTTGCCCAGATCGGTATTGATACCAATGTCAACGCGATCTCGAAAACGGTGTATTTCCCGACCCAGGCGCGCAAGGAGTATTCCGTGTTCATGAACGGCTGGGGCACGCTTACCGGCGAAGCCTCCTACACGCTGGGATCACTGGCGCATTCACCCAACAAGGAAGTGAAGATGGGTGCGTTCAACCGGATCGGCTATCAGAACGACGAGGTTGACAAGCTGATGCAGGAAGGTGTCCAGGAAGCGGATGCCGACAGGCGCCGGGCGCTGTTCGAACAGGCCATGGAGAAAACCATGGCAGATCGCGCCTACATCTCTATTGTGGTTCTCCAGTCCGTCTGGGCAGGCCGTGCAGACAAGGTCGTTGTCACGCCGCGTGCAGACGAAGAAACGCTGGCGTACTTCATCAAGCCCGCGAAATAGCATGAATAGACGGGATGCTCCGCCAGGAGTATCCCGCCCCTCTCAGATACGGATATTGCGGCATCGATGTCAGGTTTCATCATCCAGCGACTGCTGCAGGCCATTGTCGTGATGGCAGTGATGTCGGTGATCGTGTTCGCCGGCATCTATTCCATTGGCAACCCGCTGGAGATACTGATCCCGCCCGAGGCGACGCAGGACGTTCGTGAGCGCACCATTGCCCGCTTTGGCCTCGACCGGCCGGTTGTCGAACAGTACTTCTACTACATCCGCAATCTGCTGCAGGGCGATCTGGGCCGGTCCTACATCTACAATGAACCGGTGCTACAGCTGATCTCCGGCCGCCTGCCGGCAACTATTGAGCTTGTGCTGGTTTCCGTACTTGGCGCCTTGTTCATCGGTGTGCCCCTGGGCATGCTGGCCGGATACCGGCCCGATGCCTTGTCCTCGCGGATTATCATGGCCGTATCGATCCTCGGGTTCTCAGTGCCGACATTCTGGGTCGGCCTGATCCTGATTCTCACCTTTGCCGTTGAGCTCGGATGGCTGCCGTCCGGCGGGCGCGGCGATACGGCTGAACTGCTCGGGACCGCGTGGAGTTTCCTGACACTGAACGGCTGGTCGCACCTGGCATTGCCCGCCATCAACCTGGCGCTGTTCAAGCTCGCCATCATGATACGGCTGGCGCGGGCCGGCACGCGTGAAGTCATGCTGGGCGATACGGTGAAGTTTGCCCGCGCCGCCGGCCTTTCGGAGTGGACCATCATGTCCCGCCATGTGCTGAAACTGATCTCGATCCCGATCGTCACCGTGTTCGGGCTCGAACTGGGCTCGACACTTGCCTTTGCAGTGGTGACCGAGACGATCTTTTCATGGCCCGGCGTCGGCAAACTGATCATCGATTCCATCAAGAATCTCGACCGGCCGGTGATGATGGCCTACCTGATGCTGACGGCAGGACTGTTCGTGACCATCAATCTGATTGTCGACCTGGTCTACGCGCTTTTGGATCCGCGCCTGCGCAAGGGGGGAGCGGCATGAGTGATCCTGCCCTGAAACCGTTGCCGGGCGTTGCACCCAAGGCCGTGTCGCCGTGGCGGGACCTGTGGTGGCGGTTTTGCGAAGACCGGGTGGCGCTGTTTGCCTTCGGCGTCGTGGTGCTGCTGGTGATGATGGCGCTGTTCGCACCACTGATTTCTCCGCAAAACCCCTATGACCTGTCCGGCCTGTCGCTGCGCGATGCCAGGCGGCCGCCGGGATTTGTCGGCTCGGGCGGTTATACGCATATCCTGGGAACCGACGCGCAGGGACGCGATCTTCTGTCTGCCATTCTCTATGGCCTGCGTGTGTCCTTGCAGATCGGCATTACCGCGGGGGCGGTGGCCCTTGTCATCGGCACCTCGATCGGCATTGCCGCCGCTTATGCACGCGGTTTCGTCGAGGCGATCCTGATGCGCATTGTCGACCTGCAATTGTCGTTCCCGCCCATACTTCTGGCACTGGTGCTGGTGGCTTTGCTGGGTCAGGGCCAGGCACAACTGGTGACGGCACTGGTTGCCGCGCAATATGCCTATTTCGCACGTACCGCCTTCGGGGCCGCATCGGCCGAACGCTCAAAGGATTATGTGGAAGCTGCCGCCGCCACACCGCTGTCGGCGCGGCGCATCGTGTTCCGCCACATCCTGCCCAATGCCATGCCGGCGCTGATCGTGGTCGCCACGGTGCAGATCGCCTATGCTATCGCCCTGGAGGCGACATTGTCGTTTCTGGGCCTTGGTCTGCCGGTCACCGAACCCTCGCTCGGCATGCTGATTTCCAACGGCGTGAAATACATGATGAGCGGCAGGACCTGGATATCGGTCTATCCGGGCATCATGCTCATCATTCTCATTGTTGCGATCAACATGGTTGGCGATCACCTGCGTGACATCCTCAATCCGAGGCTCGACAAATGAGCACGCCCATTCTCGAAGTCAGCGATCTGAAGACCCACTTCTTCACGCGGGCAGGCGTTGTGAAAGCGGTTGACGGCGTATCGTTTTCGGTTGGCGCCGGCGAAATTGTCGGACTGGTCGGTGAGTCCGGCTCCGGCAAATCGGTGACCGGGTTCTCCCTAATGGGCCTGGTCGATCCGCCGGGGCGTATTGTCTCCGGGTCGGTGAAGCTGGACGGTGAAGAACTGATCGGCCTGTCATGGGACCAGCTCAGGGCGCTCAGGGGCGCGCGCATTGCGATGGTGTTTCAGGATCCGATGGCGACGCTCAATCCGGTACTGACCATCGGCACCCAGATGCGGCTGGCCATCTCGGCGCACGACAAGACTTCAAGGCGGGCAGCGGATGCACGCGCTGCAGAGGTGCTGACGCGGGTTGGCATCCCCGAGGCACAGTCACGGCTGGGTTCCTATCCGCATGAATTTTCCGGCGGCATGCGGCAGCGCGTGGCCATTGCAATCGCGCTGCTGCACGGCTCGCAGGTGCTGGTTGCCGATGAGCCGACGACGGCGCTGGATGTATCCATCCAGGCCCAGATCCTCACCGAGATGCGGGACCTGGCGGCAGAGACGGGCACAGCGCTGGTGTGGATCAGCCACGACCTGGCGACGGTCTCGACGCTCGCCAGCCGGCTGCTGGTCATGTATGCCGGACGCATTGTGGAACAGGGACCGGTGGCTTCAGTGCTGCGTGATCCCCGGCACCCCTATACGGCAGGCCTGTTGCGGTCGCTGCCGGCAACGGCGGAACCGGGTCAGGACCTGTTTCAGATACCGGGCACAACGCCGTCGCTGCTTGACCCGCCGCCGGGATGTCCGTTCCGTCCGCGCTGTGCGCATGCCAGCGACATGTGCGCTGCGGACCCGCCGCTTGAGACGTCCGGTGAGCGTGGCGTCCGCTGTTTCCATCCATTGCGCGAAACGGTGAACGCATGAGTGCACTATTAAAAACCGGTGATGCTGCGCTGCCCCCACACGGCTTTGTTCATGTGCGTGACGTGCACAAGCATTTCAGTCCGCAGCTGACGCTGGGCGACCGGATTGCCGCAACGCTGGGTGCCAGTGTCGAAACCCGGTCGGTGCGTGCCGTGGACGGTGTCAGCCTTGATGTTGTGCGCGGAGAAACCCTTGGACTGGTCGGTGAGAGCGGATGCGGCAAGTCCACGCTTGGCCGCATGGTTGCCGGTATCCTGACGCCGAGTTCCGGTGATGTCGCCGTCGACGACGCACCCGTCATGACAGATGGACGGAAGATCGACACCAGGGTGCAGATGATTTTCCAGGATCCTTTTGCTTCCCTTGACCCGCGCATGCGTGTTGGCGACATCATTGCGGAAGGGCCGCTGGCGCACGGATTGATCAACAAGTCTGAACAGGCTGCGTATGTGGCGGGATACCTGGAGCGTGCCGGGCTTGATGCCAGCCTGGTGCGGCGGTTTCCGCATCAGTTCTCCGGCGGCCAGCGCCAGCGGATTGCGATTGCGCGCGCTTTGGCCATGCAGCCGGAAGTGCTGGTATGCGATGAACCGGTGGCCTCGCTTGACGTGTCGATACAGGCGCAGATCATCAACCTGTTTCTCGCCTTGCAGCGCGATCTCGGCCTGACCCTGATTTTCATCAGTCATGATCTTTCCGTAGTGCGCCATCTGTCTGATCGGGTAGCGGTGATGTATCTCGGCCGCATCGTCGAGGAAGGGCCGGCCGAACAGGTCTACACTGCGCCGGCGCACCCTTATACCAAAGGGCTGCTCGCCAGCGTTCCGCGTCTGGTGCTTGATGAGAGCGACCTGGTGACGCTGGACGCGATCGAGGGCGAGATACCGTCACCGCTGTCACCGCCTGCAGGGTGTAATTTCAATCCGCGCTGTCCGTTGGCGCAAGCGCGCTGCGTGCGGGATGACCCTGAACTGCGGCAAGTGCGAAGTGGTCATCTGGCTGCCTGTCACTTTGCCGGGTGAGCGTCAGGTTCCGGTTACTTTCGTCCGAGCAGCATCTCGCGCTTGCCGGCAAAGCCCTTGCGCCTGGTGACGGTGAAACCTGCTGCCTCCAGGTTACGGCGTACCTGACCAGCGGCCGTGTAGGTGGCAAAACTGCCGCCCGTGCAGGTGTGGTCATGGACCTGCTGCATCAGGTCCGGGCTCCACATGTCGGGGTTCCTGGCAGGTGAGAAGCCATCCAGATACCATGCATCGGCGAGACCGTCCCAACCGGTGACCGAGTTTTCAGCCTTGCCGGTAATGATGTGAAGCTCGGTCTGTTCATCCATTTGCCATGACACCGGCTGCCCGGGAGGCTCGTGCCAGTGCGACATGAGAACCTCACCGAGCGGTTCCAGGTTTGTCCATGGCTTCAGCGCGCGGGCCATGTCGTCGGCACTGATCGGATAGGCTTCGAACGAGGTGAACACCAGGCGCTGTGATGGTGAGCGCACGGCAATCCAGTTGCGCCAGGTTTCCAGGAAATTGAGCCCGGTGCCGAACCCGAGTTCGGCTATCGAAAAATGTGCGGCACCGGTCCAGCGTGCCGGCAAACCGTTGCCATCTATAAACACGTAGGCTGTTTCAGCCTGACCATCGCTTCTCGTATAGAACGTATCATCGAATACCGATGATCTCGGAACGTCGTTGGCGTCCCAGCTTACATGGTGCCTGGGCGATTGTGTTTTTGCGTCGTGGAAACGGGTCATCGGGTGCACAAGGTTTTCAGGTTCCAGAAAAGGATTTGCCATATAGTCCGGCAATGACAGCACGTTTTACCAGTATACCCGCAACACCGGACATTGTGATCATTGGCGCAGGCGTGGTGGGCCTGTGGTGTGCGCTGAAGGCAAAGCAACGGGGCCTGAGTGCCGTCATTGTTGAAAAGGGATGCATCGGGCAGGGCGCTAGTGGCGGTATACTGGGTGCATTGATGCCGCATCGGCCGGTCAGTTGGGAGGATATCCAGACCTTTCAGCTTGAGGCTTTGCTGTCATTGGAAACGGAAGTTGCCGAGCTTGAAGCGGCAACCGGGCTTACTTGCGGATACAGCAGGTGCGGTCGGGTCATGCCCGTCGATTCAGAGGAATTCCTGGCAGAGCACGCGCAATGGCAGGCAGGGTCGACCAGGTACTGGCCTGCGGCATCGCGGACCGGACAACCGCTGTCGTGGGATATCAGGCGCGGGGAACCAGCACCTGCCTGGCCGGCGTTGAAACCGGGCTTCGTGGCCTACAGTTTTGATACGCTGAGCGCCCGGGTAAACCCGCGCGGGCTTGTGAAAGCGCTGTTGGCCAGCGTTCAGCCGCATGTTGTCGTGGCTGAGAATTGCCCGGTTGAAAAAATTACCGACGCTGGCGAAGTCGTGCTGGAAGACGGGACACGGCTGTCACCGGGCAAGGTCATCGTGGCGGCCGGGCATGACAGTTTCGGTCTGCTGCAACCGGCCCTGCAGTGTGAGCTCGGCTGGGGCGTCAAAGGCCAGGCGGTCCTGTTGCGACCGCAAGGCCGGTTATTTGACGACATGCCCGTGATCTACAGCCGCGGCATCTATCTGGTTGCGCATGATGACGGCCTGGTGGCGGTCGGCTCCACGTCGCAACGGGATTTCAAGAATACGGACGTGGATGAAGCGATCTCACAAAGGCTGGTCCAGCGAGCCGTTGAGCTTTGTCCGGGCCTGGCCGGTGCAGAGGTCGTGGAGCAATGGGCCGGCGTCCGCCCGCGTGCTGCCGGACGTGATCCGGTTGTGGGATCGATGCCCGGTGCTTCCAACACCATCGTGGCAACCGGTGGTTTCAAGATAACGCTCGGGATTGCGCACAAGATGGCGGATGCGGCGTTGAACCTGGCCACCGGCAGTGATAGCGATTTACCGCGCAGCTTTGCTGTCGAGGCCCATATTGCGTATGCTGTGTGAAGCACGCGACTGTTAGCTCTACACAAGCTGCAACGCGCCAGATGCGTCAAACGCGTATTCGAATGTGAACCATTTTTTCTTGTCGCTGCCGGTTTCAATCCGGAACGCCGTCACCAGCCGTTCACCATCGGTCTTCAGATAAATGGTGCCGTAGACGCTGACGTTTGAGCGGCCCAGATCCCAGATATCGTTCATGATCTTCTCGCGCACGTTCGGGCTCGAACTATCCTTCAGGTTCAGGACGCGCCGCGTCAGTGACTCCACCATTTCGGCATCTTCCTTTTCCCGGGTGGAGCGTTGCAGTTCGGTAGACAGGATAACCGGCGTGTCGCCGCGGCCAAGCTTGCCCAGCCTGCCGAGCAGGTCCGGCCGCGGGTGAACATGGCCTTCCTCATCGCCGGACGAAATCACGAAAGCGGCCGGTTCAACTGTCTCCAGAAAGGCGTCGGTCACCTTCTCCGAGCCGTGGTGGCAGACTTTCATGATGTCGGACCTGAACCAGTTTGCGGCTTCATCGATCATCTCCTGGTAGGCATCACTGCCCTTGGGTGGCATCCGGCTTTTGCCGGTGTAGTGCCGCAGCAGGAATTTTTCCGCCTTGTCGTTCAGGTCGCCACCGAACAGCACCTTGAACTTGTCATAGTGCAGCCGCAGCAGGACGGAGTGACCGTTCTTGGTTTCCCCATAGCTGCCGATCTTGCGCAGCCGCGGCTTGCCGGTATCATCGAACTCGACCACCGGACCGACGACTTCG
>CALHUA010000152.1 GCA_938039915.1 uncultured Anderseniella sp.
TATCAAGTGGGAGGCTGGACGGGCAACCCGAACCAAACTCACTAGGGCTGCTTCCTTCCGGACCTGACCCGGTTGGCGAGCGATGCGTCTGCTGCCAACCTCCCATCCCCTATATCGGACGGATTGAGGCGCGATGCAAGAGGACAAGTCCGATCAAACTAAACCAAGTAATATGGCAAAGGTCTTGCCAGCAATGCGGGTGCATGGCACACCCGGACCAGTTGCAGGTGCTTTCACCCCACCAATCGATACGACACTCAACAAAGGCGTGCTTATGGCCAGGACCCAACCGGCATTCATGGATGGTAAACTTGACCGTTTGTCCGGCCATCGCAGCGAGCCGGGATGGTATTCGGAAAGGCTCAATGCGCCGGACACCAGGATTGCCGTGTTTACAGCTGACAGGCTGATGGTCCATGCCGGACCTGCCGGCAGCGGCGGCATGCACTGGCATTCAAGCAATGATCTGCCTGCGTTGGTGGACGGCATTGACCCGGTGTTTCTGGGAGTTGACACCGAAGGCGTTAATCATTTCGCTGCCCAGGCCGCCGACAGCGAGCTCGAACCGGCCAGTGGCATGATCGCGCTTGACCTGAGATCCATCGCGCTGCAGGGGCTGGTGAGCGAAGAAAACCTCGGCCTGGCGGCACAGGCGCGCTCGCTGCTGCAATGGCACGTGCGGCACCGGTTCTGTTCAAACTGCGGCGCCTCAACGCGACCGGACGATGCCGGCTACAAACGGGTGTGTGACAGCTGTTCGGGAGAACATTTTCCGCGCACCGATCCGGTGGCGATTATCGCCATAACCAGAGGACAATCCATGCTGCTGGGCCGCTCGGCCCGGTTTGCCAGCGGCATGTACTCGACACTGGCCGGATTTGTGGAACCCGGCGAGACGGCAGAAGACGCCGCGCGGCGCGAGGTGTTTGAAGAATCCGGCATCGTGGTCGGCGAGGTACGCTACGTCATGAGCCAGCCGTGGCCGTTTCCAGCCAATCTGATGCTGGGCATGGCCGGTGAAGCGACCAGCGAAGAGATCACCATCGATCCCGATGAGCTAGATGATGCGCGCTGGTTCAGCTTCGACGAAGTCAATGCAATGGGCGACGGCAGCCACCCTGATGGTTTGCTGTTGCCGCCGGACATTTCAATCGCCCATCACCTGATCAGGCAGATACTGGACAATTAGAGTCCTGACCGTGGCCCAGCCTTATGCGGTGGTGTCCATTTCCTGACGCCGTTTGGCCAATTCCAGCCTGTGCGGTGAGCTCCTGTAGACACCCAGCACACGCAGGGACTTGGTGAAGAAATCCAGTTCTTCAAGCGCCAGGCGGACCGGCCTGTCCTGCGGATGACCTTCGATGTCGGCATAGAACTGCGCCACGTTGAACGACCCGTCCACATAGGATTCCAGCTTGATCATGTTGACGCCATTGGTGGCAAAACCGCCCATGGCCTTGAACAGGGCTGCCGGTACGTTGCGCACGGTGAAGATGAATGACGTGATGACGGGCGCATCTTCAGGTGCTGCATCATCGGGTTCTGCAGACATGATGACAAACCGGGTCGTATTGTGATCTTCGTCCTCGATGTCAGCCCGCATGACCTCCAGACCGTAAATCTCTGCCGCCTTTTTGGTTGCAATCACTGCGGTCGACCGGTCGCCCGACTGGGCCAGAGCGGCGGCGGCTCCAGCGGTGTCCACGGCCGCAACCGCCTCCAGCCCCATGTCCGCCGTCAGCCGGCGGCACTGACCCAACGCATGAGTATGTGAGGTAACCCGTTTCAAATCTTCAGGTTTCGTGCCGGGCAATACCAGCAACTGGTGACGGACCCTGAGGAAATGCTCGCCGGTGATGAACAGGTCAGAGGCCGGCATGAGGTGATGGATATCGGCGACCCGGCCTGCGACCGTATTATCAATCGGTATCATGGCAAGTGCCGCCTCACCCGATGCAACTGCGGCAAACGCGTCTTCAAACGTACGGCAGGCAAACGGCTCATGGTCCGGGCATGCTTCCAGACATGCCTGGTGTGAGTTGGCTCCCGGTTCGCCCTGATAGGCGATCTTTTGGCTGTTGGCTGCCATGATAAAAACCTTCTTCGTCAATCTGTTTTGATGTAGTACCGGACTGCAGCGCGGCATAAGGACACTTTGCGCCTTATAAGTGTTGCGCGCGCGTATAGAAACAACTAGTTTCCGCGCGGAATTGGAAGGGGTAAAGTGACCGGGTGTCAGCATCCAATGTCACAGCAGATTGTTTGAGGGCAAACATGTTCGGAATCGACACAATGACTATCAACAAGATCGCCGCCGCCGGTATCGGCGCTGTGCTGCTTGTGATGGGACTGAATATCGTCGCAGAAGGCGTTTATCACGCCGAGGCGCCTGAACAAACGGCAATAGCCATCGAGCTTCCGGAAGCCGAAGGTACGGAAACGGCTGCGGAGACAGACGCACCGAAGGTCTCGCTCGCCAGCCTTATGGCGTCAGCCGATGTTGCCAAAGGCGAAAACGCGTTCAAGGCGTGCAAGGCCTGCCACACGGTTGAAGACGGCGGCAAGAACAAGGTCGGTCCCAATCTGTACAACATTGTTGATCATGCGATCGGCACCCGCGACGGGTTCGCCTATTCCGACGCCATGAAGGCAAAGGCGTCCGAGAAATGGACGTTTGAAAACCTGAATGCCTTCATCACCAAGCCGAAAGCATGGGTACCCGGTACCAAAATGAGTTACGGCGGCATGAAGGGCGATGCCAAGCGAGCCGACCTTCTGGCTTATCTGCGCACCCTGTCTGCAAATCCTGTTGCCTTGCCAGCGGCTGAAGCAGCTTCGGAAGAACAGCCGAAGGCAGAAGAAGCTGCTGCGGAACAGCCGGCGCAGTCGGAAACGTCGACCGAACAGTCGACGACAACCGAGCCTGCAGCGGAACAGCCGAAAGAATAAATTGGCCCAAACGAGGGCTAGTTCGTTCACAAGATGATTACGAAGAATTCACACCGGTAGCCAGCTGCCGGTGTTTTATTTTGTGTGCGAAGCCCATAGACTTCACATTTATGACGTAACGCAATTGTTTATGCATGTTGACCCGAACAGGAGCCGACCTTGATAGATCGCAGAACCCTACTCCAGCTTACCGCCGCTGCAGGCGCTGCAGGCCTGCCGTTTTCAATTCAGAACCAGGCACGTGCACAAGCTGAAGAATGGCGCCACGGCCTGTCGCTGTTCGGCGATCTGAAATACCCTGCCGGATTTGAAAAGTTCGACTATGTGAACGTGGATGCGCCCAAGGGCGGGCGAGCCAGATTGTTCTCGGTCGGCACTTTTGACAGTCTCAACCCCTATACCTTCAAAGGCAATGCCACCGGTCTTGTCGGGCTGACGATAGACAACCTGATGACCACATCGCTGGATGAAGCCAGCTCGGAATACGGGCTGATCGCGGAATCTGTCAAAATGCCGGAAGACTTTTCTTCGGTGACATTCAAATTGCGCCCGGAAGCCAGGTTCCATGACGGATCGCCGGTAACACCGGAAGACGTGATCTGGTCAATGATTGAACTCAAGAAGTCTCACCCCAGGTACAATTTTTATTACAAGAACGTGGTATCCGGCGAAAAAACCGGCGACCAGGAAGTGACGTTCAAGTTTTCCGAAAGCGGAAATCGCGAACTACCGCAGATCGTCGGTCAACTGCCGGTGCTGTCGAAAGCCTGGTGGACAGGTAAAAATGACAAGGGTGAGACCCGCAATCTGAACGAGACGACACTGGAGGCACCGCTGGGCAATGGCGCCTATAAGGTTGCCAGCGTGAAGCCCGGGCGATCCATAACGCTGAAAAGAAATGACGATTACTGGGGCAAAGATCTGCCGGTCAATCGCGGGCAGAACAATTTCGATGAGATTTTCACCATCTACTACCGTGACAGCACCGTTGCGCTGGAGGCGTTCAAGGGAGATGAGTACGACTTCCGGGTAGAAAACTCCTCCAAAGACTGGGCAACTGCCTATGACTTTCCGGCGGTAAAAAGAGGTGATGTGATCACCGAAGAGATCACACTGAAAAACTCTCAAGGCATGCAGAGCTTCGCCATCAATACCCGGCGCGAAAAGTTCGCCGATGCCCGGGTGCGCAAGGCGCTCAACCTGACATTCGACTTCGAATGGGCCAATGAGAACCTGTTCTTTGGCCAGTATGTGCGCACCAGCAGCTTTTTTTCGAATTCCGAACTGGCGGCATCCGGCAAACCCGGCCCTGCCGAACTGGCCATACTTGAGCCCCTGAAAGACAAGCTTCCGCCGGAAGTATTCACCACCGAGTATACCAACCCGGTCTATGGCTCCCAGAAAAACAAGCGCGCCAATCTGCGGTCAGCTGCCAAACTACTGCAGGAAGCGGGCTGGAAAGTTGATGCCAAGCGGGTATTGCGCAACGCCAAGGGCGACGCATTTTCGATCGAGTTTCTGCTGGTATCGCCCCTGTTCGAGCGCATTGTGCTGCCTTATGTGCAACAGCTGAAACTGCTCGGCATTCAGACCCGGGTGCGTACGGTCGATGACAGCCAGTATACAAGACGCGTGCAGACATTCGACTTCGATATTATCGTCGGCAGCTGGGGGCAGTCATTGTCACCGGGCAATGAGCAGCGCGACTTCTGGGGATCGGCATCTGCCGACCGCAATGGCAGCCGTAACCTGGTCGGCATCAAGGACGAGGCCATAGACCAGTTGATCGACAAGGTGATTTTCGCCAAGGACAGGGATGGCCTGGTTGCTGCCACCAAGGCACTGGACAGGGCTCTGTTGTGGAATCATTTCGTCGTGCCCATGTGGCATATCCCCTATCAGCGCGTCGCCTACTGGAACCGCTTCGGCAAGCCGGTCTCGCAACCGGATCACTCTCTCGGCTTCCCGTCCATCTGGTGGTTTGATGAAGCGAAAGCCGCAAAGGTAAAATCGTGATGCGGGCTATGTTCCTGGGCGCGTTGGGCGCCTTGCTGATGGCCGGCCCTGCGGCGGCGGAGCAGCGCCATGGCATTTCCGCCTTTGGTGAACTGGCCCTGCCTGAAGATTTTGACCGGCTGCCCTATGTCAACCCGGATGCACCGAAGGGCGGGCGGATTACCACGCTGGGTACGGCAGGCCGGATCACTTTCGACAGCCTGAACGGTTTCATCCTGAAGGGCGTCGCGGCGCAGGAACTTACCTTGCTGTTCGACACGCTCATGGTGCGCAACCAGAACGAACCGGATGCGGTTTATTCTCTTGTGGCCAGGACGGCAGACGTGGCGGCAGACCGGATGAGCGTCACATTTGTGCTGGATGAGGCAGCCGCCTTTTCCGACGGATCAAAGCTGACCGCAGACGATGTATGCGCCACATTCGACCTGTTGAAGGAAAAGGGCCATCCCAGCTACCAGATTTCGCTGGGCGATGTGGAAAGTTGCACGGTCGATGCCGCGAACCAGGCCACCTACAGGTTCAAGGGCTCCAATGTTCGTGATCTCCCGGCAACCGTCGCCGTGCTGCCGATTTTCTCCAAGGCGTTCTATGAGGCCAATGAGTTCGACAAGACCACGCTGACACCGCCCCTGGGGTCCGGGCCATATAAGGTCAAGCAGCTCAGGCAGGGCCAGTTCATCACATATGAGCGCCGTGAGGATTACTGGGCGAAAGACAAACCGGTCAATCGCGGCAGATACAATTTCGACGAAATCAAATTATTGTATTTCCGTGACCGGACCGCCGAACTTGAAGCGATCAAGGCAGGTAATCTGGACTTGCGCGAGGAGTTCACGTCAAAAAGCTGGGCCACCGAATACGACATTCCGGCGGTGAAAGAGGGCCGATTGATCAAGGAAACCCTGCCGGATGACCGGGCATCGGGAGCGCAGGGCTTTTTTCTGAACATGCGGCGCGACAAGTTTGCCGACATCCGGGTCCGACAAGCCCTGGATATGGCGTTTGACTTCGAATGGACCAACAAGAACCTGTTCTTCGGTGCCTACAAGCGCACAGGCTCGTTTTTTGAAAACTCTGTGCTGCGCGCGTCCGAAAAACCGGCGGCAGAAGAACTGGCGCTGCTGGAGCCTCTGAAAGACATGCTGCCGACCGCCGCATTTGACGCTGCCTATGAACCGCCGGTCAGCAACGGCTCCGGCCAGGACCGGAAGCTGCTGCGTACAGCAGCCAACCTGCTCGGTGAAGCAGGCTGGGAGGTCAGGAACGGCACCCGGGTCAATGCGGAAGGTAAACCGCTGACCGTGGAGTTTCTGATTTTCGCACCGACGTTCGAACGGGTCATCGGTCCTTATGTGCGCAATCTGAAGCTGCTCGGTGTTGATGCCTCCATCCGCCAGGTGGAAGCTGCACAGTATCAGGAAAGACTGAAGAACTTTGATTTCGACGTTGCCGTGCAACGGTTTTCAATGCCCGAAACTCCAGGCGTTGAACTGAAGGCATTTTTCGGGTCAGCCAATGCCGAAACACCGGGAAGCTTCAATCTTGCCGGGATCAAGAGCAAACCGGTGGATAGCCTGATAGACAAGATCATGCAGGCGGGCGACCGTAAATCATTGACGGTGGCCGCCAAGGCGCTCGACCGGGTACTGCGGGCAGAACAGTTCTGGGTGCCGCAATGGTACAAGGGCGCGCACACGCTGGCTTACTGGGACATATTCGGAAAACCGGAAACCAAACCGCGCTTCGCCAGGGCCGTGTTCGACACATGGTGGATTGATGCCGCCAAGGCCGCTAGTGTGAAACGCGGTCCATAACAGCGAATCACGAAAACCAGCCGTAAACAAGCAAACCGCAACAAACCGGAAAAATGCATGGGCGCATACATCGCCAAACGACTATTGCTGATGATCCCGACACTGTTCGGGATAATGCTGATCTCGTTTGCCATCATCCAGTTTGCACCTGGTGGCCCGGTCGAGCGTGTACTCGCACAACTAGCCGGCACAGATGTGGGTGCAACCGCGCGTATCGGCGGCGGCACCGGCGGCGGTGAAGTCGGCGGCGGCCAGGCACCGGGTGGTGCCGGCGGCAGCGAGGGCAGTTTCAAGTATCGCGGCGCGCAGGGACTTGACCCGGAATTCATCAAGAAACTTGAACAACAGTTCGGGTTTGACAAGCCGGCCCACGAGCGCTTCTTCCTGATGTTGAAGAACTACGCGACGTTCGATTTCGGACAAAGCTACTTCCGCGACGTGCCGGTGCTGCAGTTGATCAAGGAAAAACTGCCGGTTTCAATCTCGCTGGGTTTGTGGCTGACCTTTGTCTCCTACGCGATTTCAATTCCTCTGGGCGTGGCAAAGGCGGTACGCGACGGATCGAGATTTGATGTCTGGACGTCTGCCGTCATTATCGTGGGATATGCCATACCGTCGTTCCTGTTCGCCATCCTGCTGGTTGTGCTGTTCGCCGGCGGCTCGTTCTGGAACATATTCCCGCTTCGAGGCCTGGTGTCGGACAACTTTGCGGATCTCAGCTGGTGGGAGAAGGTTCTGGATTATGCCTGGCACCTGGTTCTGCCGCTGACGGCGCTGGCCGTATCGTCGTTTGCCACCATGACACTGTTGACGAAGAACTCCTTCCTGGACGAAATCAAGAAGCAGTATGTCACCACGGCCCGGGCCAAGGGGTTGACCGAGAAACGCGTTTTATACGGTCATGTTTTTCGCAATGCCATGCTGATCGTGATCGCCGGTTTCCCCGGAGCGTTTATTTCGGCATTCTTCGCCGGATCGCTTCTGATCGAGCAGATATTCTCCCTGGACGGGCTTGGGCTGCTCGGCTTTGAGGCTGCGGTCAACCGGGACTATCCGGTGGTGTTTGCCACCTTATACATCTTCTCCCTGCTCGGCTTGTTCATGAACCTGGTGACCGACCTGGTCTACACCTGGATTGACCCGCGCATCGACTTTGAATCGCGGCAGGTGTGACCATGGACGCAAGCACTGCCATTGATCAGGTCGAACTGAAGCCTCAAAAACCGTCACGGTTGTCCGGTATCAATCAGCGTCGGCTTGCCATGTTCAAGGCAAACAAGCGCGGGTTCTGGTCATTCTGGATATTCCTGTTCCTGTTTATCGCGTCCCTGCTGGCAGAGTTTATCGCCAATGACCGGCCGATCATCGCCAGTTACAAGGGCGAGATACTGCTACCGGTCTTTGCCGATTATCCTGAATCCAAGTTCGGCGGATTTCTTGCGCGGACCGATTTCCGCGACCCGTTCATCCAGGAAGAGGTCAACGCCAGCGGATGGATGATCTGGCCGCCGATCCGCTACAGCTATCAGACCGTCAACAATGAACTGCCCAGCCCTGCCCCGTCACCGCCAGCCATATCCCTGTCGAAGGAAGAAGCCTGCGCACGATATGACAAGGGCGTTGACGATATAAATTGCGTCGGCGGCAACATGAACTGGCTGGGCACCGATGATCAGGGCCGCGATGTCATTGCCAGACTGATTTACGGCTTCCGCATATCGGTGCTGTTCGGGCTTGTGCTGACGGTGCTGTCATCGATCGTCGGGGTGGCGGCAGGGGCCGTCCAGGGCTATTTCGGCGGCTGGACCGACCTGCTGTTCCAGCGCTTTATCGAGATATGGACATCCATCCCGACGCTTTACCTGCTGATTATCCTGGCGGCCTTCCTGACCCCCAATTTCTGGTTGCTGCTCGGCATCATGCTGCTGTTTTCGTGGACTGCCCTGGTTGGTGTCGTGCGGGCAGAGTTCCTGCGTGGCCGGAATTTCGAATATGTCAGGGCCGCGCGCGCGCTGGGTCTCAGTGATCGCAAGATCATGTTCAAGCATCTTTTGCCAAACGCCATGGTGGCCACCGTAACGTTCATGCCCTTCATCCTGTCCGGTTCCGTCACGACCCTGACCGCGCTTGATTTCCTGGGCTTCGGCCTGCCGCCCGGTTCAGCCTCGCTGGGCGAACTGCTGGCACAGGGCAAGGCCAACCTGCAGGCACCGTGGCTGGGCCTCGCCGGATTTGCGGTCGTATCGATCATGTTGTCATTGCTGGTATTCATCGGCGAGGGCGTCCGTGACGCCTTTGATCCACGAAAGACATTCTCATGAGCACCGACAACAATGTGCTGTTGAGCGTCAACGACCTGGCGGTGGATTTCCGGCAGGGTGAAACGGTAACCCACGCGGTAAACGGCGTGTCATTCGAGGTCAAGCGCGGCGAGACACTTGCGCTGGTGGGTGAGTCCGGGTCCGGCAAGTCGGTTACCGCCCTGTCTATCCTGAAGCTGCTGCCCTACCCGGCTGCCCATCATCCATCCGGGTCCGTGGTGTTCAAGGGTGAAGAACTGCTGGACAGCGACGAAAGCGACTTGCGCCGGGTTCGCGGCAACGACATCACCATGATCTTCCAGGAGCCGATGACATCGCTCAACCCGCTGCACACCATCGAGCAGCAGATCGGCGAAATTCTGGAAGTGCATCAGGGCATGGGTGAAACCCGGGCGCGCGAACGCACGCTGGAACTTCTGGCAAAGGTCGGCATTCGCGATGCGGAGAGCCGGCTTGGCGCCTATCCGCACCAGTTGTCCGGCGGCCAGCGCCAACGAGTGATGATTGCAATGGCACTGGCCAACAACCCCGAACTGCTGATCGCCGATGAGCCGACCACGGCTCTCGATGTCACGGTGCAGGCGCAGATTCTTGAACTGCTGCGCAACCTGCAGAAAGAGTTCGGCATGGCAGTTGTGCTGATCACCCATGATCTTGGCATCGTGCGCAATGTTTCCGACCATGTTTGCGTCATGCAGCAGGGCAAGATTGTCGAGGCCGGACCTACCGCGGAAATCTTCGCCAGGCCGGAAAATCCCTACACGAAGATGCTGCTGGAAGCAGAACCAAAGGGCAAACCGCCCATGTCTGATGCGTCTGCCCCGGTTGTGGTTGAGACAACCGACCTGAAGGTCTGGTTCCCGATCAAGCGTGGTTTCTTCCGCCGCACCGTGGGACATGTCAAAGCCTGCAACCATGTGTCCGTCACGGTGCGGGCCGGCCAGACACTGGGTGTCGTCGGCGAATCCGGGTCCGGCAAGACGACATTGGGTCTGGCGTTGCTCAGACTGATCAGTTCGGAAGGCCAGATCGTCTATATGGGAGACCGGATCGACGGCAAGACCGAGAAGGACATGCGCCCGCTGCGCAGGGACATGCAGGTGGTGTTTCAGGACCCCTATGGCTCCCTGTCACCACGCATGTCGATACGCCAGATTGTCGAGGAAGGACTGCTGATCCAGCAACCGGAGCTTTCCTATGATCAACGCACCGAGCGCATTGCGACGGTACTGGAGGAGGTGGCGGTTCCCGCTGCCGCCATGGATCGGTATCCACATGAATTCTCCGGCGGCCAGCGCCAGCGCATTGCCATTGCCCGGGCCATGGTCCTGGAACCGAAGTTCGTCATGCTGGATGAGCCGACCAGTGCGCTTGACATGTCGGTACAGGCCCAGATCGTCGACCTGTTGCGCAAGCTGCAGAAAGATCATGATCTTGCCTACCTGTTCATCAGTCATGACCTGAAGGTGGTGCGTGCGCTGGCCAATGACGTCGTTGTCATGCGTAATGGCCTGGTGGTGGAACAAGGCCCGGCCCAACAGATTTTCGATGAACCTGAAACCGATTACACACGGGCGCTGCTGGCGGCCGCATTCGATCTGAAAGCCGATCTGGCCGCGGAGATTGCACAGTAGACATGACAAAACTTGCCCTGGTCATATCAAGATGGGATCCACAACCCTGGATCGACCGGTTTGCACATCTCGCACCCGAGCTGAATGTGTGCAAGTGGCCCGACGACGACACGCCACCTGAAGACATCGACTACGCACTGGCCTGGCAACCGCCGGACGGTGTGCTGGCCGGCTTTGCAAACCTGAAAGCCATCTTTTCGCTCGGTGCTGGTGTCGACCATATTCTGCGCGAACCGAAACTGCCTGATGTTCCGCTGGTGCGGGTGGTGGATCCCGACCTGACCATGCGCATGAGCGAATATGTCTGCCTGCATGTGCTGATGCATCATCGCCAGCAAAGGCTCATGGATGCAGACCAGGCCAACACCGACTGGACCGAAAGACCGCAATGGTCAGCGTCCGCCATGCGTGTCGGTGTCATGGGGCTGGGCGAGCTTGGTCGTGATGCGGCTGAAAAACTGGTTCACCTGGGTTTTCAGGTGAACGGCTGGAGCAACTCTGCCAAACAGATAGATGGTGTGACCTCGTTTGCCGGCAAAGGCGAGCTGGACGCGTTTCTGGGCGCGTCAGACATCCTGGTGTGCCTGCTGCCGCATACACCGGATACCCACGCCATACTCAATCGCGACCTGTTCCGGAAACTTAAAACCGATGGACCATTGGGCGCGCCTGTGCTGATCAATGCCGGACGTGGCAAGCTTCAGGTCGAGGCGGATATTCTGGCAAGCCTGGATGCGGGCGAACTTGGCGCTGTAACCCTGGATGTGTTTGAAACCGAGCCATTACCCGCAGACAGCCGGTTATGGCATCATCCCGGGGTGACCCTCACCCCCCACAATGCTGCCGACAGCGATCCCGAAGCCTTGTGCAAATACATTCTGGGCCAGATCAGGCGGCATGAAGCCGGCGAAACCCTGCAGAATGTCGTTGATCGCGGGGCAGGCTACTGAGCCGCTTCGCTTGCGTTTTCGGGTTTGTACATCTCCGGCACCCGGGAAACACCGGTCACCTGGCCATACAGGTTGGCGATGCGCTTGATCGCGCCGCTTAACGGTTCAACCACAACCTGCATGTGATGGCCGTTGGAATGGATCAGATTGGTCGCGTCCAGCATCAGCCCGACATGACCTTTCCAGAACACCATGTCATTGCGTGCAAGCCGGAGATCCCGGTCGCGCTTCAACGGCTTGCCAAACCCCATCTGGATCATGTCGGCATCGCGCGGACAATCAAACCCGCACGCCTGCCACGCCAGTTGCACAAGACCGGAACAATCAAGTCCGGCAGCACTTTTGCCGCCCCACAGGTACGGGACATTGACGAAGGCTTCAGCAATGGTCGCCGGATCGTCCCAGTTCTTGCCTGATGGCATCAGGTGCTTGAGCCAGACATATCGGTGATCCCTGAGGCGCGCAAAATCTCCCTCAATCTTGATCGTGGAGACAAGTGAGTTCATGTACACGTGCTGCACGGGGTTCGATTTGATGTCCGGCTTGACATACAGGAGCGTCGACGGCACGGCGATACGATGGGTGGGTTCCAGCACCTGACTGGTCAGACACCGTCCCGGCAGATAGCCCACATAACTGTCGGTGGCCAGTTGCACGAAGGCCCAGCCGTCACTGACATGGAATACATTGACCTGTTCGCCCAGCAAGGCCTCGGTGACCGTTGCTGCATCCATGCGCGGTTCTGCATGCACGGAGGCAATCGACACTGAAATCTGCCGCAGTTCGGGCTTTACGAAGCGCAGCGCTTCGACCTTGCCGCGCAATGCGATGTCGGCAATATCCTCACGATAGGCATGAAGACGTGGATCAAGGGTCATAAATCTGTTCTCAACTCCTGAGCGCGCACTGAAATAGTATCGGCAAGACGTTCAACAAACAACGCTCCTTCCACGGTACGCTGGATCAGGACATTGCGCCTGTCCTTCTCGTCGCGGCGTCTGCTGACCAGGCCCAGTTTCCCCATTGTGTCGAGCGCGCGGGTAATCACCGGTTTGGATACACCCAGGCGCCTGGCCAGTTCACGCACCGTATGTGGCGGCGCCTCAAGATAAACCGTCAACAGGATGGTTATCTGACGGGCCGACAAATCCGGTTCATCGTCACGCACCAGCGCCAAGTGCACATTGTGCCACAGGCCAAGGACTTCTGCCGTAGTCAGTTGGATACTCATCCGATTCATCAACCGCCCTTTACCGGCGCGGCTGCCACTCACTTGCTCAAATCACTACTCACCAACACAACCAGATCCCACTAAAAAACCTGACTGAGAGCCCGCAAAATCATTACGGACCCGTTTCATTTAATCGTGATTCCGGATGCAAGACAAGCCCTATTTGAGCAGGCAGGCGCCGGGTTCAAGCTCGTTTGAACCCGATGTTGCCGTCACCTTCGGGGATAGCGCTCGCTCAGCATGGAAAACAGCGCGCGAGCTGCCTGCGGTTCTCCTCCGGCAGGTCTTCCGGCACGGGCCGCGGGTACCCAGCCATAGATATCCAGATGAACGTAGGATCCGGCATTTTCCACAAACCGCCTGAGAAACAGTGCAGCTGTTATGGAGCCGGCGAAGCCGCCGGTGCCGGCATTGTTCACATCGGCGATCTTGCTCGAAAACATGTCGTTGTAGCGATGCCAGAACGGCAGCCGCCATAAGGGATCATTGCTTGCCATCGAATGGCGTGCAAGTTGGGCTGCAAGTTCATCATCATCGGTGTAAAACGGCGGCAGATCCGGACCAAGTGCCACCCGTGCCGCACCGGTCAGCGTTGCCATGTCTATCAGCATTTCCGGGCGCTCGGCATCTGCCAGATCAAGTGCATCGGCCAGCACAAGCCGGCCTTCAGCATCGGTATTGCCGATCTCCACGCTCAAGCCCTTTCTGCTGGTCAGGATATCACCCGGCCGGAAAGCATTGCCTGCCACGGCGTTTTCAACCGCCGGCACCAGCACACGCAGCCGGACATTCAACTGCGCCGCCATAATCATGGATGCAAGCGCCAGAACCGCTGCAGCACCCCCCATATCCTTTTTCATCAAGGCCATGCCCGAGGCCGGTTTCAGGTCCAGCCCGCCGGTGTCGAAACACACACCCTTGCCAACCAGCGTGACCTTCGGCGCGCGTTGAGCCCCCCAGCGCAGGTCGAGCAGGCGCGGTGCATCATCTGCAGCACGACCTACTGCATGGATCAGTGGAAATTTCTTCTCAAGCGCTGCACCCTTGGTCACGGTGACTTCCGCCTTGAACTGGCGGGCAAGGCCACGCACAGCGGCTTCAAGCTGGGACGGCCCCATGTCCTCTGCCGGCGTGTTGATCAGGTCGCGCCCAAGCACGACCGCATCGGCGCGGGCCAGCAGACCGCTGCGATCTACATTGTCAGGACACGCCAACCGGGCCGTTTCGCCGGATTTGGAGCTCTCCTTACCACTCAGGTACCGGGTGAATTTATAACTGTGCAGTATCCAGCCCAGGGCAGCGAGATCGGGGTTTGAGAACCCGGATGCCAGCGCATAGTCACCCGATGGCAGCGCGCCTGATAACCTGCCGGGCTCAAATGGATCAACAGTCTCCGGCGCGCCGGCACCATAAAGCACCATCGCCAGACCACCGTCCTTGCCGGCAAGACACAGATGACTGTTTGGCCTGGCCTTGAAACCGTTAGCTTCGACCCAGGCTTTCTGGACGTTTGACAGGGGTTTGACGAATGCCGCGAGGGTGTCGGGCGTCAGCGCATGTATCGGGACGGCTGACTTTGATTTCGACTGGCTCAGGAGAATTGATTTTGCAGCTGTCATGGCTGGTGCGCCTTACGGGAATCAGGATGATTTCTGGGTGAATCAACAAAAACCATAAACCTGATCGCTTTCAAAGTGCCAGAGCAAGTTTACCGGTCCAAATGGCCCATATTGCTCCAGACAGCAGACTGTCAATCATGGTTAACAGTTTATTGAGAGTTCGCGCTCCAAGATCGCTTTTGAGATTAACGGCCAGTCGGTGATTCCATCGATAGGGGTGAACAAATGCGGCGGCAACAACTTTCAATGACACTGCGTCAACAACTGACGGCGGCTGCCTGCACGGCAGCGCTGTTGCTCACAGGGTGTGCCGGCGGTGACAGGCTCTCCTCGTCTACAAAGGCTGATCCCGTTGTCACCGGGTCGGTCACCCCGCAACCTTCAATCCGCGCAACAGCAGAAGCTGCAAGTGCCTGGAGAGAAAAGCCGCAAAGTGTGCGCCGCGCCGTCACCTATGCGCGGCTGCTCGATGCCGGTGGAAACAAGACTGCAGTGATCAAGGTGCTGGAGACGACACTCACACATAATCCCGATGACGCAAAGCTGGTCGCCTATCTGGGCAAGGAACTGGTCTTGTCCGGTCGCCCGGGTGCCGGGATCAAACAATTGAACAAGGCCATTGCTGCCGGGGAAGACAACTGGAAAGTGTATTCGGCGCTGGGATCGGCGTATGATCAGAGCGGCCAGCACGGTCAGGCCCGACAGGCCTACCAGCGCGCATTGGTCGAGCAGCCGAAAAAAGTTTCAATCCACAACAATATCGGCATGTCCTACATCCTGGAGGGTAACCTCAAGCAGGCTGAAACTTCATTGCGGGCAGCGCAGCAGTTGCCTGAGGGTGAATTCAATCAGACATTACGCCAGAACCTGGCGCTGTCGGTCGGATTGCAGGGCAGGTTCAAGGAAGCAAGCGAAATCGCAAGCCGTGACCTGCCACCTGATCAGGTCGAGCAGAACCTGGCGTTTCTCAAGCGTATGCTGAACCAGAAGAACACCTGGCAGCAGATGCAAACCGCCAGTTAAATTCAAGATCTAAGGTGAGTTTGGTTTCAATCCGCCAATCGAAAAGGCCGCATCCCTCAACGGAGGATGCGGCCATTTTCGTATGAGTTTGTTCTCCTGGGCGGATAATTAAGCTTCCGTTGGTAATCAAGTGCCTTGTTTCAGCTTCCGAAGGCGAGGATGCCGGCCGGGCCGAGCAGCACAATGAAGATAACCGGCAGGAAAAAGCCGACCATGGGCACAGTCAGCTTTGGCGGCAATGCCGCGGCCTTCTTTTCAGCCATGGCCATCCGGTCATCGCGGTTTTCCTGCGCAAGTACCCGCAGCGCAACGCCAACCGGCGTACCGTAGCGTTCTGACTGCACGAGACTGGTCACAACTGATTTCACCGTCGCCATGCCCGTACGCTCGGCCAGATTCTCAAACGCCTTGCTGCGGTCACCAATGAATGACAGCTCCGCGATCGTGAGCGTCAGTTCCTCAGCCAACGGAACCGACTGCGAGCCGATTTCCTGAGACACACGGGCCAATGCAGCCTCGACGGACATGCCTGACTCAACACAGATGAGCAGGAGATCCAGTGCATCCGACCAGGCGCGCTGAATAGACTGCTGGCGCCGTTTGATGATGTTGGTCAGAAACAGGTTTGGCAGATAGAATCCGGCAACCGCACCAATCAGCGCAGTGGTAATGCGCATGGAACCGGTGACCTGATCCGCAAATACGGTGGCGGAATATACAAAAACAATGACACCGGCGATTATCGGCGCGATTGCCCTGGCGGCGAGATAGGTCACCAGATGCTTTTCTGAACGCAGTCCCGCCTGCCGCAACCGTTTGCGGGAAGATTCCGCTTCCAGCAGATTCTTGAGGTTGAGCGCATCCACGATCTGCGCGGCAACGCCCTTCGGCGCATTGTCCCTGAGGCGCCTGCCATCCTTGTCCTGCAGGTTCTGGCGGTTCTGCGTGCGCAGTTTGTCACGCTCCACAGCCAGGGTTTTCATGCGGGCCTGCATCTTGTCGCCCTGGAGCAACGGCGCCGTCAAGGTTATCACGGTTGCAAATGCCGACAATGCCACGAGAATCGTAACCAGGTTGCGCGGCTCTAACAGGGAATAAATAAACTCGATCATGATGGTCTAGTTTCCAGTTTGATCAGAAATCAAAATTGATCATCTTGCGCATGACAAGGACACCGCAGCTCATCCACAAGCCGGAGCACACAAGCATGACATTGCCGATTTTCGTTTCAAATAACGGCAGGAGATAAGTCGGGTTCAGCACCATCATCGCAGCGGCAATCACGAACGGCAAAGCACCAATGATTGCAGCTGAGGCTTTGGCTTCCTGCGAGACAGAGTCGATTTTCTGTTTCATTTTCTTGCGATCACGCAGAACCCGCGAAAGGTTGCCCAGCGCTTCTGCAAGGTTACCACCCGTCTTGGCCTGAATGGCCATGACGATGGCCAGAAAGTTGACCTCAGCCAGCGGCATGCGCTCGTACATGCGTTCCAGGCCCTGATCGATGGTAATTCCCACCCGTTGACCTTCAACCACGTCCATGAATTCCGGCCCCACGGGCTCGGGCGTTTCCTTCGCGATGACCTTGAGCGCATCGGACACGGGAAGCCCGGCCTTGATACCACGCACCATCACATCGATAGCGTCGGCAAATTCCCGTAGAAATTTTTCACGGCGACGTTTCGCCAGCAGGTTCAGGAACCAGCGGGGCAGGCCAAACGCACCAACAACAGCTGCGATTGCACAGATAAATAGCGGGACTCCAACGACAAACGAGCCAAGAAAGAAAACCGCACCCACAATGAGAGATGAGATAATGAACGTATTCAAGGTGATATCGAGCCCGGCCTGTCCAATCATCTGACGGACGGTCAGTTTCTTCCGGCGTTTTTTCTCAGCCTCTTCAAACTGTTTCAACGTGTCCTGGATCTGACGACGGCGTGCGGCGGTCTTGTCCTTGCCGCCAGCCTTGGCCTTGCTGCCGCCTTCTCCCGATGTCACGCGCCGGGCACGCCTGTTGACGTCTGCCTGGCCCGAGAAATACGGGAACAGCAGACCTATTGCCAGACCGCCTACGCTCAAGGCAGCGAATACCACGAACGCGATTTTCGTCAGCTCCGGACTAAATTCCATTTCCTGTCTCGCCTCTTGGATCAGTCTGCTGTTTGATTGTACCAATCAAAATTCATGAAACTGATCGTTTCCAAAGTGCTCGGGCAACGATGCGGGGTCAGTTGATCCCATGTCGCTGCGGTGTCACGACAGTCAGCCGTTGTAATCCTCATCGGCCACTTCAGCGTTTTCCAACGCCGTTGCAAGCCGTGCTTCCTCGCCGTAATAACGCGCACGGTCCCAGAAGTTCGGCCGTGCGATGCCGGTCGAACGATGCCGGCCAACGATCTGACCATTGGCGTCTTCACCGACAATTTCGTAAACAAACAGATCCTGCGTAATGATCACATCACCTTCCATGCCGACGACTTCAGTCACATGGGTAATGCGGCGCGAGCCGTCGCGCAGGCGGGCAGCCTGAACAATCACATCAATGGAACCGGTAATCATTTCCTTGATGGTCTTGGACGGCAAAGAAAATCCGCCCATGGTGATCATTGATTCCAGACGCGACAGGGCTTCACGCGGTGAGTTGGCGTGTAGCGTGCCCATCGAACCGTCATGGCCTGTATTCATTGCCTGCAGAAGGTCAAAGGCCTCGGGGCCACGCACCTCACCCACAATGATACGTTCAGGGCGCATACGCAGGCAGTTTTTAACCAGATCGCGCATGCTGATTTCACCTTCACCTTCAAGGTTGGGCGGGCGTGTTTCAAGACGCACAACATGTGGTTGCTGAAGCTGGAGCTCGGCGGCATCTTCGCAGGTGATGACGCGCTCTTCATGATCGACATAACCGGTCAGACAGTTCAACAGCGTTGTCTTGCCGGAACCCGTACCACCGGATACCAGCACGTTGCAGCGAACCCGGCCAACGATCTGCAATATTTCAGCACCATCGGGCGTAATGGATCCGAATTTCACAAGATCATCGAGGCGCAGGCGGTCCTTCTTAAACTTACGAATGGTGAGCGCGGCTCCGTCGATCGCCAGTGGCGGGGCGATCACGTTCACACGTGACCCATCCATCAAGCGAGCGTCACAGATCGGGCTGGCTTCGTCGACACGGCGGCCGACCTGGCTAACGATACGCTGACAGATGTTCAACAACTGGGCATTGTCGCGGAAGCGAACCCCGGCATCCAGCATCTTGCCGTCAACTTCGATGAAGCAGGTATCTGCCCCATTAACCATGATGTCGGCAATGTCATCACGCGCCAGCAACGGCTCGAGCGGACCGTAACCAAGCACGTCGTTGCAAATGTCTTCGAGCAGCTCTTCCTGCTCGGCAATCGACATCGCGACGTCTTTGAGAGAAATAATCTCGTTGACGATGTCGCGAATCTCATCACGCGCCGCGTCGCGTTCAAGCTGCCCAAGCTGGGTCAAATCGATCGCATCAATCAGCGCATTGAAGATGGTGGTCTTTATATCGTAGTAATTTTCCGACCGTCCGTTCTTGCCTTCACGTACAGGTTTCGGCTTTGCCGGCGCGGCCGCGGGGGCAGCTGCTTCAGGCGCAGCTTCGCTCGGCTGGACAGTGCTGGTGTCGCCCAGATCCAACCCCGGAATAACCTGAGCCTGTTTGGCTGCCGGCGCAGGCGCCGCGTTTGCGGGCTCGGCGTCCGGCACAGCCGGCTGGGCCGGCGGTTGCGGTGTTGAACCTTCTCCCCGTTTACCAAACATTACTTCTTCCTCAGCATTGGCAAGAGCTTGGCAAGTGCGGAGCCACCCTTACTGGGCGCTGTTTCGGGATTTTTGCCGATCAGCAGTTGTCCGAGCATCGCGACCTGTTCAGCGGCTTTGGATTTCGGACCGACTTCACCGAGCATCTGCCCGTTGGTGCTTGCGGTGCCGAATACGTGCGCGTCAAACGGAATGACCACGGTTGGCTCGACCCCGATTGCCTTTGAAAACTCCGCTACCGGAATTTCCGGGCGTTTTTGCACCCCGACCTGATTAAGGATGACCAGGGGCGCCTTGTCGTTGGGGCGCGCTGCAGTCAGGAAGTCAAAAATGTTCTTGGTGTTGCGCAACGAGGCAAGATCAGGCGTGGAAGTAATGACGACATCATCAGCGCCCATAAGGAGTTGCTTCGACCAGACTGTCCAGAGGTTTGGAATGTCGAGAATAACCAATGGCGCGCTGGAGCGAATTGCATCAATTATCGGCTCAAGAGTGTCGTCTTCAATGCCCAGCGACTTTTCGACCTGTGCCGGCGCAGACAGGAGATTCAGCCGATCACTGCACTTTGTCAGCAATCGTTCAAGCATGGTCTGGTCGATGCGATCAGATGAAGCAATGGCTTCCGCGATGCCGTGTGCGGGGTCCTGATTGAAATTCAGGCCTGCAGTACCAAAGGCCAGGTCCAGGTCGGTAACAATCGTATCAACCTGATACTCGCCGGAGGCAAGTGCTGCCACATTGTGGGCAATGGTACTGGAGCCAACTCCACCCTTTGCCCCGATGAAAGCGACAATGCGGCCGATAGGATCAGCGCCCGGCTCATTGAACAGCGAACTGATGGCGTCAATGACCTGCAGTTGATGGACCGGAGCCACAAGATATTCGCTGAGGCCCTGGCGGATCAGTTCACGATACAAAATGACGTCATTGACGTGGCCGATCAAAATCACCTTGGTGGACGGGTCACACACCTGCGCCAACTGAGAGAGCTCAGACAGAACCTGGTCGCGATGGCCTTCGGTTTCCATAACGAGGACGTCGGGTGTGGTTGCCTGGCTGAAGGCCTGAGCCGCTGCCATTATACCGCCATTGCGCACGTCGACATGTGCCCGGGCCATGCGTCGGTCAACGACCACCTGCTGCATTGCCGCAATGGTCGCCTGTGTTGAACAAAACACCGTAATGTTAATACGCGGCACTGCGGCAACGACCGGTGTTCCGTTATCGGTCGCAGGGGCTTGTGGTTCAGTCTGGGTCATGGTTTCCACTCTTGTCTTGTCAACTGTTACTGTGCCACATCGCTGGCTTTTGCTTGCGCCTGGGAGGCCTGGGCTGCGGTCGTATCCTCGCCACCAATGTATTTCTTGAAGACTTCATTACGCCTGCTTGCGCTCGCCGAAGTCGACGTACGCGGTGTTTCGAAATCTTCAGGATTGGCGACCATGGCCGCGAGATTGTGCTGCCCTGAACATCCAAAGTCCTTGTAATTCTGATTGGAAGAAGTTTCAGAAAGGTTTTCACTCCAATCACCGCACTCAGCCGTCACAGCAAATTTGCGGGTAAACGACATCAGAACCGGTGAACGCGCGCCTCCCTTGTAGGAAGAATGCTTGATGCGGTGCGGGCTGACACCCTCGCGCTCCAGCAATTGCGCCACTTTTGCTGCCACGGCATTTCCTACCATGCCGCCGGCGGGACGCCGCACATGGATTTTCGAGGCATCGGTTTCGTTGGCCTGGTGTGCAAACTGCCTGATCGCGTTTTGCTCTTTGCTGGTGAGCTTGGCAGAACGGGTCGGGACCTGGAGTTTCACTGTGCCCTTGGCAACCTCGATGGGATGATTTTCATAATGCATCTGCGGCATGTAGACGTCATCCACAGCGCCTGACATCTGGTGTTGGCAGGCAGTCAGGGCCAGAAGCGCCATGGCCGGGGCCAGGGTACGTGTAACTTTGCGGGACTTTGATACAAACTTGTTCATTTTCATTCTCCGTGGCGCTGCCATTATTCGACGATGAAGCCGACATTGCCGTGATAGGTAGTTCCTTTACCGGTGCCACCCTGGTTGCCATACATCTTGTTCAAGCGGCCAAACAGGATGGTCTGGCGATCAGTTGCGATCGAAAGCTTTTCAGCCGGATTGGTCAGCGAACGCTCATTGACCGGCTTGACGATGAACGGTGTCACCATGACGGTCAGTTCAGACGTGTTCTTCTGGAAGTCGCGTGAGCGGAACAACTGCCCAAGAATTGGAAGATCCTTGGCGCCAGGGAGACCGGCAATCTGCTGGCGGGTCTGATCCCGGATAAGACCAGCCATGATCATTGATCCACCTGACGGCAACTCAATGGTCGTTTCGGCCTTGCGTGTGGTAAGACCAGGCAGACTGATCTGCCCAAGCTGAATACCGTTTTGCGGTGTCAGTTCCGAGACTTCCGTATTGATCTTCAGGCTGATGCGTCCGGAGGACAGCACGACCGGTGAATAGCCGAGCGCCACACCAAACTCCTTGAATTCCACCGAAACGGAGTCTCCGTCCTGGGCCACCGGAATTGGGAACTCACCGCCAGCGAGAAACTTGGCGCTTTCGCCAGAAATCGCGGTCAATGTGGGTTCTGCAAGCGTGCGCAGCAAACCATCCGTTTCCATTGCCTGAACAAATGCATCAATGCTGTCGCCATACTTGAGGCGGGCACCGGTTGTTGCGCCGGCTCCTCCGCCCAAACGTGAAATCTCGTTTATGGGCAGCGGGCTTGACCCCAGAGCACCGTTCAACAGGAACGGGTTGCCGGTCAGCATGCCGGCGGTGAAACTGCCCGATGAAAATGCTGTGTTGTAATCAACACCAAGCTGCTTGAGCACATCACGCTGAACTTCCGCGATGCGGACCCGAAGCGTGACCTGTTCGCGAGCGGCAATGGTCATGGCTGACACAACCTTGGCTGAACCGTCAGTCCCGCCAGCGCCAAGAAAGCGCTCGGCCAGGTCCGTTGCCTGTTTGGCTTGACCGGCAGACGCGGCGACACCGCGCAGCACGATACTGTCAGCCACGGTGTCAATCTTGATCTGATTGTCGGGCAGAGTGCGGTCAAGCAATTGCTTCAGCGCCTTTGTGTCTGCGGCAACCTCGATATCCAGGTTCAGGATCTGCCTGCCCGCTGCATCGAAGAAGAATATGTTTGTCTGGCCGTTTTTCTTCGCAAAAAGATAAGCGGTTGTGCGGGTGCGAACGACGGCGTCGACAATCTCAGGGTTGCCGATAAGGACGTCCTTGGCCGCGACGGGCAATCTGATCGCAACCGACTTGTTCAAGCCCATGCGCAGAAAACGTGAATCATCACCTGCCTGTGCAGGCGTAAACGCAGCTGTCAACACGATAAGGAAAACCGCAATTGCAGCAACCAGAGAAACGATCGCACCGGCTGGTGTCTTTGTGCCCATTTCAAGCCTGGGCATGCTGAGGAGTGAGGGATACATCAGTTGTCTGCCTTACTTTGTATTCGCTATCTGGTTCATGATGCCGTAGCGGAATTGCTTGATGGTGCCTTTGGAACCGCGCGCGTACTTTTTCGAAATCCGGGGACCATCATCACCGAGTTCCTTGCCTTTGGCGTCTGCAAGCGAGCGAAGTGCGAGTGACAACTGGCCGGCGCTTTCGACCAGTGCGAGAACTTCGGATTGTTTGGGCTGAAGTTCGAGCGTTGCTGTCTTGCCGACAATCACCTGCCCGCCATCTTCTGTGGTCTTGATTTGCTGGTCGATCGCCAGGACGCGAACATTGGTCAAGACCGTGTCGGAAAGGTCACGGTTTCCGGCAACCTTGCGTGTGAGGAGCACGTCGACCCTGTCATTGGGCAAGATGAACCCACCGGCACCGGTTTCCGGGGAGACCCGGATCGAAATTGCCCGCATGCCCTTGGGCAGTACCGCAGCCATGAAGCCGGCGTCGCCAACCTCAACAATGCGGCGCTTGTTGAGCGGTTCGCCGTCAAACAAGCCTGCCCGGGCGCGTGCACCCTTGAGCTCTTCGAATATGTCGCCGGTAGCGGGCCTGGTAACCATGAACTGGCTGACACGATCGGTCGGCCAGTCTTTCCAACCCAGGTTGGAGCTATCCAGGATTTCGCCGATGCGAATGTCCTTCAAGGTCACCAGGACCGGGGTCATGGAGACCTTGTTCACCTCCACTATTTCCGATTTCTGCGGCTGTCCCAAGAAACCATTGGCCAGAAATGCTGCTGCTCCGGCTGCGACCGCGGCCACGCCCATGACAACGAAACGTGATTTACTCATCTGATAACTCTCCAGTAGGAACGGGAGTCCGTTCGGATATCTCCACTGCAGAATGATCGGGAAACGTCAAATTATGGTTAACCGGCACTAAACAATCTTAGTTTTGCCTAAAAAACATCATGCTGTTGCCGGGAATCAAAAATGCCCGCATTGCGCGGGCATTTAATGGGTCAACCGATAAGCGGGGTATTTGCTGTTTCCAGCCACCAACTGTGCCGGAAAGCGAACAGCGCACCGATCGCGATGGCCACCCCGTAAGGCAGGTCAATGGACGACTTTACCTTTGACTTGAACCAGCCGGATCCGCGCAGCTCTGTTTCAAGCCTGATCCACCACCAGAATTTCATCGCAATTGCCAGCACGCCACCTGCAAGCGACATGATCACCAGAAATTCGATGAGCTGCCCCATACCCAACCACATTGCCGCAACGGCCAGAAGCTTTGCATCGCCACCACCCACATAGCCGGCGGCGAACAATCCAAACCCGACAACCAGCACGAGCAGGCCGGCGGCAACATGCCATCCGATCTGTTCAAGCGGCATGCCGACATAAAAAGCCGCGCCGAAAAATGTCACGCCGACCAGGACATTCAGCCAGTTGGGTATTTTCATGGTGAGGAAGTCGCCGATCGCCGCGATCGTTACCAGCACAGGAAATATTGTCAGTATCAGAGTGTGGGTCATGAATAATTGGGCTCCCGTACCCGGTCATGGCGGACCTGATGTCGCCGGTGGGCTGCTGCCCTGACACCGCAACCTGACACGGGTCAGTAAAAGGGCGGTTAACCAGCGAGAAATTTCTCAATGACCCCGTTACCGAGGCTTTGGAGTCTGTCATGCAAAACAAAAACCGCCGGTTTTTACACCAGCGGTTTCCGGAGCCTCCCGTTAGAATTCTTACCGCCGGTGATGGCTCATACCACCGGCGGCTTAACGTCGAGCTGTTATTACAGTTCGGCGCTGATCGAGCTGAACGTGGTGTTCAGTGCAGTGTTGATGGCTGGCATTACAGCAACCAGAGCAAGACCAGTAGCAGCAGCGATGAGACCGTACTCAATAGCAGTGGCACCAGATTCGTCTTTAAAGAAACGTGCGAACATAATTCTCTCCTTAGA
>CALHUA010000153.1 GCA_938039915.1 uncultured Anderseniella sp.
CAGCCGCTGCTATTGCTTGCCGACGAACCGACGGGTAATCTTGACCCAGAGACAGCAGGGCGGGTGCATGCGGAGTTCCTCTCGCTGATACAGGAAGAGGGCCTGGCAGCACTTATTGCAACCCACAATATTGAACTGGCGCACAAGATGCACCGGGTTGTTCAATTGCAGGGGGGCCAGTTAGCGGAGATCACCCGATGAAGGCAGTTTTTCATCACAATCAGCTCGCGCACTTTCCAACAAGATATCTGCAGCGTGGGCATATTGTTGATTTTCCCGAACAGCCTGAACGTGCGAAACGTCTGCTGAAAGGCGTCAAGGCTGCTGGTTGTAACATGCATGCGGCACGCGCCCATGGCGATGCCCATATCCTGTCGGTGCATACCGCGCGCTATCTGAAGTTTCTGGCCAATGCCTACCGGCGCTGGAACAGGCCCAAGGGCAAGGCATTTGAAGAAGTCATGGCGAGCATTCGCCCGGTTGAAAAACCGGCCCGTTATCCCACCGATATTCTCGGCCAGGCGGGCTGGCATCAGCAGGATTTTTCCTGCCCGATTACCGAACAGACCTGGATGTCGATCCGCGCGTCTGCCGATACTGCCCTGTCGGCGGCAGAACTGGTTGTCGAGGGTGAAAGATCAGCTTATGCGCTGTGCCGTCCACCGGGTCATCATGCCTATGCAGACCGTGCCGGCGGTTTCTGTTATCTGAACAACACCGCCATTGCCGCACAGTCCATGCGCAAGAACTGGGACCGGGTCGCCATACTGGATATCGACGTGCATCACGGCAACGGGACCCAGGGGATTTTCTATGACCGCGCCGATGTGCTGACGGTGTCCATTCACGCCGACCCGCGCAAATATTATCCGTTTTATTACGGCTATGAGAGCCAGCGCGGCAAAGGTGCGGGCAACGGTTACAACATCAATATACCGGTGCCTGTAAAGTCGGACGATGAAGTCTGGATGGGCGCGCTGGAACTGGCGCTGAGTGAAATCAGCGATGCCGCACCCGGTGCGCTGGTTGTAGCCCTTGGCCTGGACGCGCATGAGGCAGACCCGCTCAATGGCGGTGCAGTGACAACTGCCGGGTTTGCGCGCATGGCCAGCGCCATTTCAAAACTCAGCCTGCCGACACTGATCGTACAGGAAGGCGGTTATCTCACCGACGATCTGGAAAACAACCTCGCTAGCTTCCTGAAAGGTTTCGGTGGGTAGACCGACCATGCCGGTGTAAATTGCCGGCACACCGGACTAGACTTTTCCGACCATGACTGATTCATCACCTGCCAGTTTCATTCATCTGAGGACCCATTCGGCCTATTCCCTGTCCGAAGGCGCTCTGAAGATCAAGACGCTTGCCAAGCTTGCCACCGAGCAGGCGATGCCGGCGCTGGCCATTACCGACACGGGTAATTTGTTTGGCGCCCTGGAATTTGCCGAGGCGATGGCGGGATCAGGCATACAGCCGATTATCGGCTGTACGTTGCTGGTCGACAGTGAAGATGGCCCGGAAGGCCCGGCACATGGCAGGAACGCGCTTGATCTGTCGCGCCTGGCCCTGTTGGCGAAGGACGAGACCGGATACCGCAACCTTCTGAAACTTTCCAGCCGGGCATACCTGGATGCACCGGATACGGAGCTGCCGCATGTGGCGTTGGCGGTGATCGAAGAGTTCAGCGAAGGACTGGTCTGCCTGACTGGCGGGCCGGGCGGATTGATCAACAAGCCACTGGCTGAAAACCGGCGCCCAGTAGCGCAAGCGCGTCTCGAGCGCCTGAAGCGGGTGTTTGGAGACCGGCTTTATGTGGAACTGCAGCGCCACGGCATGGACGACGAGCGGGCTGCCGAAGCAGGCCTCGTGGATCTTGCGTACGAACTTGAGATACCACTGGTGGCCAGCAACGAGCCCTATTTTGCCAAGGCAGATGACTTCGCGGCCCATGATGCCCTGATCTGTATCGCTGAAGGCGAGGTCGTCGCCAACGAGAACCGGCGCCGGTTGACGCCTGAGCATTACTTCAAGTCGCAAGGTGAAATGGTGGCGCTGTTCGCAGACCTGCCTGAAGCAATCGAGAACACCGTGGAGATCGCGCGACGCTGTTCGTGGTATCCACATTCGATTGATCCCATCCTGCCAAAGTTCACGTCCGGAGAAGACAGCCGCGACGAGGCGGAAGAATTGCGGGTCCAGTCACGCGAGGGCCTCGCTGACCGGCTTGAGGCTTTGGGGCTGGCAGACGGGTATACGCGCGAAGATTATGAAAAACGGCTGGAATATGAACTGGGCGTCATCACCGGCATGGATTTCCCCGGTTACTTTCTGATCGTTGCCGACTTTATCAAGTGGGCGAAAGTGCAGGGCATACCGGTCGGGCCGGGACGCGGGTCAGGTGCGGGCTCGGTGGTTGCATGGTCGCTTACCATTACCGATCTGGATCCATTGCGGTTCAATCTGGTTTTCGAGCGTTTTCTGAATCCCGAACGTGTGTCGATGCCTGACTTTGATATCGACTTCTGCCAGGACCGCCGTGACGAGGTGATCTCGTATGTGCAGAAAAAGTACGGCGAGGGCCAGGTCGCCCAGATCATCACGTTTGGAAAACTCCAGGCCCGTGCGGTATGCCGCGATGTGGGCCGCGTCCTGCAGATGCCTTATGGCCAGGTTGACCGGCTGTGCAAGCTCATTCCCAACAACCCGGCCAACCCGGTAACCCTGCAGGAGGCGATCGATGTCGAGCCGCGTCTGCAGGATGAGCGCCGCCAGGACGAGACCACGGCGACCATGCTCGAGATCGCGCTGAAGCTGGAAGGTTTGTACCGGCACGCATCAACCCATGCTGCCGGTGTGGTGATCGGTGATCGTCCGTTGGAAGAACTGGTGCCGCTGTACCGTGATCCGCGGTCGCCCATGCCGGTGACGCAGTTCAACATGAAGCTGGTCGAAAAGGCCGGCCTGGTGAAATTCGATTTTCTCGGGCTGAAGACCCTGACCGTGCTGGAAAAGGGCGTCAAGCTGCTGGCCCAGCGCGGCATCGAGATGGACTTCGCGGCATTGCCGCTGGATGACACCGCCACTTACGACATGTTGAAACGGGCCGAGACGGTTGGCGTGTTCCAGCTTGAAAGTTCAGGTATGCGTGACCTGATCCGCAAGGCGGAGCCGGGTAATATCGAGGACATTATCGCCCTGGTGGCATTGTACCGCCCTGGTCCCATGGAGAATATTCCGAAATACGTTGCTTCCAAGAAAGGCGAGGAAGCACCTGAATTCCTTCATGAAAAACTAACCCATGTTGTCGAGGACACCTACGGTATCATCATCTACCAGGAGCAGGTGCTGCAGATTGCACAGGTGCTGGCCGGGTATTCGCTGGGTGAGGCCGATCTGCTGCGCCGTGCCATGGGCAAGAAGATCCAGGCCGAGATGGATGCCCAGAAGGCACGCTTTGTATCCGGATCGGTCGACAACGGCGTTGATCAGGGCGAAGCCGAAAAGATTTTCGAACTGGTCAACAAGTTCGCCGGTTATGGTTTCAACAAGGCGCACTCCGCCGCGTACGGGGTGGTCGCCTATCAGACGGCCTGGCTGAAAGCCAATCACCCGGTTGAATTCCTCGCCGCGTCGATGTCTCTGGACAGCGGCAACACCGACAAGCTGCTGGTGTTCAAACGCGAAGCTGACCGCATGAAGGTGGTCATCAATCCACCAAGCATCAACAAGTCAGGGGTCGACTTCACGGTCGCAGACGGTGCCATCCAGTATTCGCTTGCGGCGCTGAAGAATGTTGGCGAGCAGGCCGTTGAACATATAATCGCAGTGCGCGAGGAAGGCGGCCCGTTCAAGTCCCTCGGTGATTTTGCGCGGCGTATCGATCCGCGCATGATGAACAAGCGCGCGCTGGAATCGATCTCCAAATCCGGCGGATTTGATGAACTGAACCCGAACCGGGCGCAGGTGGTCAAAGGTGTCGAGGCCATCCTGGCGATGGCAAACCGTACTTCTGCCGAAGCAGAGATCGGGCAGAACGATTTCTTTGGAGGCGGTGGTGACCACGGTGCCGAAGACCTGCCATTGCACGCCGTTGAGCCGTGGCTGCCGATGGATCAGTTGGCGGAGGAATTCGAAGCAGTTGGGTTCTATCTGTCAGGCCATCCACTGGATGAGTATCTGTCGATCCTGCCCAAACTGGGTGCAGACAGCTGGGAAGGTTTTCGGGTCAAGGCCTTGCGCGGTGCATCTGCAGCCCGTCTTACCGGCACCGTTACCTACAAGCAGGAGCGCCGGGCGAAATCCGGCAACAAGTTTGCCTTTATCGGGTTTTCTGATCCTACCGGTCAGTATGAATGTGTGTGCTTTTCGGAAACCCTGAATGCATGCCGTGACCTGCTGGAGGCGGGTAAGCCCCTGATGGTCCGTGTTGAAGCGGATGTTGAGGGCGAAGATGTCAAGCTGCGGCTGCAGGGCGTGGATTTACTGGATGAAAGAGCCGACCGGGTTGAACAGGGTCTGGAGATATTTCTGGATGACACAAAGCCCCTGACGCTGGTTCAATCCAGGTTGACTAATGGCGGAAATTCCTCGGTGGTGCTGAACCTGAGGCTGCCGGATGAGCTGGAAGTTCGGTTCCGCCTGGGTGAAAAGTTTACCGTGAACCCGAAAATCAAGGCGGCGATAAAAGCCGTTCCGGGCGTAGTTGACGTGCAGGATCTGTAATACCAAAGGTAGTAACTGGAGCGCCTGACAAGATGGACGAACTGGTCTGGATTGCATTTCTGGTCATCGGCATTTTTGCCTTGCCGATCATTCTTGCCGTTGTTGCCATGAACAAGGCCGAACGGGTGTCGCGCGAACTGTTCAAGTTGCGCAATGAACTCAATCTGCTGCGCACGTCGGGGCTTCAGCCTCCCGCGCAGGAGACGCCGAGCGAGGTAACAGACACGTCGCCGGTCAAAGAACCGGAGACGGTATCCGAGCCTGAACAGGATTTCGCCGCTGCGACTACAATGGCTGCGAGCAATAGCAATGACACCGCGCAGGTCACTGCTGAACCGGTGCCCAAGCCGGCGCGATCCAGTCTGGAAGAAAACCTTGCGGGCACCTGGTTCATCTGGATCGGTGCCGTGGCCATCGGCCTGGCCGGCCTGTTCCTGGTCAAGTACATGTCCGATGCCGGCCTGCTTGGCCCGGGCATCCGCGTTATTCTGGGTCTCATGTGCGGGGCTGGACTGGCAGTTGCCGGTGAATGGCTCAGGCGCAAGCCGTCGCAGCAGCGATTTGCAGCCCTGAAACCGGATTATGTTCCCCAGGCGCTGACGGCAGGTGGTTTGGCGGCTGTGTTCGCCAGCGTATATGCCGCCAATGCGCTCTACGGATTTATCGGACCAACGGTGACTTTCGTCGGGCTGGCGGCTACGGCTCTCGCCGCGTTTGCATTGTCGGTGGTGCAGGGGCCGCTTGTTGCGATTGTCGGTTTGCTCGGCGGGTTTGTTCTGCCGGTCCTGATCGGCAGTGCGGACCCTTTCGCGCCGGGCCTGTTTTCCTACCTCGGATTGTTGTTTGCGGCTGTTTGCGCGGTCATGACGTGGCGGTCCGCCGTGTGGCTGGCAGTGTCGGCGACGGTTCTTGCCGGCGGTTGGGTCATGTTATGGGCAAACTCGTTCTTTGCGACCGGTGACGGTCTGACGCTCGGACTGTTTTCAGTGCTGATCGGCACTGGTTTCGCGTTTGCAGGTGGTGTGGCATCACGCGATGATCAGCCAGCCATCTGGCATCCGCCGATGTGGCCGAAGGATGTGTTGCAGGTTGCCGCGGCAATTGCCGGAACAGTTGCCATGCTGCTGTTGCTGGTGGTGTTGATGCGCGACGGGTACGGCAATGGCGCGCTGATTGCGCTGGGTCTGTTTGCGATAGCAGCATGTGTTGCCGCCATACGCGCGCAGCGGTTTGATTTCCTGACGCTGATCGCCGGTGTTGGCATCCTGCTCGGCTTTGCCGAATGGGGCGGCAGGCTGCATGTCGAGGGTTGGATTGACGGCTGGCTTGTCCCCGGCCAGAACGCCTGGGGACCGGAGCCGTCAACTGAGGCCGGTGCCTATCTGAAGTACAGCGCGGTGTTTGGTGCTGCGACGCTGGCAGGGGGATTTGTATTGTTATGGCGCTCAGTTCGCCCATGGCTGTGGGCGACGCTCGGCTCTGTTGTTCCGATCGGTTTGATGGTTGCAGCCTACGCAACCTTGCGTTCACTTGAGCCAAGCCAGAAATGGGCCTTCGCCGCTCTTGGTCTGGCTGCCGTGTTTGTTTTCCTGGGCTCGCGGTTACGCAGTGTTGCAGCCGATGAGACGCCTCGCCTGGCGCTGGGCATCTATGCCATGGCGGCGTGTGCGAGCATTGCCATGGCACTGAGCTTCGTGTTGCGAGATGCCTGGTTGTCTGCATCTCTGGCTGCGCTTCTGGCTGCGACAGGCTACATTTCCCGATCTCTGGACCTGCCGCAATTGCGCTGGCCGGCCATGCTGATCGCACTTGCGGTACTGGCGCGCCTCGGCCTCAATCTGCATGTGCTTGACTATGCTGACAGCCATTGGCTGGGCCGGTACTGGGTGGTCTACGGGTATGGCCTGCCACTGGTGATGTTCCACCTGGCGTGGCTGCAGTTTGGACGCGATGAGACCAGAGACCTGTTGTCGAAAGTGCTGGAAGGCGGGCGGATTGCACTTGTTGCCATGTTCGTGTCCGCCCTGATCCGGGTTGTGGTTGCCGGATCTCTGGGCAGTGAGCGGTTCAGCCTTCTTGAAGCCGGCCTGCAAATCACAAGTTGGCTGGTAAGTGCGGCTGCCTGCTGGCGGCGTTGGTCCATCCATGGTGGCTTTATCGATTTGTGGGCCGGGCGGATACTGACAGCCCTTGCCTGTGCTGTTCTCATTGCTTGGCCGCTGTTGGGCCTGAACCCGGTATTTTTCCCGGAGATGGTTGGAAACTGGCCACTCGTCAATGCCCTGACACCTGCCTATCTGCTGCCGGGCGTGCTGCTTGCCTTCATCGGTTATACCTTGAGGCGTCACTCGACGCTGCCGCTATGGCGCACGGTTTGGCCACCGGCGTGCCTGGGGCTCGTGCTGGTGTGGCTATCGATGGAGATACGCCGCTTCTTCCATGCGCCGGATGACCTTGATGCAACTTTCATGTCCACGCCGGAAAATTATACCTACTCCGCCGTGTGGCTGCTGTTCGCGCTGGCCTTGCTGGCTGCCGGGATTACCGCGCGGGTTGCGCAGTTGCGTTATGCATCTCTGGCGGTGCTGGTGCTGGTGGTTTTGAAAGTGTTCCTGGTCGACCTGTCGGATCTTGAAGGGCTTCTGCGCGTAGCCTCATTCCTCGGGCTGGGCCTGTGCCTGGTTGGTATCGGCTTCATCTACCAGCGTTTCGTTCACCAGCCTCAGGATCAGCCGGCTACTTGAAACCGGCTGTCAGCAGGATGAACAGAAACATGATGGCAACGCCGGCCACTGCCAGCTTCCAGGCATCCTGACGGCGCTTGAGGCCGGGCAGGCCAAGCGGCTTGATGAACTGGATCAGGGCCAGCATGGCCATGAAGAGCGCGATGAGCTTTGTCATGCGCGCCACCATAGAGTGGCGTACAGTGCGCGCAAGGGCTTGCAACGCAAGCCAATGCACCCTATAAGCCGCCCGTTCGCCGGGAGATGGTCTTTCAGCGAATAATTCACACGTGTCAGTGCGGTCTGTCTCATGCGGGGTTTCCCGCCACATAGAGGCAGTACCATCCGGTGCCGCTCAAACGGTCACTTTCTGTCACGGAGGAACAACCGGAAAAGGAACATGGCACATGGCTTTGCCTGATTATTCTATGCGCCAGCTGCTTGAAGCTGGCGTCCACTTCGGACACCAAACACACCGCTGGAACCCCAAGATGGGTTCATACATCTATGGCGCCCGCAACGGTATTCACGTGATGGACCTGTCTCAGACAGTGCCGCTTCTGCATCAGGCCCTGCTGGCCGTACGCGACACGGTTGCAGGCGGCGGACGGCTGCTGTTCGTTGGCACCAAGCGTCAGGCGCAGGAACAGATCGCTGATGCTGCGCGGCGTTCAGCGCAGTACTTCATCAACTCCCGCTGGCTCGGCGGCACGATGACCAACTGGAAGACCATTTCCAATTCGATCAAGCGGTTGCGCGAACTCGAAGAACTGTTTGACGGCGGCGCACAGGGCTTTACCAAACGCGAACAACTGACGCTGACCCGCGAGCGCAACAAGCTGGAGCTGGCACTCGGCGGTATCAAGGACATGGGTGGTGTACCCAACATCCTGTTCGTCATCGATACCAACAAGGAAGCCATCGCCATCAAGGAAGCCAACCGTCTCGGCATTCCGGTTATTGCAGTGCTTGATTCAAACAGTGATCCTGCCGGCATCGATTTCCCGATCCCCGGCAATGATGATGCCGGTCGTGCCATCGCGCTGTACTGCGACCTGGTGGCACGCGCTGCCATTGACGGTATTTCCGAAAGTGCCGCCGGCGCGGGTGTTGATCTCGGCGCGGCTGAAGAACCTGACGCAGAAATGGCCATTGCCGAACCTGCTCCTGTGGCTGAACCGGCACCTGCTGAAGCCGCTCCAGCCGCCGAAGCTGCTCCGGCTGCCGAACCGGCACCTGCACCTGCCGCTGAAGCCGCACCCGCTGCAGCCGAAGCTGATGATTTGTCCCGGATTTCCGGTGTTGGGCCAGTTCTCAGCGGCAAGCTGTCAGAACTTGGATACACAACCCTGTCACAGATTGCCGCCCTGACACCTGAACAGGTCGCCGACATTGACGAGAAGCTCAACTTCAAGGGCCGCATCGAACGTGAAGACTGGATCGGTCAGGCCAAAGGCATGCTTGCGGGCTGATCGCGTATTTGAAGACGTCCGCATCTTGTGATGTGGACGTCACATTCGCACATATGGGCTTCAGATGAAGCTTTAACAAGAAATTGAAAGGTATTGTCATGGCACAGATTACTGCTGCGATGGTGAAAGAACTGCGCGAGGCTACCGGCGCAGGCATGATGGATTGCAAGAACGCGCTGACCGAGGCTGACGGTGACATGGAAGCGGCGATTGACTGGCTGCGTGCCAAGGGACTGTCCAAGGCTGCCAAGAAAGCCTCTCGTGTTGCTGCTGAAGGGTTGGTCGGCGTGAGTGTCGACGGCACAATTGGCGCTGCTGTGGAAGTCAACTCCGAAACAGACTTTGTTGCCCGCAACCCCGAGTTCCAGGGTCTGGTGACGACTGTTTCTTCGCTGGCCCCGGCTGCCGGTGGCGATGTCGACAAGCTCAACAGCGCGGAATTTCCCGGCGCAGGCAAGAGCGTTGCAGACAAGATCACCGAGCTTGTTGGAACGATCGGTGAAAATATGTCGTTGCGCCGCACTGCGTCGGTGAGTGTCGAAAACGGCGTTGTCGCGTCCTACGTCCACAATCAGGTGGCGCCGGGTGTCGGCAAGATCGGGGTTCTGGTAGCGGTGGAAACCAGTGCGGACAAGGCAGCTGCGGAAGCGTTCGGCAAACAGGTCGCCATGCATGTGGCCGCTGCTGCGCCGCTTGCTTTGACGCCTGAAGAAATCAACGCGGACATTGTCGAGCGTGAACGCGCTGTGTTCACCGAGCAGGCTCGCGAAAGCGGCAAGCCGGACAATATTATCGAGAAAATGGTCGAAGGCCGTATCCGTAAATTCTATGAGGAATCGGTACTCCTGAGCCAGGCATTCGTGATCAATCCGGACCTGTCTGTTGCCAAGGCGGCCGAGGAAGCCGGCAAGGAAGCCGGTGGTGACATGAAGATTGCCGGTTTCGTGCGTCTGCAGCTTGGCGAAGGCATCGAGAAGGAAGCTGACGACTTTGCGGCAGAAGTTGCCAAGGCCGCCGGCGGCGCCTGATGTCGCAACAGCGTTACTGGCGCGAATCGACAATTTGAACGACAACAGACGGAGCTCGCGGATGCAGGCTCCGTTTTTTCTGAGAAAGTTGCAGCATGGGAACCGAACCTCCTTTTTCCAGAGTACTGCTGAAGGTGTCAGGTGAGGCGCTCATGGGCGCCAAGGAATTCGGCATCGATCTGGATATGGCCGGTCGCATTGCCGACGAGGTGGTGCAGGCGGTCAAGGCTGGAGTGCAGGTGGCGCTGGTGATCGGCGGCGGCAACATATTTCGCGGGGTCGCCGGCGCCGCGTCCGGTATGGATCGCGCCAATGCGGACCAGATGGGTATGCTGGCAACCGTCATGAACGCCCTGGCGATGCAGGACGTGCTGATTTCCAAGGGCATCGATGCCAGGGCCATGTCGGCTATTCACATGCCAACTGTCTGTGAATCTTTCACCAGAGCCAGGGCGCTGTCGCATCTGAACAAGGGCAAAGTGGTGTTGTGCGCGGCAGGTACAGGCAATCCGTTCTTTACAACCGACACCGCTGCGGCGCTGCGGGCTGCAGAGCTTAAATGTGATGCATTTTTCAAAGGGACCAGTGTCGATGGCATCTATTCGGCTGATCCGAAGACAGACGGAAATGCACAGCGTTTTGAAACCCTGACCTATGATGAAATGCTTGCCCGCAATCTGCGGGTCATGGATGGTGCGGCCATAGCCCTTGCGCGCGACAATGCAATTCCGGTATTCGTGTTCTCCATTCGCCAGGGTGGAGAGTTCAACAAGGTGTTGAACGGAGACGGCACCTTCACCGAAGTGACTGTTTGAAACGAGCGTTTGCCGGGCCACAGCAAAACGGCCCGCCAATTCGATTGCAAAGAGATTGAACAATGAGCACCTCGATTGATTTACAAGACCTGCGCCGCCGCATGGACGGTGCGGTTGATGCGATGAAAACCGAATTTTCAGGACTGCGTACCGGCAGAGCATCCGCGGCCCTGCTGGAGCCGGTAACGGTTGAGGCCTACGGGTCGGTCATGCCGTTGAATCAGGTTGGCACCGTATCTGTGCCTGAACCACGCATGTTGTCGGTACAGGTATGGGACGAGACGCTGGCGCCAGCTGTTGACAAGGCGATCCGCAATTCCGGCCTCGGGCTCAATCCGATGGCAGAAGGGGCGGTTATTCGCATCCCAGTTCCTGAACTGACCGAAGATCGCCGCCGCGACCTGACCAAAGTCGCTCACTCATATGCTGAAAAGGCCAGGGTCTCGGTGCGCAATGTCCGCCGCGACGGCATGGATACATTGAAGCAGATGGAAAAGGACGGCGATATTTCAGAAGATGAACACCGTCAGCAATCCGAACAGGTCCAGGCCCTGACTGACGAACTCATCAAGGCAGTTGATGATTTGCTGAATCACAAAGATGCTGAGATCATGCAGGTATAAGCTGCGCGTGCTCGTTGCGCGCGGGGCAGGAAAGACTAGAGTGAAACGGGTTCATGGAACTCATTGAGTTGGTCTAACGCTTTGGAATTGATCAGGGTTGTGAATTCTGGTGTAGCCGGGCACGAACGATCCTGATCGAGGGGCAGATTAAGTGAAGACTTTGATGCAGGAAAACGCTGTGCTTGACCATGCGGTTACGCCCCGCCAGGCAACCGACGTCCCGTCTGTCGGGACCGATCCGCGTCATGTTGCGATTATCATGGATGGAAATGGCCGCTGGGCCACGCAGCGGTCTTTGCCGCGGACCGAAGGCCATCGTCACGGCGTGGATGCGGTTCGGCGGCTGGTGCGCGCAGCGATTGAACAGGGCACCGAGTATCTGACGGTTTTTTCGTTTTCATCCGAAAACTGGCGCCGTCCGAAAGCAGAAATTACCTATTTGTTCTCCCTGCTGCGGCGGTTTATCCGGCAGGATGTTGCAGAACTGCATTCAGCCGGGGTTCGTATTCGAGTGATCGGTGAACGTGATCGGCTTGATGACGACATGGTCGGAATGATCGAGGAATGTGAAAAGCTTACAGCGCTGAACAGCAGGCTCAATCTGGTGGTTGCATTCAACTATGGCGGGCGTACCGAGATTGCACGCACTACCCGGGCTATTGCCGAAAAGGTCGCGCGCGGCGAACTGTCTCCCGATGAGATTGATGAAGCGTGTTTTGCTGCCCACATGTATGTGCCTGATGTGCCGGAGCCTGACATGCTGATCCGCACCAGTGGGGAAAAGCGCATATCAAATTATCTGCTGTGGCAAATGGCTTACACCGAACTGGTGTTTGTGGATGAGCATTGGCCTGATTTTGATGCCGACATTTACAAGCGAGCCCTGGCTGAATTTTCTCATCGTCAACGCCGCTATGGCGGATGTGTCAATGCTGCCGCGCTGGCTTGACCTTACCCGGATCCCGACTGTCCACTGCGGTCTGTCTCCAATCTGCCTTGAGCTTTTTTCCGGATGACCCCATCCACGGATAAACCCGCCGGACGTTTTGTCACCCGTGAACTCGCCGTGCGGGTTGCGGCCGCACTGGTGCTTATACCGATTGCCCTGCTTGATGTCTGGGCCGGAAGCGTGTGGTTCGAGCTGGGCATTGCCATGATTGCCGCGATTATGGCCGCCGAATGGTGCCGCATGGTGCATCGCGGATCACAGTTTCAGTTTGCCCTGCACGCGCTGGCAGCGATTGCTGCCGTTTTGATAGTATCACGTTCAGGGGTTGTGATGGCTCTTCAGGTCATTGCCGTGTGCTGGGCGATGAGCCTGATTGGTGAAGCCTTGCGAAAACAATCCGGTTCGCGCTGGGCGTGGTGGGGAATACCCTATATCGCACTGCCCGGACTGGCCCTGATACTGATCCGGCAATCGCCGGACTACGGGTTGTTTGCAGTTTTGTGGCTGTTTGCCGTGGTCTGGAGTGCCGACACATTGGCCTATGTTTTCGGCAGGTTGATTGGTGGACCAAAGCTGGCGCCGTCCGTATCGCCCAACAAGACCTGGGCAGGACTGGTGGGGGCGGTTGCCGGTGGTATCGTCGCGAGCGCTGCAATGGGGTGGTATGCCGGGCTGTCCACAGTGTGGCCGCTGCTGGTGGCCGGTGGTGTGCTTGCGGTGCTGGAACAGCTGGGCGATTTGTTTGAGTCGGCAGCCAAGCGGCGCTTTGGCGTCAAGGATTCCGGTCGCATCATTCCCGGCCATGGCGGGGTTCTGGACCGGGTCGACGGATTGATATTCGCCTCTGTTGCTGCTGCGGCGTTTGGCTATGCCCGCGGCGGACACGAAGCCGTGGCCAGCGGGCTTGTGGTCTGGTAAACAGTCCCCGGATATTGGCAAATTTTCTTTGATTGAACAGATCCCAGAGTATCAACGCATGAGCAAGTCATCGGGCAACAAGACCTTAAGTATCCTGGGATCCTCAGGGTCAATCGGGCAATCGACGGTTGACGTCATCCGCAATCACCGGGACCGTTTTACGGTCGATGCGCTCGTTGCCAACCGCAATATCGCCCAACTGGCGGCAGACGCACGAGAGTTCAATGCCAGGCTGGCAGTAACTGCGGATGAAACACTGTTGGGAGATTTGCGAGATGCGCTGGCGGGATCCGGCGTAGAGGTGGCAGCCGGCGAAGAGGCCGTTGTTGAGGCCGCAGCTCGCCCGGTTGATATGGTCATGGGGGCAATCGTAGGCGCAAGTGGCTTGAAACCGACATTGTCTGCCGTGGAGCAAGGCACCACGATTGCGCTTGCAAACAAGGAGTGCCTGGTTTCGGGAGCTGAGGTTTTTACCCGGGCCGCGACAGAGCACAACGCAACCATCGTTCCGGTGGACAGTGAGCATTCCGCCCTGTTTCAGTGTTTTGAAGATCACAACACCGATGGGGTTGATCGATTGACCCTTACGGCGTCAGGCGGCCCTTTCCGTACATGGTCGATGGAGCAGTTGGAAACTGCAACACTGCAATCGGCGTTGAAACATCCCAATTGGTCGATGGGTCAGAAAGTGACGATTGACAGTTCCACGTTGATGAACAAGGGGCTGGAATTCATTGAAGCATTTCATCTTTTTCCGGTTGCCCTGGAAAAAATCGATGTTGTGGTGCATCCCCAGTCGATCATTCACTCCTACGTCTCCTATGTGGACGGTTCGGTTATCGCCCAGTTGGGTATGCCGGATATGCGCACACCAATTGCTTACGCAATGGCCTATCCTGACCGTATTTCAGCCCCGGTTGAGCGGCTCGATCTGGCACAGATCGGCAGCCTGACGTTCGAACCGGTGGGCAATGACCGCTTTCCCGCTATTGATCTGGCTCGTTCAGCGCTTGCCAGAGGGGGCAATGCGACTACAATCCTGAATGCCGCCAACGAAATCGCCGTTGCGGCATTTTTGCAGGAAAAATTGCGCTTTCTTGATATTACGCGGCTGGTGGCCGATACAATCGACCTGGCTGAGCGCGAAAACATGATTGTATCGATGTCTTCACTTGACGATGTGTGGCAAGCCGATTCATATGCGCGCAACAAGGCTGGCGAATTGGCAGGCCGCTTGCACGCCTAATACCAAAGGAAGTAATTATTGACCCATTTGACCGATATTTCGCGTTTACCGGCTAGGCATGCTCCACGCGGTGGTCTGGTTGACCATAAGTGGAGCATAACGACGTCCGGTGGGCGCGAAAAGGCGGCCTTCGGTGGGCCAAATCCGTCCATCTGGTGCGTTGCGGCGCTTTCCCGATGCACCGCATCGCGCTGCGCACCGCGCCTGCCAGAGTGAACGGATTTGACTCCATCAAATGGGTCAATAATTACTTCCGTTGGTATAAAACATCAGCTCTGTGCCAGCAATGATTTGTCCGCTGCCACGAACTCCACCGTATTTCCTTCCGGATCCAGGATGAAAACGCCGCGCCAGCCGATCCAGTCGAACACCTGCACCTGGTAGTCAACCGCATTGTCATCAAGCCATTTCATGACGGCTCCCTGCTCGGCATAGGCCACGCTCAACGCCAGATGATGCAGGGACGATTTCGCCCCGGTCTCGGGCGCATCCGAACCTGAAGGATGCAGGTCCGGACGACCGGCAGTGTGGTGAAACAGGGCCAGCACCGTGGTGTGACCGCCATATCCGGCGCAGATCCTGAAGAATGCGACACCGGCATCTCGGGTATCACTCAACACCTCAAGGCCAACGATATTCCGGTAGAATTCGAACATGGCATCCATGTCGGCGCAGCGAATGGCGATTTCGCCAAGCTGGTGAACCTTGAAGGGCGGACGGGGCATTTTTGCATCTCCTGTGTCGGTCAGGCAGTTGACCAAATTCACCGGGCAAGGTCCACCACCTCCGCAAGAGATTACTCCTCAGGCAATGACAGGACGGGCCAGTCCCCGGTTACTTCTGCCTGCACCGGCCTTTCCAGAAACGTCGAAAGCGTAATATAGCTCTTTGTGGTCCGCACGCCGGCCAGTTGATAAAGCTGCGACAGCAGCAGTTCCAGCGCGTGCGCATCTGCGGTTCGCACCTTCATGATCATGCCACTGTCTCCGGCAACGGAATGCATCTCTTCCACTTCGGGGAAGCCGGCAATCTGCATCAGCCTTCGGCTTTTGCCCCAGCCTTCGAACTCCACGTGAACGAAGGTCAACAACGGCTTGCCGATGGCAGGCCCGTTCAGGCTGACGGTTGATTGCTGAATGACGCCTGATTTGCGCAGCCGCTTGACGCGCTCATGTACCGCTGGGGCGGAAAGCCCGACGATTTCTCCGAGCCTGGCATAGGAACAGCCGGAATCGGCAACCAATGCACCTAATATTTTTCGGTCAAACAGGTCCAGACCAGCCACTGCTGCGGCCCGTTGCTGAACAGCTTTCGTATTTTCATTCATTCGAAATTTTCCGTTTTCTTCTGACTTTTACTCAGCATATTTTATGTTTTCCCGAACAAAATAAAGCATCCTCAAGGAGTAGACCAGTGAATATGCACCACGTAAATGCGCCGGACTCACACAATCTGAAGACAGGGTATTCCCAGGCGGTGGCAGTTTCCGAGACCCGCCGGACAGTCTATGTGAGCGGGCAGATACCGGTCCGGCCTGACGGCACCGTGCCGGAAAACTTCACGGAGCAGGCTGAACAGGCCTGGGCGAACGTTGAAGCACAGCTCACGGCAGCCGGCATGGGTCTTGGCAACATTGTGAAGCACACCACGTATCTCGGCGAGCGACGCTACAGGACGCAGAACTCATCAGTGCGCCGCAAGGTGCTGGGAGATCTGGCACCGGCGCTTACGGTAATCATTACCGGCATTTTCGACGAGACCTGGCTGCTGGAGATTGAAGCCATAGCCGTTGATTGACCCGCCGGGCAAATCCAGCACTACCGGTCAATGATGCGGTTCCAGATCATAGTGAAGGAGTTCGTTTGGAAACGGCCGGTCACCCAGAATGCGCAGTACCTTCGGATCAATATGTCCGCCATCCAGGGAAAACAGCCCGGTCGAGTTCAGCGCAGTCCTGATGTCGATGTTGGTGCCGATATACTTCCAAACACAGCGCGATACATAAGGATGGCGTTGCTTGCTGGACAGGCCGAACGTCACACCGCGCAAAAGGGTTACCTGGCTGCGGGCAGACGGATACAGGACGGTTTCCACAATGGCATCATTTGCCAGCCCCTGATACTCCATGAGAAAAATCCGGTTTCCCAACAAGGAAACCTGGCCGTCGTACTTGGACAGAAAAAGTGAACCCTCTTCGGGATCATGAGTTCGTTCGATGGTTTTTGCGCAAATCAGACCATCACGCTCGAAGAGATGAGTGATCGCACGCAGCACATACCCGTCCCAACTGAATGAATGGCAGTGGGTAATGTAATATCCGAGATACCGGCTGAGCGCCTTTCGGTCGCCGGGGAAGGCGCGCCGGAATAACTGATCTGACACCGGGCCGGAATTGCGGCTGGGCCGGCCAACGCGATACTCCATGCGGTCAGCGAATTCGTCCGCGGGCAGGAACAGGTCAGCCGGACGGATGGAGAAATGATCACAAATCTGGTTCAGATTGTAGGCCGAAGGTTGCGATGCACCGGACAGGTATTTGCTGAATTGCTGCCGGTTGATGCCAATTGCACGGCATACATGCGATATGGATTTCTCGAAGCTGCACAGCAGTTTCAGATTCTCGGCAATTTCCATGCTGACCCAACCAGGTGTCTGTTTGCAATTGACCCGGCAGACTAGCGCACACTCGCCATTATCTTAAGCGAATTATTGCACCAATAGCATAAAAACGCGTCAGGTAGTGCGAAGCCGCGAAATTGCACCAACTTCCTGTTGTGCTGATCCTCAGGCCATCTGATTGACCGGTAGAGGCGCTTTACATGGATGTCCGCAATTACGGCTACAGGATTGTAGAGAACGAATGGATCATGATGCCTGACGGCTGCCGTCTTGCCGCGCGCATCTGGATACCGGACGAATGCCACAGCCAGCCGGTTCCCGCCATACTGGAGTATCTGCCATATCGCAAACGTGGCGGCACCGGCGGCCGGGACAACATCACTTTTGATCATTTTGCACGCGCCGGTTATGCCGGCGTGCGGGTGGACATTCGCGGTAACGGTGAGTCCGACGGTTTGATGGAGGACGAATATACAGCCAGGGAACTGGATGACGGCACCCACGTCATCGCGTGGATTGCCAAACAGGACTGGTGCGATGGCAATGTCGGCATGATCGGCCACTCATGGGGCGGCTTCAACGGCCTGCAGATTGCTGCACTACAACCACCGGCGCTGAAGGCAATCATCACATCATGTTCAACCGACGACCGCTACAACGATGACATTCACTATATGGGCGGGTGCCTGAACAACGACAACACAACCTGGTCGCAACAGATGCTGGCCTATTCATCACGCCCGCCTGACCCGGCCATTATTGGAGATGAATGGCGCAGCAAATGGCTGCAGCGACTGGACAACATGCCGATGCTGGCCGCCAACTGGCTGCGCCATCAACGCCGCGACGAGTTCTGGAAACACGGCTCGGTGTGCGAAGATTATTCTGACATCAAGGCTGCCGTGCTGGCGGTGGGCGGTTGGCACGACTGCTACACAAACGCCATACCCCGCCTGCTGGAAGGGCTGATATCACCAGCTAAGGGGATCATCGGGCCGTGGGAACACGCCTATCCGCACCTGGCACGGGTGACACCGGGCTTCGACTTTCTCGACGAAGCGGTGCGCTGGTGGGATTTCTGGCTCAAGGGCATCAACAATGGCGTGGACCGGGATCCGGCCTTGCGGGCCTATCTCATGGAAGCAGCCGCACCATCGGTAAAAAATGGCATCAGGCACGGCCACTGGGTCCAGGAAGACATCTGGCCTGCCCCGTCCATCAGCCCGCTTGTGTTCCATACGGCAGAAAACGGAGGCCTTGACAGCAGTGCCAGTGATGACGGTGAGGTCACCATCTCAACACCGCAGGATACCGGCCTTGCCTTCGGCAATTTCTGCCCCGGCATGCGGGTGGATGACGAACTGCCGGGTGATCAGCGCGACGATGATGCAAAATCGGTACTGTTCGAGACGGCACCACTTGAAGAACCTTTGACCATTCTCGGTTTTCCGGAACTGGAACTTGAGGTTGCCTGTGACAGGCCGGTCGGGTTTGTCGCAGCGCGCCTGTGCGACGTGGCTCCTGATGGCGCAAGCACGCGGGTATCGCACAATCCTCTCAACCTCACCCACCGCAACTCCCATGAGACGCCCGAAGACTTGCAACCCGGCGCGTTCTACAAAGTCAAATTCAAGCTGTGCGCGGCAGGGTATGTGTTCCCCAAAGGACACCGCATCCGGCTGGCTCTGTCGTCGACATACTGGCCCGCTTTGTGGCCGGCGCCTGAAGCAGCGACGCTGACCTTGCGCCTTGCAGGCAGCAGTCTCACCTTGCCGGCCAGACAATCATACTCCAGCGAGATTACCATGCCGGAGACACCGGCGCTGCCTGACAACGGTTTCACGATCCTGCGGCCCGCCGACAATGAACGGGTGTGGGAACGCGATGACTTGACCGGTGAGGTTTTCATGGAGATCCGCGACGACCTTGGCCGCCAGCTTGATGAAGCCAACGGCCTGGAAAACGACAGTCACGCACGGCACTCCTACTGGATCAGACCCGATGACCCGCTGTCCGCACGCACGGAAGGCGCATGGACGTTCGAGTTCCAGCGCGAAGACTGGCAGGTGCGCACCGAGACGCTGACACGCATGACCAGCAGCCCAACCAGCTTCCGGCTGGAAGGATACTTGCGGGCATTTGAAGGCGATCAACTGCTTTTTGAGAAGAACTGGGATGAGGAAATCCCGAGAGATCATGTTTGAGCAACCGGGCAGCGATTGCACGACGGAAAAACACGGATAAACCAAAGGGAGAAAATCATGACATTCGATAATGAACGACACGCACAATGGCTGATCGGCCAGATTCAGAAAGGCGGCATCTCACGGCGGGAATTTCTCGGCAAGGCCGGCGCACTAGGCATCACGGCCGCACTTGGAACAAGCATGATCGAAAGCGCCCTGGCGGCTACGCCGAAGAAGGGCGGGCACATGCGGCTTGCCATGGGGCACGGCGCCACCACCGACACCCAGGATCCGGCAATTATTGAAAACGGGCTGCAGTGGGTGGTGGCCTATGCCGTAGCCAATACCCTGACCGAGCTGGCGCCAAATGGCGACCTGCTGCCTGCACTGGCAACAGAATGGTCAGCCAGTCCGGACGCAAAGGTCTGGACATTCAAACTGCGCAAGGGCGTGGAGTTTCACAACGGTAAGACCATGACCGCCGATGATGTGATTGCCTCCATGAACCATCATCGCGGCAAGGACACCAAATCTGTCGGCAAACCCATTCTTGCGCCGGTTACCGATATCCGCGCCGACGGGCCCGATACCGTTGTCTTTGAGCTTTCCGGCGGAAACGCCGACTTCCCGTTCAGCTTCAACGAAGCAACGTTCGGCATTTACCCGGCAAAGGATGGAAAGATCGATTGGCAGGCCGGCGGATCGGGCGGTTACATCATCAAGAACAATGATCCCGGTGTCAGGGTCGATTTCGAGCGCAATCCGAACTACTGGAAAGACGGAGCGGCCCATGCAGACAGTGTCGAGCTGCTGTCCATCATCGATTCAACAGCGAGAAACAATGCCCTGCTTACCGGCGCAGTTGACGCCATTGACCAGGTTGATCTGAAAACGGTCGCCCTGATGTCGCGCAACCCGGCCATCGTCGTGGAGGAGGGCGTCGGACCTCTGCACTATGTCATGCCCATGCAGATAGACGTGGCGCCGTTTGACAACCTGCACCTGCGCAAGGCGCTGAAACACGCCATCGACAGGGAGGAAATGGTCAAGAAAATACTCAACGGCCACGGCAGGGTCGGGAACGACAACCCGATTGGACCATCATACCGATATTTCGCCGAAGACCTCGAGCAGACCACCTACGACCCGGACAAGGCCAAGTTCCACATGCAGAAGTCGGGCCTGGGAGATATCACTCTAGACCTGAGTGCGTCTGATGCCGCGTTCTCCGGCGCCCTCGACGCCGCCCAGCTGTTTTCGGCGTCTGCCAAGAACACCGGCATCAATATCAATGTGGTTCGCGAACCCAATGACGGTTACTGGTCAAACGTGTGGCTGAAGAAACCATGGTGCACCAGCTACTGGGGCGGCTACGCAACCGAGGACACTATGTTCACGACCGGTTACGCACCGGATGCGGCCTGGAACGAAACACGCTGGAAGGATGAAAAATTCAACTCCCTTCTGGTCTCCGCCAGAGCAGAACTGGACACCGAAAAGCGCAAAACCATGTACCACGACATGCAGAGGATGCTGCGTGACGATGGTGGTGTCATCGTGCCGATGTTCGCCAATGGCGTGTCCGCCCGCAACAAGAAGATTGCCCATGGTGATATTTCCTGGGGCCGCGCATTCGACGGCCGCCGGATCATGGAACGCTGGTGGATGGTCTAGGCCCTGCGGATCCCGGTCTTTCTCTCCCGGCTCCACGCCGGGAGAGGTATCAGCAGGTCCATGACCATGCCGGAGGCGTCAACAATCACCACACCAGGAATCAAGACCAATATGACGCTCAGACTCATGGCCCTTACCACAACGACCACCGTCGGAATGTCGGACAACTTGATAAAGACTGCGGGTTGATAGTCAAACCTGCCCGGTTCGGACGACTGCAGAGCACGGAAAATGCCTATATTCTGCAAGACTTGTTATAAACTCCACAGCCGACGGCTAACTCATGAACCGGGAGTGACACATGGTTGCCATGACAGTGGAATTGCGGAATGTGGAAGGCACCCAGGCTGCCATGGGCTGGGCTGGGGGACACACGATGATTGTCGATCGACCCGCCGGAAAGGCTGGTGGAATGGGACTTGGGTTCAATGGTGCGCAAATTCTGGCTTTGGCAATCGGCGGCTGTTTTTGCAATGACCTGAGATATGTCGCTGACGAGCTAAGCGTTGTGATGGACAGTATCTCTGTCACTGTAACTGTTGAACTGGAAGGCGATCCGTTGATAGCCACGTCAGCCACTATGGCAGTGTCATGCACCCTGACTGACGGCTCTGATCCAGAACCAATTGTCGAGAAGGCCAAATCCAGCTGCATGGTAAGCAATTCGCTTGCGCGGGGCATCCCGGTAGCAATCGAGATGGCCGGATGATCCAATAAGCTGTTCAATGTTCCAGTCAGTCTCCGTGCGGCCTCGCAGCCTGCTCATTCTCCCGGCTGCGGTACTGCCTCACCGGGTTTTGCAGCATCGAGCTCCTCGGCCAGCCGCTTTTCGATGAAGCCGCGCGGTCGGGTAAACCTGGCCAACAGGTCATACAGAACCGGCGTCAGGAACAAGGTCAGAATACCGGCACAGAGCAAACCGCCAATCACCACCGTGCCGATGGCAATGCGGCTTTCAGCGCCTGCACCGGAAGCAAGCACCAGGGGCACCGCGCCCAGAACCGTCGAAATCACCGTCATGACAATCGGGCGCAGGCGCAGCACCGATGCCTCTACCACGGCCTCGCGCACGGCCATGCCGTCATCACGCAACTGGTTGGCAAACTCGACAATCAGAATACCGTTCTTGGCCATCAGCCCGATCAGCAGGATGATGCCGATCTGCGAGTATATGTTGAGACTCAGCCCTGCCCCCCACAGCGCATACAGGGCACCCGCCACCGCCAACGGCACTGACAACATGATGATGAAAGGGTGCACAAAGCTCTCAAACTGGCCGGCGAGCACCAGGAACACAATCAGAATGGCCAGCGCAAAGGTAATCGCGACGCCGGATGACGTCTCCAGATATTGCTGGGACTGGCCGGAAAAACTCAGGCTGGCCTCAGGCGGCAGTGTTTTTGCAGCCTCGGCGCGGATGAAATCAATGGCATTGCCGAGTGCGTAGCCCTCATTCAGCGCCGCTGACAGGGTGATGGACGGCAACCGGTTGTAGCGCCTCAAAGCGGGCGCCTCGGAAGTCTCAACCAGTTTGACGACAGATGACAGCGGCACGACGGACTGGCCGTCATCGGTGCGGATGAACAGTTTGGAGATATCGTCCGGCGATTGCCGGTCCCGGTCTTCAGCCTGCACGATCACAGGGTATTCACGGCCCCGATCGATATAACTGGTGATCTCCCGCGACGCCAGCATGGTTTGCAGGGTCGATGCTATGGTGCGCACCGAAATGCCCAGGTCGTCCGCGCGCTTTCGGTCCACCGTCAGCCGGAACTGCGGCTGGTTTTGCTCAAAATCGATATCCACATTGGCCAGGCCTGGATTGTCCCGTGCCTTCTGTTTCAGCTCTTCGGCCCACACCTTGACGCTTTCATAGTCGGGCCCGCCGATGACAGCGCGCAAGGGTGTGGAGCTGCCACGCAGGCCCAGACCGGACGGCATGACCGGAAAACCGCGCGCTCCGGTGATGCCGGCGACCATCGGAATTATCGAGCGGCGCGCTTCAACCACCGAAATATCGCGTTCATCCCACGGCTCGAACCGGACCACCATGAACGAGCGGTACGGCCTGCTCCTGAAACCGGTGAACGAGTAGATGATCTTGATGTCGAGCTTGTCCTTGACCTTGACGAGTTGGTCTTCAAGCTTTTTGACCTGTGCATCGGTGAACGCCAGGGTCGAGCCCTGCGGTGCGGTCATCGGCACAAAGATGAGGCTTCGGTCTTCGGTTGGTGTCAGTTCTCGCTGGGTGTTTTGCATGGCGATATAGCTCGCCCCGGAAAACGCCAGGCACGCCGCAATGACAATCAGGGGTGCGTTGATGGAAGCGGTGACCGCCTTGCGATACCAGCGATACACAACCCCTTCCGGCTGCTGCAGCTCATCTGCCGTCACACCTTCACGCGTTTTCAGGATTTTTGATGCCAGTGCCGGACAGGCACTCAGCGCCACGAAGGTTGAGATGATGACCGCACTTGCCAGCACAAACCCGAATTCAGTGAACAGTTTCCCCGCTGCTCCCTGCAGGAATGAAATGGGGATGAAAACAGCGATCAGCGTTACCGACGTTGCCAGAATAGCGAAGGTGACCTGGCGTGATCCGTTTACGGCTGCCTGCAGTTTTGTCTCACCTTTTGCCAGCCGGCGTTCGATGTTTTCCAGCATCACGATGGCATCATCCACCACCAGCCCGATGGCCAGCAGCAAGGCCAGCAGCGTCAGTACATTGAGCGAAAACCCGAGCAGGTAAATCAGGAAGAAACACCCGACAAGCGACACCGGAATGGTGATGGCCGGGATCAGGGTGGCACGGACCGAGCGCAGAAACAGCAATATCACCAGCACCACAAGCACAAGCGACAGGCCGAGCGCGATCAGCACTTCCTTGATCGACGCACTGACAAACACAGCATCATCGGAGCCGACAAAGATCTGCATGCCCTCTGGCAGTTGAGTGTTCAGGACGGCGAGTTGCTTGCGCACCGCATTTGAGATTGCAATGGTATTGGACTGCGACTGACGCAGAACCGCGATGCCGATGGCGTTCAAGCCGTTGGAGCGCACAATGGTACTGTCGTCTTCGACGCCTCTTTCGACACGCGCCACGGTTCCCAGCCTGATCGGCACACCCCCTGCCTCAGTGACCACGATGTCGCGAAACTGCTGCGGATTGGTCAGCCTCGAATCCAGGCGTACGGTGAACAGCCGCGTGGTTGATTCAATCTCGCCGGCCGGCAGCTCCACATTGTTCTGGCGCAAGGCTTCCTCGACATCAGCCACCGTGAGGTTGCGTGCCGCCAGGGCGCGCCGGTCCAGCCAAATGCGGATGGCGGCACGGCGATGGCCGTAAATACGCACATCCGCCACGCCGTCAATGGTGGTGATGCGGTCCTTGATGAAACGCTCCAGGTAGTCGGTTACCTGTTCCGGGCTCTGCCGGTCGGAATACACGGCCAGGCGCATCACAGGATCAGCATCGGAGTCGCTTTTGACCACCTGCGGTTCGTCAACCTCTTCGGGCAACTGTCCCCGCACCCGGCCGACCGCATCGCGCACATCATTGGCGGCCTGGTCGATATCGCGGCCAAGTTCAAATTCTATGGTTGTGGTAGATCGCCCCCGCTGGCTGGTCGAGGTAATGGTTTTCACCCCGGAAATTCCAGCCACGGCACTATCGATAATTTCGGTAATATCGGTGTCAATAACTTCCGGTGCAGCGCCCACATAGGAGGTGGTGACCGAGACGATCGAGGAATCCACGTCCGGCAGTTCACGCACCGAAATGGCGTTGAGCGAGGCCAGGCCGGCCACGATGATCAGCAGCGACACAACCGCGGCCAGAACAGGCCGGCGGATGGACAACTCCGATAACGTCATTGGGTGGTGCCCCCGGATGGGGCATTGACCACCTTGACCGCAGAACCGGGGCGAACTTTCGAGGTGCCGTGGGTCACAATTTCATCGCCTTCAGAAAGCCCGTCCAGAATCTGGACAAAACCCGGCTCACGCGCACCGATGGTGACTTTTTGTTTCACGGCCTTGCCGTCGGCGACCAGAAACACGTGTGTATTTGGACCTTCCACGGTAATGGCTTCTTCCGGCACCATCACCATGGCCTGGCTGTCCAGCTCCAGCACAAGTTGCATGAACATGCCGGATGGCAACGCACCGTCGGAGTTGTCAATTTCAGCACGCACCCTGAACGAGCGGTTGATCGGGTCGACCCTGGTGTCAACCTGGGTGATTTTTGCGTCAAACACCCTGTCAGGGTAAGCGGCCGTTGTCGCCCTGGCATGCAGGCCGACCCTGGCTATTGCGAAATACTCTTCCGGTACGGCAAACTCCAGCAGCACCGATGACAGATCATCCAGCCGGGTCAGTACCGTATCCTTGGTCACCCGCGCCCCTGCATCCACCGCATGAAATCCCGGCGTACCGCCGAAAGGAGCCACAATGGTGCGATCGGCCAACCGTGACCTGGCGCGGTCAAGCTGGGCTGACGCACCCGACATTGCCGCCTGCAGCTCTTCAACCGATGCGCGCGCGGTGATGCGTGACTGGCTCAGCTTGTCACCCCGTTTCAGAGCCAGATCAGCCTTCAGCAGTTCTGCCTCAGCCTGTGCCACATCAGCCTTCTCTATGGTGTCATCGAGAGTGAACAACACGGCACCCTTTTCGACCCGGCTGCCGGGCGTGTAGCGAATCTCGGTAATGGTGCCGTCTGCCTTGGAGCGTATGTCCACATAGCGCACGGCGCGGGTATTGCCGACCGCTTCCACCGTGCGGGGCATGGTTCGTACTTCAGCTCTCGTCGTTTCGACCGACGTTTCCCGACCGCCACGGCGTCTGTTGCCGGCACCCGGCTTGGCGCCCGCCTGGCTACTTGTGGCGGTTGACGTTGCCGCAATGCCGGCCTTCCAGTGGCCATAGCCTGCATAGCCGCCGTAGGCGACTGCGCTCAGCACCATCAAGATCAGTATTTGCTTCACAATTGACATGACGCACGCAGTACTCTCGTTTTCATGTGACGTGTTTACGGTTGGGTTTCCGTTGATCGCCTGACAAACTATTTCGTATACGATATACGCTGAATCAGGGATGACAGCCAGAAACATGTCGCAAACGTGATGAACGCAAGCCTCGCTGCAGTTTCAGAAACAGGTTTACCGGGCTTTTACAGGGAGATTGCGGCATGGGGCTGATTTTGCTGCGTCATACCAAACCGGACATTGCAGATGGTACCTGCTACGGTTCCACGGACCTGAAACCCGGCGCAAACTTTTCCAACGAAGCCGAGGCAACTCTGAAAAACCTGCCGTGGACGGCGGATCAGATCCTCTCCAGCCCGCTGGTCCGGTGCGCCAGACTGGCAGACCACATAAGTGCGGCGCATGGCACCGCCGCAGTGTTTCACGACGGTCTGCAAGAGATGGATTTCGGCGTTTGGGAAGGCCTGCGCTGGGATAGTGTTCCGGTCGACGAACTGAACCAGTGGGCCAACGACCTGTTACATGCCCGGCCCCACGGCGGTGAAAGCGTGCATCAGATGCAGCAGCGTGCCCTGTCGGTGCTGGAAGCCGAGGACGCCTGGCGTCTTGACACTGCAACCCTGGTTGTCACCCACGCCGGCGTCATTCGAGCCGTGCTCGATTATGCCGGCGTGCGCGATGCCTGGGTCACCCAGACACCATATGGCGGTGGCTGGATGATATCGGCGGATAAAACCGTCACGGCGCTGGGCTAGGCTACGCTTTCGTCCCATCCGCTGATGGCCTTGACTTCGAGGAAGTCTTCCAGGCCCCAATCACCGCCTTCACGACCATTGCCTGACATCTTGTATCCGCCGAACGGGCTGCCGCCGGGGCGCTGGGCGCCGTTCAGCAACACCATGCCGGCACGCAGTTCACGAGCGACTTTCTGGGCCCGGGCCTGATCACCGGACTGCACATAGGCAGCCAGACCGTATTGGGTGTCATTGGCAATCTCGATGGCTTCTTCCTCGGTTTCAAACGGGATCATGGCCAGCACAGGCCCGAAAATCTCGTCGCGCGCGATCGCCATGTCATTGTTGACATCGGCGAACACGGTCGGACGGACGAAATAACCGCGGTTGAACCCATCCGGACGACCAGTGCCGCCTGCTACAAGTTTGGCGCCTTCGTCGATGCCTTTCTGGATCAGCGTCTGCACCTTGTCGAACTGCATCTGCGAGATCAGCGGGCCGATATGATTGCCCTCTTCTGCGGGATCACCGACCTTGCAGCCCTTTGCTGTTTCAGCGGCAATTTCGACCGCGCTGTCGTAAACCGAGCGCTCCACCAGCATGCGGGTCGGTGCGTTGCATGACTGGCCGGTATTGTTGAAGCAGTGCAGTGTTCCGCGCTTGACGGCTTTCGGTAAATCAGCGTCTGCAAAAACAATATTGGGGGATTTACCACCCAGTTCCAGCGTAACCCGCTTGACCGTTTCAGCAGCGGCTTTCTGGACGGCAATGCCTGCGCGGGTAGAGCCGGTAAACGACATCATGTCGATATCCGGATGGCGTGACATGGCTTCACCCACGGTCGGACCGTCACCATTGACGAGGTTGAACACACCTTCCGGAAAACCTGCCTCATGCATGATTTCGGCAAACACGATGCCGGACATAGGCGAGATCTCTGAAGGTTTCAG
>CALHUA010000154.1 GCA_938039915.1 uncultured Anderseniella sp.
GCAGCAATGCCGACTGGATCCTGAACGGCACCAAGCATTTCATCAGCCATGCAGACATTGCTGGTTTTGCCATCTGTTTCATGAAAACCGGTGAACAGGAAACGCCGCGCGGACCCAAAGCCGAGATCACCGCCTTCTTCGTTGACAAGGAGACGCCTGGATTTGCGGTCCGCGACGGCTACAACAACGTCTCCCACCGGGGCTACACCAATGCGGTGCTGGAATTTGATGATTGTCGCGTGCCTGCAGAGAATGTTCTCGGCGAAGTCGGCAAAGGGTTTGAGGTCGCTAATGACTGGCTCGGTGCAACCCGTCTGCAGGTGGCAGCAACGTGCCTTGGCCGGGCTGACCGGGCCTTCCGGCACGCTGTGCAATTTGCTGTTGACCGTAAGCAGTTCGGGCAGCAGATAGGCAAGTTTCAGGGCGTCAGCTTCAAACTCGCCGACATGGCTACGGAACTGAAAGCCGCTGAGCTTCTCACATGGGAAGCCGGTTCGAAATTCGATGCCGGCCAGTGCAGTGACAGCGATATGGCGATGGCCAAGCTGAAGGCATCTGAGGTGCTGGCCATGGTAGCGGACGAGGCGATCCAGATCCATGGCGGCATGGGCCTCATGGACGAGTTGCCGCTAGAGCGGATCTGGCGGGATGCCCGCATTGAACGCATTTGGGAGGGCACCAGCGAAATCCAGCGGCATATCATCAGTCGGTCGCTGCTGCGGCCGTTGGGGGGCTGAGCATGAAACAAGGGGGTCACATGTTTCAATTGGTCTGGACCCGTAAGATTGCGTCTGGCTGTTTGCAGAACGAGCGCATGCGCTCCGGTCGGCAGTCTGCCGGGGCGACCTGCTAAAGTGTTGTCGCGCCTGCTCAACCCGAAAACCGTCGCCGTGATCGGCGGACGCGAAGCCGAACGTGTCATCGAGCAATGCGACAAGATCGGATTTAATGGGGTCATCTGGCCGGTTCATCCGACAAGAAAGACGATTCTTGGAAGGCCGTGTTATGGCTCGATCGCGGAACTGCCTGCCGGGCCGGATGCCGCCTATGTGGCGGTTAACCGGGAAGCAACAATCGACATTGTGAAGGCCCTTGCCGGGCGTGGCGCAGGAGCCGCGGTCTGCTACGCGGCCGGGTTTGCCGAAGCCGAGAGCGAAGTTTCAGGCTCTTCCGGCCTGCAGGCACGTCTTGTCGAGGCCGCCGGGGACATGCCGATTGTCGGACCCAATTGCTACGGCTTCATCAACGCGCTCGACGGCGTTGCGCTATGGCCTGACCAGCACGGTGCCGTCCCTTGTGAAAAGGGCGTGGCAATAATCTCGCAGTCTTCCAATGTGGCGATCAACCTGACGATGCAGAAGCGCCGACTGCCGATTGCCCACATGATGACCGTGGGCAATCAGGCGCAGACCGGGCTTTCCGACCTCGGCCAGGCGGTGATCGAGGACCAGCGGGTCACGGCACTGGGGCTGCACATCGAAGGGCTCGACGATGTAAAGGCGTTTGAGCGGCTGGTGCTGCGGGCGCGCGAATTGCACAAACCGATTGTTGCCATCAAGGTCGGCAGATCGGAGCAGGCGCAAGCCGTCGCCCTCACACATACGGCCTCGCTCGCCGGATCGGATGTCGGCCACGATGCCTTGTTCACGCGCCTGGGCGTTGCGCGGGTTCATTCGATAGAGGCGTTCCTGGAGACCCTGAAACTGCTGCATGCAGGCGGGCCATTGCGCGGCAAAGAGTTGCTGTCGCTTTCCTGCTCCGGCGGTGAAGCTTCCCTGATGGCCGATGCGGCACAGGGCAGGGCGGTGACGTGGCGCCCTTTCAGCGCAGAACAGGCTGGAGCGCTGAAATCTGAACTTGGTGAAATCGTCACGATTACCAACCCGCTTGACTACAATACGTTCATCTGGGGCGACTGGCCCGGCATGGTGCGCCTCTTCGAGACCGCACTCGCGCCGGATTTCGACCTGTCGACCCTGGTGATTGATTTTCCGCGCGCCGACCGCTGTCAGCCAAAGGACTGGGAAGATGCTCTGACCAGCTTTATGAAAGCAGCCGTAAATTCCGGCGCGCGAGCAGCGGTTGTCGCCAGCCTGCCCGAAGCCATGCCAGAGGAAATTGCCGGGGAACTGCTGGCCGATGGCATAGCGCCGCTGTGCGGACTGGAAACTGCCATGATCGCCGCTGAGGCTGCGGCGTTTATTGGCAAGGCGTGGAGCAGGCCTCTGCCGGCGCCTCTGTTGCCGCCGGGCATGGCCGCTGAATCCATTGAAACGCTGGATGAAGCCGCCTCAAAAAAGGAGCTTGCTGCTGCCGGTCTTGTCGTCCCGTCCTCTGCGATAATCTGCGATTTGTCAGAGATTGGGGAGGCGTTGTCGACCCTCGTGGCTCCCTTTGCGCTCAAGGCGCTTGGTATCGCCCACAAAACCGAGGCAGGGGCGGTGAAGCTCAATTTGCAGGGAGAGGGCGATATTGCTGCTGCCGTGAAGTCCATGTCCGGCCTGTCGGACAGGTTCCTGCTCGAGGAAATGACTCCACCACCGCTCGCCGAACTCATTGTCGGTGTCAGCCGTGATCCGGTCTGTGGGTTGCTGTTGACGATTGGCGCCGGAGGGGTGCTGACCGAGTTGCTTGAAGACAGCGTGTCCATGCTGTTGCCCGTCGGCGAACGCGACATTCGCGAAGCGCTTGCTACGCTGAAAATCGGTCG
>CALHUA010000155.1 GCA_938039915.1 uncultured Anderseniella sp.
CCCGGTCCAGCTTGTAGTCGATCAGGGTCTTCATGATCTGCGGCACGGCGAACAGCCCCACCATGGCCACCAGCAGGTCAACGCCCTGCAGCAGCGGTGTCCACCCGAACGTCATGCGGGCAACACCATCCATGTCATCCAGGCCGATGGTCATCAGCAGCAGGCCGATGACACCGGCAATCATGCCGCGCACCAGTGACTTGCCGGCCAGCCCACAGATCGTCGACAGGCCGAACAGCACCAGTGCAAAAATCTCCACCGGCCCGAACTGGATGGCCAGCCGGGCGACCAGGTCGACCGAAACAATCATCACCAGCAGGCTGAATATGCCGCCAAAGCCGCTGGCCAGAACCGCGCCGCCCAGGGCCAGGCCGGCGCGTCCGTTGCGGGTCATCTTGTACCCATCGAGCACGGTGGCGGCTGCCGACGGCGTGCCGGGAATGCCGAGCAGAATGGCCGACACGGACCCGCCGGTCATGCCGCCGATATAGGTACCCAGCAGCATGCCGACAGCAGCACTTGTGTCGAACTTGAAGGTGATCGGCAGCACCAGCGCCAGCGCCATGGAATAGGTCAGGCCCGGGACGGAGCCGAACACGATACCGATGATTGCGCCTGTCACGATGGCGAGCAGCGTGAACGGGTCTGAAACGGCACCCAGGGCACTGGCGAATGCGTCCATCGGTTGTTCCTAAAATGCCAGGTTGATCAGTTTGCCATACGGCAGGTAGACGCCCAGCAACTTGCCGAAAACCAGGTAGATGCCCAGCGACAGACCGACCGACATGCCGAGGATAAGCTTTGGCCGCCAGATGCCCAGTACCGGCCCGACCGCAGCAGCTACGACAAGGGCAGTTGCGATCATGAAACCGGTATATTCCAGCAGTGCCGCATAGCCGACGAGCAATCCGACGGTAGCTACGATTGCCCAGACCTCGGCTCCGCGGCTGATATCAGGAGGCGCTGCTTCGCCATCGATGATATCAGCGGATGCTGGCCGGAAGCTTTGCACCAGAATGATAAGGCTCAACCCGCCCAGCAGCAGGCCGAGGCCCAGGGGAAATCCCCTGGCGCCCAGGCGTGAACCGTCTTCGGCACCGGGGATGGTTGCAAGTACTCCCCAGCACCAAAGTGCCGATACCACAAGTAGTATGGTACTCAATATGATATCGGGCCGACGCGAGGTCATTGCGGGCTGCCTATTTTTTCAGGCCAAGCTTGCCCATCAGGTCACTGATCGCAGCGTCATCCGATGCAATCAGCGAACCGAACTCGTCGGCCGGCAGGAACGATGCTTCAAAGCCGATCTTGTCGGCGGCTGACTGGAACTCATCAGAAGCAATCGCTGCCTTTGCCGCATCCTGCAGTTTGGCAACCACATCGGCAGGCGTGCCGGCAGGTGCCGCCAGACCGCGCCACATGGTAATGTTGAGATCCGTTGCGCCGGCCTCGGCACATGACGGGGTGTCCTTGAGCTGTGGAATACGGTCCTTGCCGGTCACGCACAGGATCGACAGCTTGCCGGCCTGCTGATGCGGGATGAACTGACCCGGCCACTGCACTGCGGCATCGACACGCTTGGCGAGAAGCTCAACAGGTGCCTTGCCCTTGCCGTACGGCACATAGACAACCTTGTCCGCGATACCCATCTTGTCGAACAGGGCAGCCGAGGTCAGGTGGGTGAACGAGCCATTACCGGAAATCCCGACCTTCAGCTTGCTGTCGCCGGCTTTGACGGCGTCTGCCATGTCTTTCAGTGATTTCCAGCCGGAATCAGCGCTGACCGCCAGCGCCGGTGTTTCGACACTCACCCGCGCGATCGGCGTAAACGCCTCATAGTTGAATTTCATGTTACCGCGATAATGCGATGTACTCACCGAGTTGGAATTCCACACCATGTTGTAACCGTCGGCAGGCGTGGACTGAACGTGTGAGTATCCAACAGCACCGCCGCCGCCTGTGCGGCTGACCGCAACGACCGGATTGTTCAGGTTCTTCGACATCAGGTCCGCCAGCAACTGGCCGATGGTCTGTGCCGTGCCGCCGAACAACACTGTCATTTCGACAGGTTTTTCAGGAAACTCAGCGCGGGCCTGGACATTCAGCCCGGCCAGCAGAAATACAGATGCGGTTGCCCCCAGCAATACCGATTTAAGGTTCATTTTCATCTTGGTTTTCTCCCAGGGTTTACAGAGCCGTTACAGGCTCATCGATTTACCGGCGCAATTCTTTGTCTTCCGGCGGTTTCAGTTCATTCGGCAGCTTCCAGTTGACCGGCGGCAACCTTGGCCTGCAGCGCTGCCAGTACTTTTTCCGGCGTTGCAGGCAGCGATGTCATGCGCACGCCGACAGCGTCATAAATCGCGTTCATGATGGCAGGCGCTGTCGGCACCAGTGCCGGTTCACCAATACCCTTTGCGCCCAACGGGCTCTTCGGGTCCGGGTCTTCAACAATCACCGTATTGATCTCGGGGATATCCAGCGAGGTCGGCAGGATGTACTTGGCAAAGCCGTGTGTCTTGGTATGGCCGTTCTCGAGCTGGTAATCTTCCATCAGGGCCTGTCCGAGGCCCTGCACGACACCGCCTTCGATCTGGCCTTCCACACCGCGTGGGTTGATGGCCCGGCCCACGTCATGGGCCGCCCATATGCCCAGCACCTGCACCTCACCGGTGACGGTATCGACTTCGACTTCCGCCACCTGCGTGCCAAACACATAGGCCTGCCACGGGCTGCCGGACCCGTCGACCGGGTCAAGCCCGGTGCCGTGCGCGGTAAACGATCCCGATCCCACCGGCACGACGCCACGCTTCTTGCAGATGTCCACTGCTTCTTCCATGGACATTTTAAGGTTTGAACCTTTCGACCAGATCTCACCGTCAAACGCTTCAATGCTATCAGCCTCCACGTCC
>CALHUA010000156.1 GCA_938039915.1 uncultured Anderseniella sp.
CCCTTCCCAGGTTACCGGTCCGCCCAGGTAGCGTCCTTTCGGGGCGGTTTCAGGGGTTGAGAACGCTTCGGCGCATTTGGGATCCTTCAACGCTTCCCAATTGGGCAGGCCCGGGCATTTTTCTTTCATGTACTCGGGATACCACCATTCTTCCTTGGCCTTGGGGCCCAGCGCACCGAGGCGTTCGGTCTTGCCGGTTGCGTCAGCTGCCTTCATGGCCTCGCCCGCGGTTGTGTCCCAGTATTCCATGCCAAGCGTCAGGTCGCCATTGGTCAGACCGGTAGACAGGCTCGACAGGTAATCGCCGGTCGGATATTCGACCGTGTAGCCAAGTCTTTCAAGGACAGTGCCGAGAATCTTGGCGTTCAGATTAACGCTGGTCCAGTCGAACAGCGCGATCTTTATCGGATCATTGGATTCAGGCGCAGCTGCGTGAACCTGGATGCTTGAGGTTGCCAGGGCAACAGCTAACAATGAAGACGCCAGTGCGCCGCGAACGGTTTTCGCCATACTCATATTTAGACTTCCTCTCAACTGACAAGCACCGCCAACCCATGCAAGCGGCCATTTTGCTACGTCAACCCGATGAAGTCTGGAACCGCTCGCCAAGCAGAGTCAAATGTTTCTTCACTGTGCGGCCTGAAAAATTACTTTCAGCGCCCGGGTCCCGGCACTTGCATGGAGATCAGGCACTTGTACCTCAGCAGATCTTTATCACGACCCCTCGACTCGGGATTGTGGCTGCCTCTCCCGGCATTGAAATGTAAGGAGACGTCTGCTCGACAAGAGTTACTTTCGCACTGTCCTCCAGGTCAGATACATGGGCGGCGAAGGCTTCGGACCACAAGGTTTCCTTGACCGTGAGCACAATCACACCGCCGGGCCGGCAGATGCGTATCAGCTCATCGACGCCTTCTGCGCCAACATGCCCGGTGGTGAACACGCCTGCCGAAATGATCCCGGCAAATGCGTTGTCAGAAAACGGCAGCGGACCGCCGAGAGCCAATTGATGGACATCACTGTAGACACTCTTTTTGCGGGCAACGGCCAGCATGCCCTCGGAAATGTCCAGCGCCTCGACCTGCGGGTACCCCATGATACCGAGCCATTCGCCAACCAGTCCCGTGCCGGCGCCTGCATCCAGCAGCGGTTCGGCTCCACGCGGCAGATAGCGCGCCAGAAGCGCAAGGCAGATTGCCGGATGGCGATAACCTGCAACCGCCATGTCGGCATCATAGCTCGCCGCCCAGCGATCGTAGTGGCCGGCAATCTCTTCCGGCTTCTTCGCATCATAGACTGCGCCGAGGTGCCCCCCGTGCTTGGCATCCGTCATCAGTTTCTCCATGGCATTTGCGCATTTACCGGGCCATGATAATCAAGTGCGGCAAACAGTAAACCATTGCCTTAGAGGATGCCCGATGACTGACGATCTGAATGAAGCCAGAGCCGCCATGGCCGGCATTGAGATATTGAAAGGCTACGCGGGCCCGATCGAACGGCTGGGCGGACTGACCAACCTTGTTTTTCGTGTCGGCCAATACTGTCTGCGGGTTCCCGGCAAAGGTACGGAAGAATACATCGACCGGGCCAATGAGGCCGTTGCAGCCAAAGAGGCTGCCAGAGCCGGGGTCTCGCCGGAGGTGCTGTATGCCGATGCCGACAGCGGCCTGATGGTCACCAGGTTTATCGACGGCACCCAGACCATGAGCCCGGACGCCTTCCGTTCGCGCAACGGGGCCCCGGCGCGGGCCGGTCAGGCTTTCCGCAAACTGCATACATCCGGGGCGGAGTTTCCGTTTCGTTTCGACCTGTTCGAGATGATCGACGATTATCTGGGTATTCTGTCCACCAAGGATGTGGCCCTGCCGGACGGCTATCATGATGTGGTTGCAGAGGCAGAATCCATACGTGCCGCCCTGGCAGCTCATCCTGCGCCGCTGGCACCGTGTCATTGCGACCCGTTGTGCGAGAATTTTCTGGATACCGAAGAGCGCATGTGGATCGTCGACTGGGAGTATTCCGGCATGAACGATCCGATGTGGGACCTGGGAGATCTGTCCGTTGAAGGCGAGTTCAGCGCGACACAGGACGAAGAAATGATGACCGCCTATTTCGGCCGCAACCCGTCCGCTGCAGAACACGGCCGCGTGGTGATCTACAAGGCCATGTGCGACCTGTTGTGGACGCTGTGGGGTCTGATCCAGTTGGCGAATGAAAATCCGGCGGAAGATTTTCGCGCCTACGCAGACGGCCGGTTTGCACGCTGCAAGGCCCTGATGGCCGATCCGGCTTTCGCAGGACATGTGGCGGCGGTCAGGGCAGGATGAGATTTCACCAACCGATAGCTATAAACCAAGCCTGGTCAGAGCAACCTCTGCAATCGAGCGCGTATCATCCCCTGTAAACTGGAAAGCCTTGAAGAAATCGGCCTGACAATACGCCGGGTTCGACTGGCGGATCTTGTCGGCTTCATACCTGGCAAGCTCAGCCTTGCCCGCGAGCTGATGTGCGAGGGCGGCGATGGTGTGGATATGTATGTGGGCATTGGGTGCCTTGGTGGCCCGCTCGGCCCATGCAGCCGCCGTTTCGTAATCGGCGCGCACAATGTGTGACATCGCGCGAGTGGCCAGCATGGCGTAACTGAGCGGGTCGATGGGGCTGAGCGATATGGCCTTCATGATGGTGTCCTGGCTGGTCTGCCCATCACCCATGAGTGCACCGAGCAGGGACCGGTTGTAGATCGCAAAGGCGTAGTTCGGACTCAACTCCACACTTCTATCAAGCCAGGGCACGCCTGCATCCAGGTCTCCGGACAGCCATTGCGAGCGGCCCATCATCAGATTGACAAACGGATCCAACGGATCGAGGTGCAAGCCCTTCTCGGCATATAGCTGCGCCAGCTTTCTTTGCTCCGCATGGTCGCCCGAGTGTCCGAGGAAAGCATTCTGAAAATGGGTGAAGGACAGCCCGGCGTGTGCGCGGGCAAAGCCCTGGTCAGCCGACACGGCACGGTCGAACATGCGCGCAGCAATGGCATTGTCATGCGGATTGAAGCGATACATGTGCCACAGCCCGCGATGATAGGCCGACCAGGCGTCCAGGTTCTCGGTCGGCAGTTTTGCCGCCTCGATGGCTTCCTTGACCTGAATCCGGGTTTCAATAGCCGTGACGATGCTGGCCGATATGGTCGAGCGCAATTGCAACAGATCGTCCATGGAACTTTCAAACCGGTCCGCCCAGACCATCTGGCCGTCAGGTGCGTGAGACAGTTCGACCGTGACAACGCTGGTGCGATCATGGAACGCGATGGTTCCTGTCAGCACGTAGCGCGCGCCCAGTATCCTGCCGGCCTCCGTGATATCGACGCCTGCGTCCCGGAACCTGAATGTCGAGCCGCGGGCGATGACGAACAACCAGTGCAGCCGGGAAAGCTCCAGTATGACTTCCTGGGAGACCGCGTCACCCAGGGTGCCAAAACGCTCGTCAGGCGTCAGGACCTGAAGCGGCAGCACGGCAATTGACGGACGCCCTCCCGTTGCAGGCATCCCGGATCCAACGGTTTCCTGAAGTGTTTCGGCGACATCATGGTGTGTACGGCCCGGCCCTGCAGTCGGGATCGTGTCAGCAGCTTCTACGTCACCGACAAAGCGGAAACCGCGGCCATGAACGGTGCGGATCAGCTTCTGGGCCTTGCCGTCATCACCAATGGCCTGACGCACCATGCGAATCCGACTGTTGACCACGGCTTCAGATACAACCCGGCCGCCCCAGACATGCAGGTTGATTTCATCCTTGGTCACCAGCCTGGCGTGGTTGGAGACGATCAGTTCAAGCAGGGCAAACACCTGCGGCTCAACCTTGCGCGGCGCACCGTCCAGACGCAGCTCAAAGCGATCCGTATCCAGCTCGAAATTGTCAAACCTGTAAATCACGATGTTTCTGCCGTCTTTACTCCAGAGCCAGATGATACGGCTCAAGCATCATCTGCAATCAGCATATAAATCAATGCTCTGCACGATTATGCATGATTTCTGCAGATTTTCTAAATGCCCTCTGCAAGCATCCGTCTGCGGTTTCAATCAGGTTGACCTTCGACAGGCGGCATGGTGCCGACCGGACAACACAAAAGGAAACCGTGATGGACAAGAATACACAACCGGATTTTAGCGCAATCAAGGCCAAGCAGAATGCAGCATGGTCTTCAGGCGATTACGCGATTGTCGGGACAACTCTT
>CALHUA010000157.1 GCA_938039915.1 uncultured Anderseniella sp.
AAGCTGATAAAGGCGGCGCTGATGATCGCTGCGGTGCTGGCTGCGTGCAGCTTTGTCGGCATAGACCTGACCGCGCTGGCGGTGTTTTCAGGTGCCATTGGTCTCGGCATCGGTTTTGGCCTGCAGAAAGTCGTGTCGAACCTGATTTCAGGCATCATCCTGCTGGTTGACAAGTCGATCAAACCGGGAGACGTGATTTCGGTTGGAGATACCTATGGCAAGATCAACGAGCTGGCCGCGCGCTATGCCTCTGTGATTTCGCGCGATGGCCGTGAATATCTGATCCCGAATGAGGACCTGATTACGTCCCAGGTGGTCAACTGGTCGTATTCATCAGACCTGGTGCGCATCGATCTGGATTTCGGGGTGACCTACGAAGCAAGCCCGCATCAGGTGCGCGATCTTGCCAAGTCAGTTGCCGCAACGCACAAACGGGTGCAGGCAGTGCCACCACCGGTCTGTCACATTACCGAATTCGGTGACAGTTCGATCAACTACAAGCTACGCTTCTGGATCAGGGATCCGGGGCAGGGCACCGTCAATGTGCGCGGTGACGTCTTCCTGCTGTTGTGGGACGGGCTGCATGAAGCCGGCATCGACATTCCATATCCGCATCGCGATATCGCCATGCGCGGTCCGGTCAGGGTTGAGCTTGCCAACCCGCCGGCCAGGCCCAAGCGTCAAACCAGGGCGAAACCAGTCAAGGCAAAAACGCCCGAAGCTGACTGAACTCCCTAGGTGCCCGTCTCCAATGAAAAGACCCGTCGCAATCCCTCAAAACTGAGGGATTGAGATAAAGCCACATGCCCACTCTACTTCCATCCAGGCAGATTGGCCGGCTTTACTTCCGATCCGGCAAATTCGCTGACTGCAACATAACAAGAAGATGAGCCCGGATCGGCGGATGGCGTGCTCGCAACTCATACTGGAGCAGCAACGATGATCAAGAAACTTATCATTGGCTCAGCAACAGCGCTGATACTGGCATTTGGCGTGCAAGGTGCTTTTGCAGCAACAACTTGGCCGGAACTGCACAGCAAGGTACCTTCAATTGCTGCCTCAACAACTGATGGTGGTATCAAGCTCGCAGAAGCCGTGCGTCGCAATCCCGGTGTCCGACGCAATCCGGGGGTGCGCCGCAACCCCGGCGTTCGTCGCAATCCCGGCATCCGGCGTAACCCTGGTGGACGTCGTGGCCGTGACTTCGGTATTGGCCTCGGTCTTGGCGCATTCGCGCTTGGTGCGGCAGCAGCAGCAGCTGAGGACCGCCATCGCAGCCGCCGCTCCTGCCGTCGGGTGGAGCGGCGTTGTGCCAATCGCTATGGTTGGGAAACCCGCAGATGGTTCCGTTGCGTCGAAAATCGCGACTGCTGAGCTTTTCAAGCCCAACCAGCTCGCTTACCTGCGCTGCCGGAGAAATCCGGCAGCGTTATTCATGTCGGGCCTGAAGCTAGAGACAGACGAGGCCTGTCTGAACGGCGCGCGCAACCGCTTCTGACCGGGTGCGAGCCTTCAGTTTGCTGCGTGCATTGCGGATATATTCGTTCACGGTCGCATCTGACAGGGCAAGCCGGTCGGCGATTTGCGCAGTCTGGTATCCGCGCGCCAGCAGCAGGATGCAATCCTGCTCCCTCGGCGACAATACGGGTCTGTGGTCTGCGTCGCTGTCGATGCCTTCAAGTCTTGTGTGCAGGTACAGGGAGGCAATGTGAATATCGCTGCACGCTGCATTCAGACGCCCGGCATACTGTCCTGCGTCCCGACTGAAGAACAATGTCAGATTGCCATATGTGGACTTGTCCAGTTGATGGATTGGAATGGTGATACCTCCGGTAACACCGAAATCTGCCGCCAGGCCGAAGAACCGGCGCTCACCGGCGTCTTCCAGGCGGGTTGGTTCGCACTGCCAGACAAGTGGCCGGAAATTATTCTTGCAATAGTCAGGGAACTTGTCGGCTGCCTGCAGGTCCGGGTCTGCCAGTATTGTGCCAAGCACCTCATCGTCGACCAGCTTGCCAACAGTGCGTCCGTGCCGGACCTTGTCCTGCAGGCCCAGTACACCGTCCATGGGCGAGCCTGAACAGTAAAACGCGCAAGCCGGCTCGAACTGTTCAAATTCGGCCACCATGCTGTCGACCGCCTGCTGGTCCGATTGAGCCTCGGACAGGTTTGTCAGCAGTCGTGAGAAATCCATTGCTCCAGTTCCTGCTATTTGACGTTGCGTGAACAATGCGCCGGGAAACGAAGGCGGTCAACCAGCCGCATCGTCTCATGACCTGCTGCCGGTAAAAATTTGCCTTGAAACATGATTCTTGAAACAGTCTCAATATGACTGGCAACGAACAGACATTGCCGCGTGCTGCAGGTAACGCCTTCTACCGCATATCCACCATGACGGTGTGTGCTCTCGTAATCGGGCTCAGCGTTTCGCTGGCGGCGATCGCGTTTGTCGAGGCGGTCGCCTGGATGAACAACGCACTTTTGATCTCACCGCGCATGCGGGTCCAGTTTGACGGTTCGCAGTGGCTGATTACCGCTGCAACCATCCTTGTGCCTGCGGTTGGTGGCCTGTTGGTCGGCGTGCTGTTGATGAAACTGTCGCCGGAGAAACGTCCGCTTGGACCGGCCGATGTTCTGCGCGGCGTGCAAACCGCCTTGCCGCTGCCGAGCGGCAGGGCAGGACTGTTGTCCACGCTGGCAGCAGTAACTTCGCTCGGGTTCGGCGCGTCGGTGGGGCAGTACGGGCCGCTGGTCTATCTCGGCGCCATGATGGGTAACGTACTGGATCGTCTCAATCTGCGTATTCCGAACTTTGCTGCAATCGCCATGTCCTGTGGTGTTGCGGCGGCAATCTCAACTGCATTCAACGCGCCGATCGCCGGCATGGTTTTCGCTCATGAAGTGGTGTTGCGGCACTATTCCATACAGGCTTTTGCACCGACAACGGTTGCTGCGGCGACCGGCTACGTTGTTGCAAATGTTATATTTGAGCGCGACGCCCTGTTCCTGGTTCAGTTTGCCGGCGTGCAGCACGGCTACGAGTTTGTGTTGTTCGGGTTGCTGGGTCTTCTCGCAGCTGGCGTTGCAATCGGGTTCATGCGCCTGACTTTGCGATGCGCGGACATTGCCATGCGCTCATCGATCAATCCTGTTCTACGTCCTGCATGCGCGGGCCTGGCTGTCGGGATCACTGCTCTGTGGTTGCCGGACGTCATGGGTGTGGGCCAGGAAGCGCTCCGGTTTGCCACCATCGAAGGCGCATTTCAGACCTGGGAACTTGGTTTGCTGGTCATCGCGAAAATCGGCCTGACCGCCTTATGCATCGGCTTCGGTTTTGCCGGCGGCGTGTTCAGTCCGGCCTTGTTGATCGGGATACTTTTCGGCGCGCTGTGCTGGATGCTAGTTGATGCGACAGGCCTGGTGGCGACATCCGGAATCGTCGCCTACGCAATCTGCGGGATGATGGCTGTGACGAGTGCCGTGATCGGCGCACCCCTGACGACGATTCTCATCGTGTTCGAGTTGACCCGGAATTATGACCTGACCATTGCCGCGATGGTCGCAGTGGTTTTCTCGAACCTGGTATCGTACCGGGTGTATGGCCGTTCCCTGTTTGATGTACAGCTTGCGCGCAAAGGGGTTGATCTGTCCCGGGGCCGTGATGGCGCACGGCTGTCGGCAAAACTTGTGTCTGAGCTTGTGGTTGAGGATTTTGCCCGGTGCACGCTGGACGAACCGGCCGGCAAAGTAGCCAGGCGCGGCAGTTCAGCGCCGCGGAGCGAAGTTTTCGTGCTCGACCAAAATGCCCATCTCGCCGGTGTGTTCGATCCGCGCGACGGTGCCGGTGATCCCGCAGCACCTGTTTCATCCGTGATGGAACCTGTGACCCTGGTATTTGATGAAACAACGACACTGTCAGATGCGATGCGGCAACTGGAAGGATTTGTCGGAGATGTCATTCCCCTCGTGGATGCAAAGTCGAACAGGTTTGCTGGTGCGGTGACAGAAGCGGCAATCATCAAGGCCTATCTGAGAGCCACCCATGACCTGAGGCGGGAAGAAAATGCCACTGCATAGGATTTTCATTGCCGTCATACTGCTGTGCATCGTGCCGGTTTGCAGCCGGGCCGATGAAACAGTTACCGTCGTGTCCTGGGGTGGGGTGTACGAAGCCGCTCAGCGGCGTGCGATCTATGATCCGTTTACCCGAGCCACCGGGATCAAGGTAAAGGCGATAACCTATAGTGGTGGCGTTGCGGCACTGGAAGCCCGAGCTGACGCAGAAGGCTGGGACGTGGTCGACATGATCGAGGATCAGGCGATATCAGCCTGTGATGCCGGATTGCTGGCCAGGGTCGATGTGCACCAGATTGCTGATGCCGACCAGTCTATCGCTGCGCTGGATGATTTTCTGCCAGGGTCATTTCGCGCCTGTTCGGTGGCCCAGAACGTCTACTCGACCGTCTTCGCCTTTGATGATCGTGCTTTCCTGGGCGAAAAACCGACGAATGTTGCGGATTTCTTTGATCTGGAACGCTTTCCAGGAAATCGTGCGCTTCAGCGCAGTCCCGATGTCATTTTAGAATGGGCGTTGATGGCTGAAGGTGTGCCGATCAGCCAGGTCTATGACCTGTTGAGCACAGATCGCGGTTTGCGGCTGGCGTTCAGGAAGCTGGAGAGTTTGAAGGGGTCCATCATCTGGTGGCAGGATGTCGGAACGCCGGCGGAAATGCTCAGCGACAGGCGTGCTGTGATGGCGAGCGGCTATAACGGCCGCTTCTTTTCAGCCAAGCAAACAACCAATGCGCCGATTACCATTGTCTGGGATGGCCAGGTAACGGGTTACGAGGTGTGGGCAATTTCGCACGCCTCGCGCCATCAGGACATGGCGCAAAAATTCCTCCGGTTTGCCACGGCGCCTCAGCAAATGGCAGCACTGGCCGAGTTGATCCCCTATGGTCCGGCGCGCCGTTCGGCATTGTCCAGGGTTGGTCTTCACTGGAAAACCGGCGTGCCGATGCGCGATCACCTGCCGACTGCGCCGCAGCATTCCAATCGCGCTCTTTATGGTGACAGCCTGTGGTATGCGCGCACGAAAGAGCTGCGCATGAAACGGTTCGAGGCCTGGCTTAGCGGTTACTAGAGCACACCCATGACGCGGTAATTCCAAGCCTGGAGTGCTGTCGGCGACCGGGGCAAAATACCGCGCGTCAATCTGATGGCGAAAACTTCCCGTAGTACCTACATGAGATGAGCATCAATGGAGTCACTAATGAAATCGATCATGTTGATAGATGATGACGCTGCTTTTGTTCGCGTCCTTGGCCGAAATCTTGAAAACCTCGGCTATACGATCATCTCCGCCACCTGTATCGCGGAAATCCGGGAGCGACTGATTTCAACGCGGCCGGAATTTGCGGTTATCGATGTGCACCTTGAGGACGAGAGCGGTATGGATGCTCTGCAACTGTTCCGCAAATTTTCACCGTCCACGATCATTGTCATGCTCAGCGGATACATTGATATTGCAACAGCGGCCCAGGCGGCTCGGGCCGGTGCGGCCGACTGCCTTGTCAAACCGCTTGGTGTTGAAGAACTGGAACACGCGCTGCTGAGCGCGACCAAAAGCCAACCGGAAGATCTTCCCATAATGATGAGCCCGGCCAAGGCGCGGCTTCAGCACATCATCTCACGCTGGGAAAAGAACGATCGAAATACAACCAAAACTGCCGCCGTTCTCGGAATGCATCGCCGGACGCTGCAGCGCATATTGCAAAACGCCGGCGTGGTTCGCGATCCGGCCGAAACATTTCGCGCGCCGTCGCGCTTTGAAAAGCTGCGCCGCCTGCACCGGGTCTGGTCCGACGCTCTTGCGACCGGATAAAGCCTTTCAGGCCTGACGAAGCGGGCGTCAAGTCCGATGCTGGTCCCCCGGGCAATTGCAATGACGGCTGTGTCCATCGTACACAAGCTGCCTGTTCATATTGAAGGAGTTGCAGCATGGATAAGTTCACGGGCGGATGTTCTTGCGGCAACGTGAAAATCGTGGCGTCCGGCTCTCCGTACCGCGTTGGATTGTGCCACTGTATGGACTGCCGCAAGCATCACGGGGCGCTGTTTCATGCTTCGGCGATCTTTCCTGAGGATGCGGTGACGGTCGAAGGCGAGACACGCGATTATGCCGGGCGGTTTTTCTGCCCGCGCTGCGGCTCATCGGTTTTCGCCCGTTCCGACGATGAAATCGAGGTGAACCTGGGATCGCTTGATGCGCCTGACCAGCTGATGCCAACCTACGAAAGCTGGGTCGTCCGTCGTGAGGCCTGGTTGCCGCCATTTCCGATAACCAGGCGATATGACCGTGACCGTGACGCCACGGGCCGCTTCGAAAAGTAGGCGGCGCGGCCGCAACGGGAACACGAAGCGACCTTGCATTGCAATTTCTACAGATACGTCTTCCGGGTGAACTCTGTTTTGAGTTTTGCTGCAGCCTGGCGGATGTCGCGGCGCTCGCCATCGTCTCTGCGATCCAGGTTTTTGAACTGGAAACCCATACGCGTGTTGGACTTTAGCCTGGTGCGATTTCGCGACAGGAAATCCTCGTACAGGGTGGTGATGGGACATGCGTCATCACCAGTGGCTTTTTTCGGGTCGAACCGGCAATGGCTGCAATAGTTGCTCATCCTGGAAATGTAGTTGCCTGACGCGGCATATGGTTTTGTGCCGCCGATGCCGCCGTCACCACATCGGCTCATGCGCTGCACATTAGAGACAACATGATCTATGCTGCCTGTAACGAATTCCAGGATTTAAGAAAGTTCGCAAAATACAGATAATCTGATGTAACGGAATGTGACCCAAACGGACGTATAGATGTCAGGAACGATTACTTTGCCTACCTGGTTTGCCGTGCTTGCTGTTGTTCTTGCAACGTTGGCGGTGGTCAACCATTTCCTGCTCCCTGCGCTGCGGTGGATGGCACGACGGTCCGTCAACAAGGCAATCCTGGACGTCAACAGGCGCTTCGATCTCAAGCTGCCCCTGTTTCAACTCACAAAGCGTCAAGTTCTCATTGACCGCCTGGTCTATGACCCGGAGGTCCTTGAAACCGTGGCCCGGATCGCCAGTGAGCGTGGCGTCACCCGGGATGGTGTAATGGCGGAAGTGGTATCGTTCGCCCGCGAGATTGTTCCATCGTTCAATCCCTACATTTATTTCAACCTGGGCTACCGGGTTGCCCGCCGCTTCCTGCGCTACTTTTATCATGTCAGGGTTGGCTGGGTGCATGACGAGGCACTCAAAGATCTGCCGCCAGCATCATCGGTCGTCTTCTTCATCAACCACCGGAGTAATCTGGATTACCTGCTGGTGACCTATCTCGCCTCGAGAAGGGCCGCGCTGTCTTACGGTGCCGGTGAATGGGCGAGGGTCTGGCCGTTCAGGGTCTTATTGCGGCTTGCCGGAGCGTACATCCTGCGCCGCAATCTCGATGATCCGGTATATCGCGTTGTGTTGAGACGGTATGTTCAGATGGCGACAGCAGCAGGTGTGCCGCACGCCATATTCAGTGAGGGTGCGCTGTCGCGAAATGGCATGGTCAATGCACCGAAACTGGGCCTGTTGAGTTATGTCTGCCGGGATTTTGATCCGGCAGGTGACGCCGACATAGTTTTCGTTCCTGTCGGGACCAACTTTGATCGTGTTGTGGAACAGCGCACGCTGATAGCAAATGCAGACACTGACTACCGCGGCAGGGGGGCCGGATTCGTTCTTGGCTCCACCATTGTTTTTGTCTGTCGCCAGGTCTGGCACAAACTCACCCGGCAACGTCAGGGTTTCGGCATGGCGGCTGCCAATTTCGGCGAGCCATTGTCACTGCGCGACTGGTCAAAACGTAAAGACGTATCTCTGGCTTCGCTGGAACAGGATCAATTGTTCGCGGCGGTCGGCGCATTGGGCGATGAGCTTCACAACAGGATTGTCGACACGATCCCGGTATTGCCAGTCCCTCTGTTGGCAATGGTGCTACTGACAACGACCGAGCCCATGACCCGGGATGAACTGCGACGAGAGGCGCTCCAGGAACTTCAAGACTTGCGCGGGAAGGGTGCGCATCCAGGTATTCTGGAGGGTAGCGAAGACGCCGCAATAGTCGACGGAATAGACCTGATGCGCCGATTGGGTTTGATAACGATCAATGGGCGTGACAAGGTTGAACCACACGCGGACGAACGCGATCTACTCCAGTATCATGCAAATTCAATGATTCAACTGAGTGCCTCTCTAGGGCCTGTTTCATGACAAGACTGCAGCGCCCATCTACCCAGGAACTGCTGGTAGCAGCATTGCGCACACCGTTCGGAAGTCTGGTGGCCCGGCCGTGGTTTGACCGTGTCGCCCTCAACACCGTTGCCTACTGGTTTTTCCCCCTGGCACGATTGTGGGCGGCCGCGCGAGCTGCGGAAGGGTCGGTGGATGGCTTTTTTGCAACCACCGGCATTGCACCGTCATCGCGGCTGGTGGAGCGCCTCAAGCGTAATCTCGATGAGTTTGAAACCGTTCGCCACCGCATGGTGGGCATTGAGCGGGAATGGGAGTCCGTGTTTTTCGGGGCTGATACTCCATCGCCAGATGTCGCACTACAGGCCGAACATGAACGGCTAACCTGCCGTAACCTGTACAACAATCTGCGCCGGAAATTCATTCCGTTGCGGTTGGCCAATAAGGTGCAACCGGTGCGCTGGCAGATACCGTCACCGGCGGATGTGGATGCGATCTACGGCACACTGCTGGCTGACCCGGCCCGGGCTTTCGCGCCGCCCGACCCAATGCCGGAAGTAACGGTCTCACATCGGCTTGCGAGCAGCAATGGAGAGCAGAGTTACTGGCTGCGCTTCAAGTCGCCGTCACCACGCATGAACGACCAGGTGATCGCGCGCGTCTATGAACCAGCTGATGTGGAAAATGCGCCGACATTGATTTTCGGCCACGGCATCTGTGTGGAGTTCGACCACTGGAGGGGGCTGGTCGACGAAGTCGAGGCGATGGTGCAAATGGGGATCCGGGTTGTCCGTCCCGAAGCACCCTGGCACGGGCGCCGGGTCCCGGATGGCATGTACGGGGGTGAGAAGTTCATTGCGACGGCGCCGATGGGCGCGCTGGACCTGTTCACGTCGGCAGCACAGGAATGGTCGGTGATCATGGATTGGCTGCGACGTACGACCAGTGCCCCGATCGCCATTGGCGGCAGCAGCCTTGGCGCCATGACGTCCCAGATCATCACGGATAAATCACGCCACTGGCCCGAACGGCTGCGTCCGGATGCGGCGTTCCTGGTGACCCATTGCGGGCACATAGAAGACGCCGTCGTTCATGGAAAACTCGCTGAAGTCTGGGGTATCGCACAGGCGACCATAGACCATGGCTGGCGGAGTGATCTGATACGGCGTTACATGCCATTGCTGGAAGCAGAAGGCCGGCCGGTCATTCCGCCGCAGAACATTGTCACCGTGCTCGGAGATCATGACAATGTGACCCCGTTCAACAGCGCGCGCACGCTGATAGACGAATGGCAGGTGCCAGCGGAAAACCGGTTTGTCTATCGACGCGGTCATTTCAGCGTGCCGCTGGGCATGATGCGCGATCACGCACCGCTGATAAGGTTGCGGCAGATTCTCGACAGGTGTCCGACTGGTTCGAGATGATTTCCGATTGTCACGCGACCCCGTAGGCCTCGGCTCGCGCAAGCAGTTTGCGCGAGCGGTTGAGATGCGGAATGTCGAACATCTTGCCGTCAATGCCCACCACACCGGTATTGCCGGCCTCAGTGAAAGCGGCAATGATGCTGTGGGCTAGTGCGACCTGGTCAGCCGATGGCGTGAATATCCGGTTGATGACTTCGACCTGTGCCGGATGAATGGCCATCTTGCAGGTAAAGCCATCGCGGACCGCAGCCATGCAATCGCGCTCAAAGCCTTCCTGATTTCTGAAATCCACGTAAACCGTGTCAACCGGTTCTACGCCGGCTGCGCGTGCACCAAACAGGCACAGGGACCGGGCCAGCCGGTAGGGGGCTGTCAGGAAACCATCATTGCTGCGATTGGCCTGCGCGCCGAGTTCATTCGACAGGTCCTCTGCACCCCACGCCAGACCTTGCAGGTTGGCTGAGATACCACCGTAGGTGTTCAGGCCGAACATGGCAGCTGCTGTTTCAGTGGCAATCGGGATGACCGGCATGTCCGTGCCAGCCATGGCGGCCAGTTTTTCAACACATGCCCCGGTCTCGGTCTTGGGTTGCATTATGCCATCCGGCCCAGCCGGCAGCACGGCTGCAATGTCGTCAGATATCAGGCCGGTATCGAGCGCATTGACACGCACATATAACTGCGGACCTTGCCGGGAACCCTGGAGAGTTTCTGCCGCAAGAGCCCGAGCGGCAGGCTTGTTTGCTGGAGCAACAGAATCTTCCAGGTCGAGAATGACGACATCCGCACTCGACGCCAACGCCTTCTCGATCTTGCGTTCGGAGTCTGCCGGTACAAAAAGCAAGGAGCGCATCAGGCTTCTCCTGCATCTGCCGGCTTTTTCCGCATGAAAGCCTGGCGAACGCATTCCGCCACCAGTGTGCCGTCCTGCTTGAACGCTTCATGTTTGAACTCAACAATGCCGGCGTCGGCGCGCGATTTGCTTTCGCGTCGGGACATAACGGTGGATTTCACCTGAATAGTGTCGCCATGGAATACCGGGGCCGGGAATTTGACATCGGTGATGCCCAACTGCGCCACAAGTGTTCCCAGCGTGAGTTCCTGTACCGAGATACCGATGACAAGCGACAAGGTGAACATGGAATTGACCAGCGGCTGGCCCCATTCACTCCGGGCCGCGAATTCATGGTCGATGTGCAGGGGTTGCGGGTTCATTGTCATGTTGGAAAAAAGCATGTTGTCGGCTTCGGTTACGGTGCGGCGCACTTCATGCACCAGCTCAAAGCCTTCTTCCAGTTCGTCAAACCATTTGCCTGCCATGATCGGGTACCGTTTTCCACTTGCCTGTTTTGTGAGTGCCAACAGCTAACCGAGGCAGGGCGAGCGGGCAAACTATTATTATCGTTCCTTTTCCGTGCTGAAAGCAGAATTTTTGCAATTTCAGGTTGCATGTGATTCTGGCGTGAGTCGCGTCGCGAGTCTCGATTTGACTTCACCCAACAGTTGATCAGATTCACAGATTGATTCATGCGTTGAAGATAAATATCTGTTTTTGTTGTATAAAAACTCGATGTGCGCCGCTGGATGCGGTGGTTAACTTCTCATTAACCTGCCAGGCGCAGGACTCGTATTGCGGGAACGGCTTAGCGACGAGCTAGGAGATCGACTATGAAGCGACATTGCGAACTGACACGATGCCTGGTTGTGGATGACAGCACTGAGTGGCGCGGTCGTGCACAAGGATATCTCGCCAGTCACGGCTTCGATATTGTTCAGGCTGAAACCGAAGATGCTGCTTTTGAACAATGTGTGTCGGACATGCCCGATGTTGTCCTGGTGGGCACGCGCCGGGCAACCGCCTTTATTCGCCAAATACGCAGGCACAGCGCGGGCTCGGACGCCATCGTCATCATGTGTCCCGATGCCGATGACATCAGCGCAGTTGGCGATGCCATCTGGCATGGTGCAACGGATTATCTTGTCAAAACCTGCAGCCGTGAAATCTTCGACGCCAAGCTGCGTCAAACGGGCATACTGTAAAATCATTGCAATCGTGGTTTGCCAGCATTCAGATGCGTGCCGTTGACGGGGAGGAACTCGCTGACGGCCTGATTTGAAGGATAAAAGCCGGTGATAGCTGGATTGCGGTATCTTTGGCCACTGCTCGTGGCTATTCTGCTGATGTCGATTGGCAATAGTCTGCAGGGCTCGCTTATTGGTGTGCAGGCAGCGCTTGCCAATTTTTCCACAACAACAACGGGTATCATCGCATCCGGGTTTTCGTTGGGGCTGTTCCTGTCGGCGCTGATCACGCCGAATGCGGTTCGCGCTGTCGGGCATATCCGGGTCTTTGCCGGGTATGCGTCGGTTCTGTCTACGGCCGTGCTGCTGATCCCGCTGTTCGTAAATCCGGTGTGGTGGTTCCTGATGCGCCTTCTGATCGGGATGTGTGCGGCCGGGTTGGCAATTGTTATCGAAACCTGGCTGAACGAGGGTACCAGCAACAAGGACCGGGGCAAGGTTCTGTCACTTTATATGCTGCTGTTCTACTCCGGCGCCGGCATCGGGTCGCTGGCGCTGGTGATCGACGATCCATCCGGGTTCACCCGGTTCATCGTGGTGTCTGCGGTCATGTCCCTGTCACTGGTTCCCATCGTGTTGACGAAGGTTTCGGCGCCGGTCCTGGGTGCGCCGCGCTACATTTCAATCTCCGAGATTTATGCAGCCTCTCCGCTGGCCGTTATTGCAGCTATTGCCAATGGACTGGGGCAGTCGGCGTTTTTCAACCTGGGCGCAGTTTTTGGTGTCATGAACGGCATGCCGCTATCCTATGTGTCCCTCATGATGGCGGTTGCTCCGTTTGCCGTCATTGTGTCCCAGTTGCCGGTTGGCTGGCTGTCGGACAGGTACGACCGGCGCCTGATGATTGCCGCGCTGTCGGTACTGTCTGCGGGACTAGCCGCGCTGGTTATGCTGGTGCCTGCCAGCGAGGCCTTCATGCTGATCGCGCTGGTGGCTCTTTTCGGCGGTGTTTCGATGCCGCTTTATTCTTTGGCCATAGCGCATGCAAATGATCAGTTGAACAAGGACCAGATGCTGGCCGCGGGTTCAAAACTGGTTCTGTTGTACGGGTTGGGCGCAATTGCGGGACCGTCCATTGCCGGTGGTTTCATGCAGCAGTTCGGCGCCAACGGATTCATGCTTTACATGGTGTCCGTATTCGGCCTGCTGGCAGCATACGCTTTCTACCGCATGACGATGTCTGGCGTTATGCCTCCGGAAGAAACCGGCGATCTGGTACCGGTTACGCCCATGGTCACAGCTGTAACGGCGGTGGCTGTGGCGGAAGAAATGGACGAAACGGCGTCGGATACAGCGTCGGCAGACGAGGCCGGGAGTTGATGCTCTGCAGCTGAAATTTATGGTGAACCAAACGTTAAGACTTCTCGCGCTACCTTACACAGCAGGCAATTTATTCGGTGGCGGGCGGCAAGGTTACAGGTCTCGCAAGCCGACAAGCGGTTGGTAAGTGGAAAACCTATATGCTCGAAGAAGTCATCAATCAGCGGCGGTTGCGCCTCGATGTGTCGATTTTTGAAAATGTGATGAGATCCGGCAGTGTTGCGGACCGGGTGGCGCTGACCCGCCAATTGTGCGACCTGCTGAATGATCCTCATTCAGGCACTGTTGAATGCCAGCAGGTCATGCCGATTGTCACAAAGCTGGCTTGTGATACAGACCGTCATATCCGTGACATCATCGCGAGCAGGCTGCTCAAGACAGACGGTCTGTCCGCCGATATGGTGTTTTCCATTGTCGCTGATGAAGACGATATTGCGATCCCGTTCATTGACCTCAACCCATCCCTTGACGATTCGATCATGAAAACCATCCTTGCCGTCGGCGATGTGAAACGCTGCAAGGCAGTCGCTGCGCGTCCTGACCTGGGTGCTGGCTCTGTGCGCAAGATCATGCAGGATGGTACCGAAGACGTGGTTCTGGCGTTGCTGGGCAATGCGAAGGTTCGCCTCGGGGCAGGGTACTGCCGCAAGCTCTACAATCGTTTTCATGCATCGCCGAAAGTTTGCGATGTCCTGATGGACCTGCCTCATTTGCCGTGCGAAATCGCACTGGTACACAATCAGCGCACTGCTGAAGAAATGCGCAAGAAAGCACAATATCAGGGCTGGGTAGCGGATTTCCGCAGTGACGATTATATTTCCGACAAGGAAGAGGTCAATGCGTTGCGCATTCTGCGCGGTGTTGAAGCCGGAAAATTGCAGTCAGTGGTCGCGCTGATGTCGCAGCGCGGCATGCTGACCACATCCCTGTTGCTGCGGGCCGGAATGAACGGCTATTTGCCATTTTTTGAATGGGCGCTTGCTTATCTGGCGAACGTCTCCTTGCGCAAGGTGCGCCGGGCGACGGGCACCATGTCATCCCGCACGGTCAATGTCTTGTTGCGCCGCGCCGGTATTCCGTCCGATGCACACGTGCTCATACACGCAATCTGCCAGGTGTCTGCGGCCACAGGCGCAGCGGGCAAACAGGCAGATGCAGAAGCGTTTGGCCGGGCTCTGGTGGAAGTCATCATGACCCGTCACGCGGCTGATGATGACCATGAGCGCATGCGTATTATCAGCTTGTTGACGCAACTGACCCAGGGCCGCACCCGCACCCTGGTCTCGCGCCTGTCAGAAGGTATGTCGAGAGCCGCCTAACTCAGGCCAGCTTCCATCCAGGTTCATTAGAACCCTTCAGCCTTCAATTTCAGGGCGAAGGGCTCTAGCTACTTCAATACATTCAAACTGCCCGCAGCGCATCTGCGTCAGGTGTCATCATGCCTGTGCGCGAGTGCGCTGTGAGCTTGAAATAGGACTTCCTGTTTCCTGCTGGTATGACGGCGGAATTCAGGGGCAGCGGCATCGCGCCTATGCGCCTTGCTCTCCATGAATTGAGTTTTTGGCGGCCTGATCCGTCTGCAAAAGAAAAGCGCCGAGTTCGACTGGAACCCGGCGCTTCGATACTCAGTTCCGGCAACAGGCCGGCTACGCAACTCACAGTGATGAACTTACGGGGTTGTGATTAATACTGTCTAAACAGACAGATACCATAAGGTTAAACCCGCTGTGTCAAAACTGGAATTGCTCGTTCAATACGCGTTCTGCGAGAGAATGACCGTCATCAAACAGCAATCGAGCAGATCTTTTTTCGTCTTCGCTCACCACGACCTTCACCACGTCTCGAAACTCAGTCTGGTCAGCAACGGCTGAGACCGGGCGCTTGTCGGCCTCCAGTATTTCGATTTCGACCTCTGCTTCGTGAGACAGGATTGCACCACGCCATCGCCGGGGGCGAAACGGGCTGATTGGTGTCAGGGCCAGCAAAGGCGAGTCGATCGGCAGGATGGGACCGTGCGCCGACAGGTTGTAGGCAGTCGATCCTGCCGGTGTGGCGACTATCATGCCGTCGCATACCAACTCGCCGAGGCGCACCTGGCCGTCGATCGATATCCGCAGCTTGGCGGCCTGGTGTTGCTGGCGCAACATGGATACTTCGTTGAAGGCAAGCGCAGAGTGGCTGGTTCCCTTTTTATCGGTCACGGTCATTTTCAGCGGGTGGATGACTGTTTCCGTGGCCGCCGAGATGCGTTCGCTCAAATCGCCGGTTTCAAATTCGTTCATCAGAAAACCAACCGAACCGCGGTTCATGCCGAATATGGCCTGACCGGATTCAAGTACCGTGTGCACCGTCTCCAGCATCAGGCCGTCTCCGCCAAGCGCCACGATGACGTCTGCGTCTTCGCGTTGCGCCTGGCCAAACAGATGTTTCAGCTTTTGAGCTGCCTTGATTGCTTCAGGGGCCTGGGATGAGACGAAATGAAATTTCATTATGCGGCGGGCTCATATGTCGAAGGTACGTAATACCAAATGAGTCAGTAATTGCTTCCTTTGGTGTAACCCAGTTATGAAGCGAACGGACACAATGTCAAATTTCGTGTGCCGTCAGATCAAACAATGACTGCGTCCTTTGGCATCAGGCGAAGGCCGCCGCGATACCAACCAGCAAGGTGAACAGTGTGAGGGTCTGGGCCAGCAGCTTAAGCCCGGTCCGCAACTCCTGTATGGTGAGATGCTCGATGCCGTCTCCGACCCAGTTTCTCTCTACCCAGGTGTCGCCGTACTGCCGGGGACCTCCCAGACGAACATCCAGTGCGCCGGCCATGGCACTTTCCGGCCAGCCTGATACCAGGTTTCCCGCTTTGCCGGCATCCTGCCAGATCATTTCCAGTGCACGTGCGCCGCCGGATGGCGACGTCATGCTGGCGGCACCGGCGAACAGCACGCCGGTCAGGCGCGCCGGCAGGTAATTCAGGGCGGTATCGAGTGATTTGGCGAACAGGCGCGCCTTGTTGTCTCCGGCCAGGCGGCGCTGCACTGCAGACAGGGCCGAGATTGCAATGATGCCGGGCAATCCGAACAGGGCCAGCCAGAAGGCAGGGGTCACCACAGCAGTAGCGGTGTTTACGGCAACAGCTTCAAGGCACCCGCGTGCCGTTTCGCTTTTGTCCAGTTGCGACAGGTCATGATTGACCAGATGTGACAGTGCATTGTGTGCGGCGGCCAGATCAGTGTCCAGCGCATCGGCAACGGCGCGCGCACGCACCCTCAGCGCGTATTGTGCGAGGAACGGCACTGCCAGCAATCCTTCCCAGAACCAGGCATATGGAAGGCCGCGAAGAGTTGTTGTCGCCACGACTGCCAGCGCCAGTGTCACACTCATCGCCAGAAGACAAAATGCGGTTCCCATGATCACGCGTCGGGCGGGTGCGGAACCGGCATCGGGTATCAGTGCGGCAAAAACCCCGTTGAGCATGTAGAGGCCGTTTGCCGGATGGCCGACCAGACGGCGCAGGGGGCTCGGATATCCGAGAAACCGCTCCAGTGCCAATGCCACGAAAGCGACAGTCAAAGTCGTAGGGATTACCAGCAATTGAACATGTCACCAGATGATGGTTGAGCGCGGAATTTCAAACATCTTTTAGCAACCATGGCATTCCAGTACCAGCCATGCGTTGACAGGTCGCAGGCGATGGGGTTCTTCTCAGCGAAAGACAGTTTTCCAGAGGTTGATTTGCGTTTTGGCTGAACCATTGCGGGTCGTGCTGACCACCGGCAACTACAACTACATCAAGGATGGCGTGTCACTGACACTCAACCGGCTTGTGGGCTGGCTGGAACGCAATAACGTTGAAGTTCTGGTCATCGCGCCGGTGGCGGAAGTAGCCGCCATGGAACATCAGGGCAGATTGCTGCCGGTGCCGTCTTTCGCCATTCCGACCCGCAAGGAATATCGCATAGGCCGGCGTTTGACGGCCCAACTCAAGGATGAGATTGTTCGGTTCAAGCCGGACCTGTTTCACATTGCCGTGCCTGACATTACCGGCCACAGCGCCTTGAACTTTGCAGAAAAAATGCAGGTGCCCGTGGTGTCGTCGTTCCACACCCGTTTTGACGGCTATCTGCAGTACTACAAGCTCGGGTTTCTCGAACCCTGGTTCCACAAGAAGCTGCGAGCTTTCTACTCCCGCTGTCAACATCTCTATGTGCCGTCAGCCTCGATGATTGATGAACTGGCCGGACAGGGTATCGCCCACAATATGCGGTTGTGGACACGTGGTGTGGATCATGACCGGTTTGATCCGGCTAGGCGCTCGAAAGAGTGGCGGCAGGCACACGGCATCGCGGATGACGATGTGGTGATCGCCTATGCCGGCCGCCTGGTTGCGGAAAAGAACATGGCGTTGATGGCTCGGGTGTTTGCCGGACTGAAACAACGAGGCATTGCACATCGCACCATATTGCTGGGGGATGGGCCCGAGGCAGGATGGATGCGCAAGGCATTGCCGGACACGGTGTTTGCAGGGTTTCTGCATGGTGACGAACTGGCAACCGGATATGCCTCGTCGGACATCTTTTTCTTTCCGTCCATCACCGAAACGTTCGGTAATGTCACACTTGAGGCAATGGCGAGCGGCCTTCCGTCGGTTACCGCCGATGCAACCGGCTCGCGATCACTGGTTCGGGAAGGCGAAACCGGCTTCCTGGTGCCGGTTGATCGTGAAGATTTGATGATCGAGCGCGTGGCGCAGTTGGCTGCAAATGAAGGGATGCGGCAGGAGTTTGGCGCGCGGGCTCGCGAGATTGCCATTTCCGATCATGAGTGGGACAGCATATTTGCGCGCCTGAGGTCAGACTATGAAGCTGCGATCACCCAATATGCATCTGCCAAGCATCAGGAGTAGGATTTCATCCATTCCAACCCGTCCCTGGTTTGACCTTTCGGGCGGTATTCGCAGCCAACCCACAAATCAGGGTGAATTGCCTGACATGCGGCCATGATGTCCGCCAACGGCAGATGCCCTGTATCCGGCTCATGACGATCAGGCACGCCGGCGATCTGCAAATGAGCGGTTTGATCACGGCACTTTTCCAGCCAGGCCGGCACATCACCATGGATTTTCTGGCAATGGTAGATGTCAAACTGCAGTTTCAGCAAACCCGGTCTGCCGGCACTTACCGCGGAAACAATTTCCTGCGCCAACCCGAAATCATTCAGGAAGTAACCCGGCATATCGACAGGGTTGATTGGTTCGATCAACAACTGGATTCCGTTGTCTGCACATTGGCTGGCAGCATCTCGCAGATTGGCAATGTAAGTGTCGTGCTGAACCGCCTCATCGATCGACTGGTCCCGCAATCCGGCCATGCAATGGAGCCTGGTGAGATTGAGTTTACTGGCATACTTGATGGCTTTTGCTACACCTTGGTGGAATTCCTGCTCGCGCCCGGGCAGGGAGGCTATGCCTCTTTCGCCTGCGTCCCAATCACCAGGCGGCAAGTTGAACAGCACTTGCTGCAGCTTGTTGTCCTTGAGGTTTGAGGCCAGCAAATCCGGTGACCATTCATAGGGAAACAGATACTCCACCGCAGAAAATCCGGCTTCCGCAGCCGCCTGAAAGCGATCTGGAAACGCCACTTCCGTGAACATCATCGACAGGTTTGCCGCGAACTTCATGTGTTTGATAATCCCAGCTGTTTGCGAAGACGGGTCAGTTCACCAGTAAACGGCTCGAGTTGTTCTTCAAAAGTTTTCCACCGACCGACTGATTTTGGAGAAATTGGCTGGCGCACCTGAAACACGCTTGCGGTTCGAATTTCACGTTTTACTTCATTTGGATACAGGCAGTTTTCCTCGAACTCGAGCCCGGCAAAGTCCAGCATCCGGCGAACATGCGGTTCCGGGTCGTGCACCATGGCGTCATAATCCAGTTCATGCATGTCGAGCCTGCAGGTCTCCATCCAGTACTTCGCTATATCCTCATGCATCGCGTATTTGTGGGCGATGGCTTTCAGATCGAATGAATACCGTACAGCAGTCGAGAAATTCTGCTCGAACGTCGATAATGCACAATCTTGCGGCGTGCGGTGACAATAGATGAACCTGGCCTGCGGCAGCAAAAACCTGATGAGGCCGGCATAATCGACATTCCCCGGCAGCTTGTCGGTCGCAAACGTGGCGTCGCCGGCGTCCTTAAACATTTCCTCGTGCAGTTTCCTGCCAACGGTGGCTGCCCAGTCTGCCGGCAAATCAGGTAACTTGGTCAGGTCGTGGCTCAGGCTTTCAACGATCGACATCATGTCGTCACGCTCGCCGCCTGCATGGACCTTCGAATGGGCAGCCAAAATCTGTTCAGTCAGTGTCGTGCCGGACCGCATCATGCCCACGATGAAGATGCAGCCTTTCCCGGGATAGCCTTCAGACCCGCGTTTTTCAAAAAAGGCCGGCGTGAAGACCTGTTTGTTGCTGGCGTTGCTCTGCTCTGCTGCCGCGGGGTTGTGGGGGAACTCCCCCGCGCGGATAGCCTTGGCTTTCGAAAGCGCTTTGAAGGCATCTCGCGGCCGGTCATTGCGTGATAGCAACCTGTAGAGTGCGAGCCCGGCATACAGCCGGTGCGACGAAGATGCGGTGTCAGTATTGTCCAGTTCATCGAGAAGCAACGGCTCTGCGTTCAGGGAGAGGCGATTTATGATAGATAATCTGTACATGGCGTCAGTGGCGTCGGGACGCAGCTCGACGACCTGATTGAACCAGGTTTCAGCAGCATCGAAATCGCCATCCTGGACAGCAAGTGTGCCCAGCAACATGGCGCCCGATCGACGGGATGACTTGCGGCGGTGAAGAATTTTTCCGATATGCAGGGCGCGTTCGTGCATGGCTGCGGACTGATAAGAGTCTGCCAGTAATTCGAGTGCCGATATGCCGGCGGAATTGTCCTGATCGAATGACCCAATCACATCGGCCATATCGAAGGTTTCCTCCATCAACCTGACCTGGCGGGCAACCTGGCTTGGCCTGGCGTGGTTGTTCAGAGCGCGCAGAAATTCCATGTGCCCGGCAAGATAGTCGCGATGTGTCTGCACAACGGATGACAGTACCGGCAGGGCGCGGTGTGGCTGGTCAAGCTCCAGCAGCGCCTGCGCCAACACAGTCTGCACTTCGGCGTCCTGTGACAGTTTTTGTGCGGCCTGTTCCAGCTGCGGGAGCGCCAGGGACGCTTTGCCTTGAGACAGCAGAACGTCTCCAAGACCGAACTTCGCTTCAATGTATCCGGGATCCAGCTTGAGTGCCTCATGAAAGGACGCTTCCGCACGCGCATACTGGCCTGCAGCACGGTACACTTCTGCAAGATTGTAATGTGCGTTTGACGAAGCAGGTGCCAGTTTTATGGCATCCAGCAAGGTTGGGATGGCATGCTTGAACAATCCCATCTGCGCTTCCAGAACACCAAGTTCAAGCGCCAGACCGGGAACCCGGGGAGCCTGCTTTCGCGCTTGCAGGAACAGTTTCCGGGCGCGCTGCAGTTTGCCTTTCGTCTGAAGGGTTCGCGCTTCCGTCCAGATCTTTTCAGGTGATGATGGAAGCATTATCAAGACGTCTTTTCATAATTCGCAATCAGGTCGGCAAGTGCGGACGTCACCGGTGCAAGCTGTTTGCTGTATGCCCGCCACTTGCCAATTGATGACATGTATACCGGCTCGCGTACCTGGGCCATTGATGCGGTGCGCACGACATTGTTCGACTTGTGAAAGCTCAGGCAATCTTCACTCCACTCAAGTCCCGTGTGCGCGATAATCCCGCGCGTCTGGGCTTCGGTATTCATAACTATGTCCTCGTATTTCACAGTCAGAATCCGGTCCGGGAGCCGCTGTTGCCACAAAGACATGATGTGTTCGCAGAATTTGATCCGGCGCACGAGCATCTCCGGCGAATAGGTGAAAGTGACGGCGTTGGCGCCGAACATCTCACGATAGGCGGACCAGTAAATGTCCATCGGGTGCCGCCTTACAAACACAATCGGTGCCTTGGGAAACATCAACACGGCAAGGCCTGTGTGAAGGGCGGTGGAAATTGACTTGTCGACGACCCGTGCCTGGCCGGAACTCGCCGCAGGAACGGCTGCAAGCCATGCCTGTGCGCACCGGTTGATATCGCGCGACTGTAACGACACCAGCGATTGTTTCAGGGCCGGAATCAACTCCAGTTCACCAACAGAGGCTGCATCGGGATGACTGGCGATAATCTGTTCCACCAAAGTGGTGCCCGAACGTGGCAGACCGGTTACAAACACCGGTTGTCGGGACGCATGACCGGCAGGTGCAAGTTGGGCCAGCCGGGCTTTTGTGAAGTGATCGGCTATGCCCTGTGCGACCTTCTCCAGTTGCTGGTCGCTGGCGAAGGTGTCCGGCGCTGCATGCCGGTTTGCCTGTTCAATTGCGCCGAAGGCGTCATCGAAATCGCCATTTCGTTCGTGGGCCAGGCCAAGGGCAAAATTCAGCCGCGCCTTGTCTTCAACCGGCAGGCCTGCGCTATCGGGGGACGCGAGAATAGCGGCGATCTCCTGTGCCTGCTGGGTCGGGTTGAACTCTGTGGTAAAGTTTTTCGCAATAAACAGACGCAATGATGCGTTGTCCGGCCCTGCACGTTTTGCTTCCTCGATTGACCTGAGCGCTTCGGCTTTGCGTCCGCGTGCCAGTAGCGCACCGGCCTTGAGGACATGCAGGTCGGGCTGAGACAGGTTCAGGCGATCATAAGTATCGAGGCACAGGTCCAGATTTTCTGCCTTGTCGTGCAGGGCGGCGAGCCGAGCGAGATCGGAGGATGATTTAGATTTGCGCGCAGCCGGCGCCAGAACTTTCACGGCGTCTGCGGTGCGGCGCAATATGGTCAGTGTGTCTGCCAGCTGCGTTGCGATGCCATGGTCGTCAGGGCCAAGTTCATGGGCCAGTTGCAAGGCATCGAGCGCATCAAGATGGCGTTGGGCTGATGTGTGTGCACGTGCTGACAAAACCAGAGCCGGTACCAGACCAGGATGTTGTGACAGGATTTGTTTCAACAGTTGACATGAGCGGTCATGATCACCGGCAAGTGTCAGTAATTCTGCCTGCAGCAGCGCGATTTCAACATTGGCCGGGTCCATCTGCTGTAATTGCTGAAGCTGCACCGCAGCTTCTTGCAGCTGCTTTCTGCGCAACAGCAACCGGATGGCCGCGATAGCGCTACGGACCCGTTTGTTGCGGGAAGGTGGAAGGTGGTGCAGAGCCTTTGGTGGAGGATACGTCATGGTGATATGACCTAATCACGCACAGACTGGAAGGCAAGAGCCGGAGTTACCATTGGCCGAATTCTTCCGTTTGTAATGAACACCCGACAAACGAAAACCGGCCCGGAGAGAACTCCGGGCCGGCCTGCAATTTCAGGTAATGAAGTTGTTCTTAGAAGAAGAACCATGTTGCGAAGGAAGCGCGAACGCCGTCTTCGTCATCAAAGCCGTTCTCGAACTCAGACTGAGCCCAGATAACTTCCCAACCCATGCGCATCTGCTTGACAGGCTGCCACAGGATGTTGGCGTGTACCTTGTACACTTCTTCAGCCTGGTCATCGCCATCCTGGTCATCAAGAGCTTCAACATAAGAGAACATGGTGTTGAAGGTTGTGGTTTCGCTCAGACCGAACGACAGACCAACTACGAAGGCAAGTGCTTCAAGCGGATCACCACCGGAGTTGACATTGTCAAAGCCGTCTTCAAACACGAACTTGTTGGTCAGCAGACCTTCACCGTAGCCGAAGCCAGCGGTCAGGGTTGCAACATCAGCAAGGTTGAAGTTTGCACCAACCTGAACAGCCCAACCGAGTTCGTCATCGCCAGCTGGTTCGAAGTCAGCAACTTCACCGGTTACGATGAACTGGTGACCACCAGCGATGTCGTACTGCAGGTAACCTGCAATGTTCGGCATGTTGGTTTCTGATTCGAAGCTTGGGTTTTCGATGGCAACTGCCCAGGACAGAGGACCGTCTGAGTACGACAGGCGAACCTGAGGCGTACGCGAGTAGGTCAGCAATGAACCTGCAAAGTCAACCGTGGACACACCGATCGGCAGCAGAGCTGCTGTGAACCACCACTGGCCAACAGACAGTGTCCAGTTTGGTGTCATGTCCCAGTGACCAACAGCGTGACGCGAACGAACG
>CALHUA010000158.1 GCA_938039915.1 uncultured Anderseniella sp.
TATACCTTGGCCTCGCTGAGCAGTTTGGTGACCAGCATCTGCACCTGCTTATACTCAAAAAACCCAAACTCCTGGAACCGGATAACCCCGTCCTTGTCGATGACAGCGGTTTCAGGTGTCCCGCGCGTATTGTAGGCGAGCATCGTCTGCGGCAGATGACTGCCATCCTTGTGCCGGTCCAGACCCACAGGCAAGGTGATTTCCTTTTCCTTGATATAGGCCTTCAGCCGGTCGTTGTTCTGGTATTTGTGGCCCTCGAAAACTGTATGAATTTTCACCATCTGCAGGTGTCCGGATTTGATGTCGTCAGCAAACACCTGTTGCCAGTGTTTCATCAAAGGTCCGGAAAATTTGTTGCAGCCCGGGCACCAAAGCTGGAAGAAGTCGATGATGATGACTTTCCCCCTGTTGCCGGCAACACTGCCGCCGTCACCGTTCAGCCAGCCTGACAGATCCCACTCAGGTGCAGGTCTGCCTGCTGCGGCCACAACACCATGAGCGGACATACCGGTTATGCCGGTGGCAGTTGCCGCGATTGCGGCTGATTTTGCCAGAAAGGTCCGCCGCGTCTGGTTCTGCTTGCTGGTCATGGCCATGTCTCCGGTTTGCTGAAACTTAGCGCAACCGTGCAACAGGCCCGATACGCCCCACAACCAAACTCTTCGTGAGCCGGTGTGACGCACGTCACTCTGTCCAAAACTTTCAGTTTGCCATGTATCCCGGGACGTGCTTGCGCTAAAAGACATGCTTCTGACGGCCCCAATAGATTGAGCACGCCCGCGCATGACAGCCAAACCAGCCTATCTCAACAATGTCGCTATCACCGATGAACTTGTTGCTCAGCACGGCCTAAAGCCGGACGAGTATGACCGCTTTGAAAAGCTCATTGGCCGCACGCCGACCCTGACCGAACTGGGCATCGTGTCTGCCATGTGGAATGAGCACTGCTCCTACAAGTCTTCGAAGAAGTGGCTCAAGACACTTCCGATCACCGGCGACCGCGTCATTCAGGGGCCTGGTGAAAATGCCGGGGTCATCGACATTGGCGACGGTCAGGCCATCGTGTTCAAGATGGAAAGCCACAACCATCCCTCCTTCATTGAACCCTATCAGGGCGCCGGCACCGGCGTTGGCGGCATTCTGCGCGATGTCTTCACCATGGGTGCCAGACCGATCGCGGCCCTGAACGCCCTGCGTTTTGGCGCGCCGGATCATCCCAAAACCCGTCACCTGGTGTCGGGTGTCGTCGCCGGCATCGGTGGTTATGGCAATTCCTTCGGTGTACCGACAGTCGGCGGCGAGGTGAATTTTCACGAGCGCTATAACGGCAACATACTGGTCAACGCCATGGCGGTCGGGTTGGCAGACGCAGACAAGATTTTCTATTCAGAAGCCAAAGGAGTCGGGCTGCCGGTGGTCTATCTCGGAGCGAAGACCGGTCGTGACGGGATTCACGGCGCCACCATGGCATCTGCAGAGTTCGATGATTCGATCGAGGAAAAGCGCCCCACGGTGCAGGTTGGCGACCCGTTCACCGAAAAATGCCTGCTCGAAGCCTGCATGGAACTGATGGCATCAGGCGCGGTCATCGCCATTCAGGACATGGGAGCAGCCGGCCTGACCTGCTCCGCCGTCGAAATGGGTGCGAAGGGAGGCCTTGGTGTCGAATTGAACCTCAATGCCGTGCCTTGCCGCGAAGACGGCATGACACCTTATGAAATGATGTTGTCGGAAAGCCAGGAGCGCATGCTGATGGTGCTGCGCCCGGAACAGGAAAAAGAGGCCGAAGCCATCTTCCACAAATGGGGCCTCGACTTCGCCATTGTCGGTAAGACCACCGATGATCTGCGCTTCCGCTGCTTGTGGAACGATGAAGAGGTCGCCAATCTGCCGATCCGCGAACTGGGCGACGAAGCACCTGAGTATGACAGGCCCTGGGTTGAGCCTATAGTTCCGGCCGCTCTTTCCATAGATGACATCCCCGCCCCGAATGATCTGGGCGAAGCCGTCATCAAGCTGATCGGGTCGCCCGACATGGCATCGCGGCGCTGGGTCTGGGAACAGTATGATCATCTGATCCAGTCCAACTCGGCCCAGACACCGGGCGGCGACGCTGCCGTGGTACGTGTCAGTGATGACGGCAAGGCCGTCGCAATTTGTACCGACGTCACACCACGATATGTGGAATCAGATCCGTTCGAGGGCGGCAAGCAGGCGGTTGCCGAAGTCTGGCGCAACCTTACCGCCGTCGGCGCGGAACCGATTGCCATTACCGACAACCTGAACTTCGGCAATCCGGAAAAGCCGGAAATCATGGGAACCTTCGTCAAGGCGGTGCAAGGCATTGGAGAGGCCTGTAATGCCCTGAGTTTTCCCGTCGTGTCCGGCAATGTGTCACTGTACAATGAAACCCACGGCAAGGGCATACTGCCAACCCCAGCCATAGGCGGTGTCGGCCTGCTGCCGGACGTTGCGCAAATGGCAACGCTGGCTTTCAAGAACGAAGGTGATGCGATCATCCTCATCGGTGGCCATGGTACCCATCTTGGCCAATCCATGTATCTGCGCGAAATTTTGGGCCGGGAGGAAGGCACCCCTCCACCGGTTCACCTGGAACGGGAAAAGGCCAATGGCGATTTCGTGCGCATGAAAATTCGAAAAGGCCGCACCACGGCTGTGCACGACATATCCGATGGCGGCCTGGTGGCTGCGTTGTCAGACATGGCGCTGGCGTCCGGCATCGGTTGCAAGATCGAACTTCCCCGTGAAGTTGAAGCGCATGCGGCTCTGTTTGGCGAAGACCAGGCGCGTTACGTGCTCACCTGCAAACCAATGGACGCCCACAGCCTGATCGGCGCGGCAGAAGACATGGGCATTTCCGCCACGCGGATCGGCACGGTCACAGGCTCAGGGTTGATTGTCATGGGTGAAGCCTCCATATCTCTCAACAAGTTGCGTGAGGCGCATGAAGACTGGTTCCCGGAGTTCATGAGCACTGCAACCGAAGTCGCTTAAAGGAAATTACATGCCGATGCCTGCCGAAGAAATCACCGCCATGATCAAGGATGCCATCCCCGATGCGCAGATCGAACTGACAGACCTGGCCGGTGACAATGACCATTGGTCAGCAACCATTGTGTCGGAAGAATTTCGCGGCAAACCAAAGGTGCGCCAGCACCAGATGGTATATGCTGCGCTCAAGGGCAAGATGGGCGGCGAACTGCACGCCCTGGCACTGACGACCAGCGCGCCGGATTAGGTCTGGCATTGAGTTTACCTCCCCCGCGATCGCTGACACTGGAAACTGGTGAGCGGGAAGTGTAAGACTGGGACAACGCGAATTAGCCGGCGCCTTCGCACCGGAGCCATGGAGATCAATATGACCAACCCAATCAATGAATGGATCGGCAATGCCGTCAAAACCAACGATGTGGTGCTTTTCATGAAAGGCACTCCTGACCAGCCGCAGTGCGGGTTTTCCGGCCGGGTCGTTCAGATGCTCGATTTTCTCGGTGTGCCTTATGCTGGTGTCAACGTGTTGCAGTCCGATGACCTGCGCAACGGCATCAAGGAGTTCTCCGACTGGCCAACCATCCCGCAGCTTTATGTAAAGGGAGAGTTTGTCGGCGGTTGCGATATCATCACCGAAATGTTCCAGAACGGCGAGCTGAAAGACACGTTCGCCAGCGGCGGTATCGAGGTTAAGGAAGCCAACGCAACCGCTTGACCTAACGGCAGCTTTTCTGCCGCTGAACTGCGTCTGAGGCTCTCCTGCCATGCACGGGGAGCCTTTTTGATTTCTGTCAAAACATTGCCATAACTGAGGCGCTAACTTCCCTGCATCGAGGGGCTAGCTCGAAAGGAAGTGACATGAGTGGAAGCAATCTCAAGTCTTTCGCTTGCGCTGCGTTGTTGGCCGCCGGGGCCTTGTTTATGGGTGCCACCGGGGTTTCAGCCACGCCTGCCGCAAGCGGCATTGCAAGTGCCGGTATCGCCGACACTTTGCGTGAAGCGTCCAAGGTAACCAAGGTACACCGCCGGAAGCGCCGGCACCGGCACAGAAGATGGCGCCATCGCAGGCACGGCGGACCGTATATCGGCTTTGGGTTTGGTCGTCCGTATTATTACGGTGGATACTATGGCGGGTACCCATACGGGTATTACAACGACTATTATTACCGGCCACGCGTCCGCCGGTCCTATCGCCGATCCTACCGCGGCAGCAGATCCTGCCGTCGCGCCCATCGCGCCTGCGTGCGCAACTGGGGCTATGGCGGCGGCAACTACGACGGTTGCATGAGATACGAACGCTGCCGTCCGAGATAACCGGACGTGATTGAGACCAACGACAGAAAAAAGCTTTCAGATCATTGATCTGGAAGCTTTTTTGCTGTCCTGTTCGCTAAGTGCCCCATTTCACAACATCCAGACCTGCCACCGCAGAACTTGACGAAAAAGGTTCCCGCTTCATCGGTCATCTGGTGCAGTGGCCTGAATTCGACGACAAGCTTGCAGCCTTGCGTACAGAGCACCGCAAAGCCTCGCATCATGTGACGGCCTTCCGCCGCATCTTGCCTGACAACCGCATCGAGGAAGGCGCCAGGGACGATGGCGAGCCGGCGGGTACGTCCGGCATGCCGACACTCAAGGTATTGGTCGGGGCAGATCTCGTCGACGTCGGCATTATCATCGTGCGTTATTTCGGCGGCACCAGACTGGGAACAGGTGGACTGGCGCGCGCTTATGCCGGCACAGCACTGCGCACAATCGACGCTGCAACCCTGGTGCCCTGGCATCGTATCATTGCACGCACCATCAGGTGTCCCTTTGAGAACATGTCAAACCTGGAGCAGCTCATCAATGCAGCAGGCCTGACAGTGGTCAGCCGCGACTACACCGAAACCGGTGTTGCGATCAGCATTGAAGGACCTGAACATAAAGTGGCTGCCATTGTGTCCGGGGCCTGAGGCCACCCCTTACCCACCCTTGCGCTGATCGGGATGCAGCGAGCTGCCCAGCACATGATCGCTGCGGCCGATGACATCACCACCGGACCCTACGATCAGCGAATTTGGAGCCCTGACAACCTTGGCGTTCTTGCCGGGATACGGCAGAGACGACAGGAAATGGCGCATGCAGTTCAACCGGGCCCGCTTCTTGTCATTTGACTTGATGATCGTCCAGGGCGCATCTGCGGTGTCTGTATAGAAGAACATGGCCTCCTTGGCTTCGGTATAGTCGTCCCACTTGTCCAGCGAGGCCCGGTCGATCGGCGATAACTTCCACTTTTTCAGGGGTTCAACCTCGCGCGACTGGAACCGCCGCAACTGTTCATCCCGGGTGACCGAAAACCAGTATTTGAACACTCTTATGCCGCTGCGCACGATCATGCGTTCAAAGTCAGGAGTCTGGCGCATGAACTCAAGATACTCATTGGCTGAGCAAAATCCCATGACCCGCTCCACACCTGCCCTGTTGTACCAGGACCGGTCGAAAAAAACGATTTCACCCCCGGACGGCAGATGCTCGACATAGCGCTGGAAGTACCATTGCGTCTTTTCACGGTCGGTGGGCTTTTCCAGCGCCACGACACGCGCACCACGTGGATTGAGATGCTCGGTAAAGCGCTTGATGGTGCCACCTTTGCCGGCTGCATCACGGCCCTCGAACAACAAGACGATGCGTTGATCGGTCTGCTTTACCCACTCCTGGACCTTCAGCAGCTCAACCTGCAGTTCAGCCTTTTGTTTTTCATAGGCAGGCCTGCGAATCTTGGTCTTGTAGGGATACTCGCCTCCCTCAAACACCCGGCGGATCTTGTCGCGTTCATCGCCGGCAGCAGCCGAAGCAATGTCGCCGGGTAATAGCTGACCATTGGATTTAGCATTGCCGGCTGGCGCCGTGTCAGTAGACTCCGTCGACGCTTCGTGAGATTCTTCGGCCATGAGACCTCCCTTACCTTATAGTTCTGCAGATCGAAGGGTATCCCGAAGTCCCAACGTCCGCATTGACTTATGTCAGTTCAGTGACAGGTTCAGGAACTTCCGATGACAGCCACCACGGCACCTTCCCCTGCCCCGTCAATTAACCCCATGCTGGTTATCGTATGCGGTTGTCTGATTGCCCTGATTGCTTTCGGCGCACGCTCCACCATGGGCCTGTTCACCGCGCCGATAACGGAAGCCAATGGCTGGGGCCGCGAAACCTTTGCCCTGGCCATGGCCCTGCAGAATCTGATCTGGGGCATAGCGCAGCCGTTTGCCGGGGCTTTTGCCGACAAGTTCGGCACCTTCCGCGTCATCATCGCGGGAGCGGTCATTTACGCGGCCGGCCTGGCCATGATGTCACTTGCAGACAGTGTATTCCTGTTGATGCTGTCCGGTGGCCTGCTGATGGGGCTTGGCATCGCCATGACTTCGTTCTCGGTGATCATGGCATCGTTTGCCCGTCTGGTGCCGCCGGAAAAACGCTCATGGTCATTCGGCATAGCCACCGCGGCCAGTTCCATGGGACAGTTCGTGTTTGCCCCGCTGGGACAGGCGTTCATCTCCGGCTTTGGCTGGCAAATGGCATTGCTGCTGCTCGCCGCGTCCGTGCTGTTCATGTTTGCGCTGGTGCTGCCGCTGCGGGCGGCACGTGGCGGCGTGGCGCGCGATGAAACCGAACTTGAAATGAACATCTCCCAGGCCCTGTCACGCGCAGTAAGCAATGCAAGTTTCATCCTGTTGACACTCGGCTTCTTCGTCTGCGGGTTTCAGGTAGCTTTCATGACGGTTCACTTTCCGCCCCTGCTGGTGCAGGAAGGCATTAATCCGCAGCTTGCGGCCTGGTCCATCGGCATTGTCGGCCTGTTCAACATTGCCGGTGCCTATACGGCAGGAGTAGTCGGCGGCAAATTTTCGAAACGCAATAGCCTGACACTGCTGTACCTGGCTCGCTCGGTTGCTATGACCGTGTTCTTCGTGCTGCCGATCACGCCACTGACAGCCGTGGTGTTTTCCGCCTGTTTGGGCCTGTTGTGGTTGTCGACGGTTCCGCTGACCATGGGTCTGGTGACGGTGATTTGCGGCACCCGGTACATGGCCATGCTGTATGGCATCGTGTTCTTGTCCCATCAGGTCGGCTCGTTCCTGGGCGTGTGGCTGGGCGGCAGGCTGTATGACCAAACCGGCAGCTATGACACCGTGTGGTGGATCGGCGTGGCGCTTGGCCTGTTTGCAGCCCTGATGCACTGGCCGATCAAGGAGATGCGTGCGCCGGCCTTTTCAGTGCCGGGCAGCGCGCAGGCGTAAGACATGAAGTGGCCAGGGCACGGAACAGCCGGCGCCTTGTTCGCCGCTGTCATGCTGATCTGGCTGTCCGGGTTTGCACTGTTCATGCACTTCGGGCGGGTCAACCCGGAGCAGTCCGGCACCATGTTGGCGGTGTTTCCGCCATCCATGACCGAAGACAAAGTGTTTGGAAATATTATCCAGGCGGGCGGAAGGCCTGTTCGCCCGACATGGATGCCAGGAACCTGGGTGACGTTCGGCGACAGTGCAGGCTATGCCGGACGGCTGGAGGCACAGGGCGCCATCGGGGCCTACTCATCCACACCGTTCCTGCCGCAACTGGCCGGGTGCTTCGCCTATGTGGACGCAAAAGCCGTACAGCTGTTCACGCTGGATCACTAGAGCTCTAGGCTCACTCGGTCGCGGCTTCAGTCAGATCCGGCATGGTCAGCTGCAGCTGCTTCAGTTTGTAGTCGGCCAGCTTGTACTGCCAGCCCTTCGTGCGGGCCTTGAGATCCTTGGTGGTGGTCTTGTCCTTGCCGTCATTTATGACGTGAAGGCTCACCCAGTCATCTGCGGCAATGCGGAACTCGGCTGTCAGTCCATCCGCCATCATCAGGGTTGCCCGCTGCACGACATCTCCGCCTTGATCCTTGCGCACATCCACGAAGTTGACGTTGCCCAGATCAGTTGCGGCATATCTCAGCGTCAGGTCGTTCTTTGGCTTCCTGCCGTCGGGTACGCCGTTCAACTCGAACTTGGGCTGACCGCCTTCTGTCACACCGGTGCGCCGCACCATCAGTTCAGGGCCTCCGGTGGGCTGGAAGACCGCGCGCACCACAAACTCGACATTCATGTCGGTAATCGCGTTGTCGACCCAGGTTTCAAGTTTGACGTCGGCGTCGACAACACCGCGCGCCAGCCAGCTCTGGGCGTCGCCGGGCAGCCTGACATATTGGCCGTCACCGACAGCGCCGCCCAAGCGGCCACGCGCTTTTTTGCCCAGGATGATTTCGCCCAGATCATTTCCGCTCGCGTCTTCAAACCTGATCAATCGGCTCTTCGCCGCCTTGTCCTGAGGCGGCTCAACCTCGATCAGCGGATACTTGTCAGGACGGGCGGTCTTGGCATCGAATTTTTCAAGACTGGCAGTGGCCACGATTGCCGTCTGGAACTTGCCACCCTTCACCGGATAGCCTGAACCGCCGAGCACGTAGGATGTACCGGCGCGTTCAATACGAACGCTGTTGTCCGCCTGGCTGATAACGATGGCAGCCACATCGTTGGCCTTGGCCAACAGGTTCGGCAGCAGCCGCTCGCCGCGCTGCGCCTCTTCATATCCGGACGAGTTTGCCTGCAACTGCCAGGTAGCACCTGCCACAGATACGGCCGCTGCAACCGCCAGCACCATTACGCTTCGAGGTGTCATTGCTGCACTCCCCTGGTCTTGGAGGCATTTGCCCGCGCGCGCCGGCGCCACAACAGCAAGAAACCAATCACGGCTATGAACAGAGGCACAATCGCTATATTGGCCACCTTGACCCTGGTGCCCAGCGCATCGATATCGGCCCGCAGGTTGCGCTGCACTTCGCGCAGGCTCTTGCGAACGGTAAACATTTCGGTACGAAAATCCTCGAT
>CALHUA010000159.1 GCA_938039915.1 uncultured Anderseniella sp.
CATGTGTCCGTCCTATCGGGTCACCCGCGACGAGGCCCATCTGACACGCGGGCGGGCCAATTCACTGCGGCTTGCCATATCAGGGCAACTGGGCCCCGATGCACTGGCAAGTGATGCCATGGCCGACACCATGAAACTGTGTGTCGGCTGCAAGGCGTGCCAGCGTGAATGCCCGACCGGTGTTGACATGGCCCGGATGAAAATCGAGGTGGCCGCAGCCCGGGTGGCGAAGGCAGGACTGTCCCTGCGTGACCGGCTGGTGGCCCACATGCCGCGCTACGCTCCCTTCCTCGCCAGGATGCCGTGGCTGGCGAATGCCCGCGACACGGTGCCGGGGCTGGCCGGACTGAGTGAAACCATTGCGGGACTGTCGCGCCAGCGCAGTTTGCCGAAATGGCGCTCCGACAGTTATCGCCATGGTGGCAGTGCCGGCCCGGCTGACGGCCCGCCGGTGATCCTGTTCGGCGACACGTTCAATACTTACTTCGATAGAGAGAACCTGCTGGCCGCCCGCAAGGTGCTGGCAGCAGGCGGATTCAAGGTGGCGTCGCCCTTGCCGGAAGGCTCGTCCCGGCCGCCGTGCTGCGGCAGGACCTATCTGGCATCCGGCCTGGTGGGTGAAGCACGTGTCGAGGCGGAGCGCCTGATCGCCGCCTACCTGCCGCTGGTGCGTGCCGGGGCGAAAATTATCGGGCTGGAGCCGTCCTGCCTGCTGACACTGCGCGACGAACTGACGGCCATGAAGCTCGGGGCGGAAGCCGACGAAACAGCCGCTGCCGCGATGATGTTTGAGGAGTTCGTGGTTGCCAATGCGGACAGGTTCGAGTTCTCAAAGCTGGAGCGCAATGTGCTGCTGCATGGTCATTGCCACCAAAAAGCGCATAATGTCATGGGCAGTGTAACCGATGCCCTGAAACTGGTGCCGGGCCTTTCGGTCGAGACGGTTGAAAGCTCGTGCTGCGGCATGGCCGGCGCGTTCGGTTATCAGTCGGAAACCTACGCAGTTTCACAGGCCATGGGCGAGCTGTCCTTGTTGCCGGCTGTGCGCGCGGCAGAATCGGATACACTGATCGTGGCGGACGGTACCTCGTGCCGGCACCAGATCGCAGACGGCGCTCAGCGCGATGCCATTCACGTGGCCCGCGTGCTGGAGATGGCCATTGCCGACGGCAGGGCGGATAACAGGGAAGGAACGGGTGCATGAACATTACAATGGATGAAGCCATTGTGCGGCGATCCCTGCATGACGAACTGGTTGAACGCCTGCAGCGGCTGATCATCGAAGGCGAATTGACCCCAGGCGAAAAAGTGCCGGAAAAAGAGCTGTGCGAACGCTACAATGTATCGCGCACACCGATGCGCGAAGCGCTCAAGGTGCTGGCATCGGAAGGCCTGGTCACCCTGACCCCCAATCGCGGTTCGTCTGTTACAGCCGTCACGGTTGAAGACCTGGAAGAGGTGTTCCCGGTAATGGGCGCATTGGAAGCCCTGTCCGGTGAACTGGCCTGTGAGAAGATCACCGATGCGGAAATTGCCGCCGTCGCCAAGTCCCATCACGAGATGATCGGACATTACAAGGCGCAGCGCCTGCCGGAGTATTTCGCCGCCAACGAGGCCATTCACACGGCCATCCTGAAAGCGGCCCGCAACGACACCCTGGCCGCCCAGCACCGCATGCTGTCAGCCCGGGTGCGCCGGGCGCGTTATCTCGCCAACATGACCCGTGAACGCTGGGACAAGGCGGTGGCCGAACATGAGGAAATTCTCGCCGCCCTTGAGGCCCGAGACGGCCGCAAGCTCGGCATCATCCTCAAACAGCATCTGCGCAACAAGCTGGAAACGGTGTCGGAGTGGCTCAAGGCAAATGATCGCGGCTAGGGCGAGCCTGGATCTCCGTACTGCCAGGCTTTGTAAGCCAACCCGCCCGTCCATTGCCCCAATTTGACTCAATACTGCGGGTATCCTGCACCTGTTTACCAAACGGGCTGGCGGCGATTGACCCAAAAGTAAACAAAAGGTTACGATATCGGTAGTAAAGTAAGTAGTTGAGGTCGCCATGAGTATGAGTAAATTGGGAAAATCCGCCTATTCCCACATAGCCGTATGGTACGACAGTGATGATGGTTCAATTCATGTCTCCATGCCTGACGTTGAGGGGTTTCACACCACCGTCGACAGCGGCCAGCACCCTGAACTCTATGAGAAACTGTCCGACTGCCTGCAACAGGTCGGCGAGCAGCCACCGCATACGCAGACCGTTGCGGATGATCACAGGCAGCAGGCCTGATCCATTCCTGCCCCGGTGATGCAGGTGTCATTGCTGCAGACCGGACTTGAACAGCCTTTATCACAACCCGATCACGGCACCGGCGAGCGCCACGCGCGCCCGATCGTATTTGCCGACGAGGTTCGCTCCGGCCTCCTGCAATCGGCCCCGTTCACGCTGGATACCGTCGAGCCGTTCTACGCCGTATCCGTACCCCGCAATTATCCGCACCCTATCCTGGCCGATCTTCTGAAGGCCGGGTCTCTTTCGGTTTAGATGGTGTCATGGAGGGAACGTTTGATGGAAGATGGACAGGAAGCTGACAGACCGGCAGGCATTCGCTCAGGGCATAATCCGGCAACTTGCGACGAACGGTTTGACAATGGCATCTACAGGTCAAATTGTTCGACAGCGATTGGTGAAACCGATTAGGCTTGGCTGCAGCATTTTAGCAAACGTCATCTGGCACAACTTTCATGATTACCGATCTCATGTCTGCCGGTAGATTTGGCCCGGCACTGGCCAGGACCGTGCTCCGGTTTGCAGGCAGGTGTCGCCGCAAAGCTGCAATGCCCGTCATCCTGCACGAAACAAGCGCCGAACTGGACTGGCACTTGTTCGGCTTTTCCAGGCAACGCCACGCCCTGCATCTGGCAGTGCCCCGTACTGCCCTGACCTACAGTTCGAGTACCGTCATCGCCAGGGTTTCTGCGATGGCCACGGTACTGGCCAGGTGTAGTGAGGGCGTCAGGGGTGTTGGAGATTTTTCTGATGGTGAGGAATCCGGACAGGGAATCGTCAGCCTGTGCGGTAACCATTCCGGCAGCCTTCTCATCCCGGAAAACGAATTCATTACTTCAAGAGGGTACAACAAGGTGCGTGAAATCTCACGGGACGCGCCAGCTTTCCAGTCACGCCGCGATACAGTGTTGTGGCGCGGCTCATCGACGGGAAAGAAGGGGATGATCAGTATTCCTGGCATGACGACCGACACGCCAGGGTTACTGCCGCGTACGCGCATGTGCCTTTTGCTCAGAGACGTTCCCGGTTGTGATGCACGAATTGCGGGCGTGGCCCAGTCCGGAAATGTTCTTGCTGACGTGCAACAACTGGCTGCTGCTGGCGTTCTGGGTCACCGCGTCGAGCCAGAGGAATGGCTTAACGTGCGTTACCACATTGCAATTGATGGCAACACGCTGGCCTGGTCAAGCACCTTCATTCGGCTCTTGATGGGGTGTTGTATACTTAAGCCTGAAAGCCCCGGAAGATATCGACTGTGGTATTCGGACCGCTTCAAACCATGGGTGCATTACGTCCCGGTGCAGGCTGACTTGAGTGATCTCGTTAGCAAAATTGAATGGTGCCGGGCAAACCTGCGCGATGCAGCCCGGATTGCGGACGCCGGTCGGGCACTTGCGGAAGGAATGCATTTCGAAGATGAAATTGCGCAGGCGGCTGCAAACATGACCCGGGCCTGGCATGAAGGCATGATGGCGGGCGAAGCGGCTCCTGCCGGCTTGTTACTGACTGCCCTGCCTTGAGTTCAGGCAGCCCGATGTCCGTTTCCGACCTGGCCTTTCTGGTCGCGGCGCGGTCAAAAAGTGACCGGTTTGGCAAAACGCAACCTCTGCCGCAGAGCATTGCGCCCCGCGGTAGAGATAAAATCTTGTCAGATCACCACATGGCAACCGGGTTGATGATCATCTGCACCGTACCCTTGATGCGGGCCTGTCCCAGGACGAACATGAACTCACCGACATTCTCCTTGGCCAGGCGGCCGGTGTTCATGGTCTCCAGGATGTAGATGCCGTTGTTCCGCAACAACTCGACGTGGCCGTAAAACACCTTCTCACCTTCAACCGGCGGGACGACGTCCAGTCCCCAGGTGTCGGCACCGACCGCCATCGGGTCCAGTGATGCCAGGTGCTTTGCCGCGCCATTGTCCAGGCCGGGTTCCGTGCTCACCCATTCCTTGGGCGCACTGGCCAGCTTGCCGTCGGTCCAGCCGGTGTGGATCAGCACCACGTCTCCTTCATTGATGGTGACGTTCTGCTTGGCCATGGCGGCCTTGATATCGTCGGTCGTGATGGCCTGACCGCCCTCCATCACCTCAACGCCGAAATGCTCCGCCATGTCGATCAGCACGCCCCGGGCAATCATGGGCGGAAACTTGTCCACGCTGAGTTTGGTCAGGCCGGTGATTTTGACGAAGTCTGCCGCTTTGTTGCAGTTGTAGTAGAGATTGCCTTCGCCCAGGTGGCCAAGGCCGTCAATCTGCGGGCCGGTGCCGAACCACAACTGGGCCAGGTCGTCATTGTAGGTCATGTCGTAGCCGAACACCTTGGAGTTGTCGGCACCCTGTATCTGGTTTGGCGCGATTACCCGCAACTTGGTGGAGCGCGGCGGGAACGCCGGCATGTCGGGGTCGACAACGATGCCGAGCGGATGGCTTTCACCTGTCTTGACCAGCTTGGCAGCAGCCATGGTGCGCTCCGGCGTTACATAATTGGCTGCGCCGATTTCATCGTCAGGACCCCATTTGGACGGCTTGCATTCTTCCGCAAATGCCGCAACTGACATGCAGCAGCTCATCGTCAGTCCAAGTGCAATCTGTTTAAACATGGCTTCCTCCGCAAACGCGGCCTATTGGCGTCAGTGAAAGAAGTGGTCGCTTGCCTCCCCCCACTCAAGTGGAGAATGGTCTGTCATGAATGAGACGTGTTTGTGTCCGGCGTGATGGCTCTGGGTGAGCTGTTGATATTGAAGCCTCTCAAGTTTCCTGCTCAGCAATATCGTGGCTGGCCATTGCGCGCCCGATCGTGCTTTCCGACAAGATCCGCTCCGGTCTCCTGCAAACGGCACCGTTCACGCTGGATATCGTCGAGCCGTTCTGCGTGGTATCCGTACCTCGCAACTATCCGCACCCTATCCTGGCCGATCTTCGGAAGGCTGGATCTCTTTCTGATTGAATGGTTTGATCAAGAGGCCAGCTGCCGAAAAATCGGCACATGCACACAGGCCTTACAATTCTCTGCCTGAGACTCACTCATCGGTTGCGCGCAGGCAGAATTAACTTGATGCCTTTTTAAACCGTAACTGTAAATCCATTGCTCAGAACACTCCAGGCACTACGGGTAAACATGTTGGCGGGTGCGCCTCAGTGTTGCGGACTGCGGTTCCGTATTGTTACAATCGCCGGATCGGTGCCCATTGGGTCAGCATTGTTTTTCATTCTATCCTGGTGGGTCCAGGAGGGTTGCCGGCCGAATTTTAAAGCGGGATACAAGTTGATGGTCGACGACGCCAAATATAAGAACGTACAGACAGATCGCGGCAATATTGCCGATACGTATCTTGCGGTGTTGCTGTTCATCATTGGGATATCGTCGTTTTACTTTAGTTACATCGGGGACGTTGATCGCGCGAAGATTTTGACCCGGGAATATGGATTTTTCGAAACTCTTTCGGCTTTGTTCTACGTAGCGGGCGCTATTGCATGCGCCATCGCAATATGGCGGCACGGGTCGAGCCGCCTTGCATGGATCTGGATGGTTTTTTGCGTACTTTTCTTTGGTGAGGAAACCAATTGGCTTCAATACTACATTGGGTATTCGGTTCCATCTGTGGAACAAGTTAATCGGCAAAATGAGTTCAATTTTCATACACTCGATTTTTTGCCGAATAACGATAAGAAAGTGAATGCGATAACCGATCGTTCGATCCTGGCACCTCAGCTTTTATTTACAGTTGGATTTATAGCCTACTTTTCGATCTTTCCTTTTC
>CALHUA010000160.1 GCA_938039915.1 uncultured Anderseniella sp.
TGAATTTATACTCCAACTCACCCGCCGCACTGATCTTCCAGCGATATCCCTGCCCCGAGATCAGCTTGAAATCTGTCTTGTTGACGGCAAACTGATCCCCCTCCTTGCCGAGCTTCAGCTCAGGAACGGTCTGGCTGGATCGGGTGCGCTTTACATCATCATCGTCGTCTGCGTGGGCCGGAACGGCCAGCAGCATGGACAGGGCGGACAGGGCAATCAGTTTGGCAGGTTGCATGAGACAATCACTCCGGTTTCTGTTGGGTTTCAATTGGGCGACACAACAACACCCCACGGAAGCTGGCCCACAGCAACCGACTTGACAGCCTTGCCGCTTGCAACCTCGATAAAGGTGACGTCGTTCGAATTTCCGTTGGTTGAGATCACGTACTTCTCGTCCGGGGTGAAGGCGAGTTGCCACACTCTCTGGCCTACCAGGATATATTTCTCAACTTCGTAGGTCTCGGCATTTATCATGGCCACCCGGTTGGATGGTCCAAGCGACACGAATGCCTTCTTGCCGTCCCTGGTTATGCGTACGCCGACCGGCTGGATGGCTTCCGTCACCACCCCTTGTATCGCAAACGATATCTTGTGCTTGATCTCGCGCGATGCGTTGTCGATGACACTGACCGTACCGCCGATCTCCGACGATACCCAGACTTCAGATCCGTCGGACTTGAACTCAGCAAAACGAGGCCGCGAATCGACCAGCACATTGTGGGTTATCTCGAAACTGTCGGTGTCGATGAAATGCGCCATGTTGGTGGTCTCCGACGTGTTGACCACGAACTTGCCATCCGGTGAGACGCCCATGCCTTCGGGCTCGACACCGACCGGAATTTCATTGACGACGGAATTGTCTTCAAGATTGATGACGGTGACCAGGTTGTCATCTTCGTTGGCCACGTAGAGCCGCTTGCCATCGGGCGACAGAACGAACAGTTCCGGGTCAGGCCCCGACGGCAGCGTGCCGACGATCTGATGGGTCTTGGCATCAATGACTTCAATGGTATCGTCGTCACTGACACACACATAAATGAACTTGCCATCATGTGACATCGTGATGCCACGCGGCCGGTTGCCGGTCTTGATGGTTTTCACCACCTCCTTGGTGTCGGTATCGATCACGCTGATCGAATTACCTTTTTCATTCGACACATAGGCCGTGAACGCTGCAGCCGGCAGGCTCACCAGACAGGTCATGCAGGTTGCGGCCAGCAGTGCGAGAGCAGTTTTTTTCATGGTTGTACCTCTGTCCAAAGTCATTTTTCGAGCTTGCAGCTGGATTCCGGCTTGTCATAGCCCAGCGTATCAAGCTCGGAAAACTGATGCAGAAAGCCTGCTTGCGGCGAGACGGACACCACGTTCCTGCCATCTGCCAGCAATACCGGCTGCCGCAGTTGCAGGTTCCAGCCGCGCAGGGTGATTTTCTGACCCTTGAACGCCGCGATGGAAAAAGCCGGATCCTTGATATAGGCATCAATCTTTGCCGGATCAGCAGATTTTGTGCGCGTGGCGGCCTCGCCGACCATCCGTATGGCCGTCCAGGCCTGCATATCGATACCGTTCATTCGCCGCCCCGCGTGCTTGGCAAACCGGTTCTGAATTTGAGCTGCCCCCCAGCCTTCAAAGGCCGGATGCCAGCTTACCGCCTGCAGTCCGGCGGAGCCTGTGACCGGCCGCGGCAACCATGTGCGATACGGCAGGTAGGTGCCGAACACTTCGCTTTCGTCTGCGACCACAACCACGTCGTGATCTTCAGCGTCTTGCGAAAATACCGGCATCTGCTTTTGAACCTGGGCATGCCCGGAATCCGTCTGGCGGGCACCGCCGGTATCGACATATTCTTTTTCACTTACGATTTTGGCGCCATACCGGGTTGCGGCGCGACGCAATGAGTCCGCCCAGGACCGGTCGGCCGGGTTTGATCCGAACACCAGGAACCAGTTACGCCATTTCTTCCAGATCAGATATTGCGCAAGACCGTCGGCAAGAATTGCCCGGCTGGGCGCCGTGTGGATGACATTGCTTCGGCAGTCCTCATTGCGCAGCCTGTTGTCTTTTGCACCGGCATTGAAGATCACCACGTCCCTGCTTTTGAAATGATCTGCCGCTTTCAGGACGTTGTCTGCGGAAACGTCCAGGACGAAAAACCGGACGCCCTGCCCATACAATTTGTCCAGGGCCGGAACAATGTTTTCATCCGGTGACAGCTTTACATTATCCAGTGAGAACTCCTGCCCCATGAAACGACCGGTGGTGTTGTTGTCATTGATCCCGACTTCCGCGCCGGCCAGGCCAAGGTTATTCGGCGGCTGATCAAGCACTGAAATGGTCAACCGCCCCTTTTCAACAGCGTGCAAATACCCAATGCTCACCTTGTCCGCCGCTGCTGCGGCTGTGGTCAGGTGCGCGCAGACCACCAGGCTGACCAGCCAGCTCAATCTTCTGGAACGTTTCGCAGACAAGAACAAGTCCAATACTTATTATTTTCTTATTTAATTATGACTATGTGAATTCAAAAATAACTATGAAGGATGCCGGACAAACCTGTCAATCCATTGAAGAGAGCGTGAGTTATGTGCAATACAACTGGCATGCCAATCAATCGAAAGGGTCGAATAGTGGCCGACCAGTCAGGCAGCAACCACAGACAGCATTCAGGGATCACGGCACGCCTCGTAAAGGCGCTGATTGTCGCGTTCGTAACAATGGCGGCGATGGCAGGACCACAGTCCAGCCGTGCTGAGCCCGTCATCAAGGCCGGTGTCCTGAAATTCGGCACCGTGAACTGGTTGCTGGATGTGGTGCAGCACAACAGGCTGGACCAGCGTGAAGGGTACCGCCTCGAGCAACTCGAGCTGGCGCGCCGCGATGCCACGTCGGTTGCGCTTCTGGCCGGCGAAGTTGACACGGTCGTCGCCGATTGGTTCTGGGCGCTCAGGGAACGAAGCGCCGGCGAGAAACTTGTATTTCACCCCTACTCCAGAACCCTCGGCGCGCTGATCGTCAAAAAGAACTCCCCGATTTCATCCATCGCGGATCTCAAGGGGCGTAAGGTCGGCGTTGCAGGCGGCCCGCTGGACAAGAGCTGGTTGCTGCTGCGCGCGTTGAGCAGAAAACAAAACATCGGAGATATCGCGGATATCGCCCAACCGGTATATGCAGCACCTCCCCTGTTGGCAGAGCAAATGCGCAATGGCGATCTCGATGCGGTTCTGATTTATTGGCATTTTGCGGCAAAACTGGAAGCAGCAGGCTTTCAACAACTGTTCGGTGTCGACGACTTCATGCTCGAACTGGGCATAAAGAACCCGCCCCCCCTGATCGGGTTTCTGTTTCGCAAGCCATCATCACCATCACAACAACTCGCTTTCGCGGGCTTCATGCGGTCGGTGGATTCTGCCTCGCAACTCCTGCTGGAAAGTGATGCAGAATGGGATCGCATCAGACCTCGCATGGGCGTAAAATCAGATGCAGAATTTGAAACATTGAGGCAGCGTTTCAGGGCGGGCCGCCTGCAGGGCTGGACGCCGGCAGACACCGGCAGTTCGAAAGCCCTGTTTGACCTGCTGTTGCAAACCGGTGGGGCCAAAGTGGTCGGACGCGGCGTATCATTTGACCCTGATGTGTTCAAAGCGCAATCATCGCAGTAATGGCATCTCACCCCATCAGCATACTCGGCCGCATCTCATGGATGATGACATCTGTCATCAGCCTGCTTGTGGTCTGGTGGGGTGCAGCATTTGTCGTTCAAAGCCGGTACCTGCCGTCACCGCAGGAGGTGTTTTCCGTATTGGCGATTGAGCTCGCGAGCGGAGAGTTGTTGTTTCATGTTGCAATGACGCTGATGCGTGTCGCAGCCAGCTTTACCGTCGCCATGGTCATTGGCTCTGCCATAGGAATTGCCATGGGCAAGCAGGTCTGGGCCGACCGGTTGTTTGACGGCTGGCTGATGTTCTTCCTCAACCTTCCCGCTCTTGTAACGATCGTGCTGTGCTTCATCTGGTTCGGACTTACTGAAGTTGCGACCGTTCTGGCCGTGGCAATCAACAAGATTCCCAATGTGGCTGTTACGCTGCGCGAGGGCACAAGGGCGCTCGATCCTGTCTATGACCAACTGGCCACGGCGTACAGGTTCAGCCGCTGGAAAGCTCTGCGGCATGTTCTGCTGCCGCAACTGGCGCCCTATTTTGCCGCTGCGGCCAGGTCCGGCCTGGCACTGGTCTGGAAAATCGTGCTGGTGGTTGAGTTGCTAGGCCGCAGCAATGGCGTCGGCTTTCAGATCCACCTGTACTTTCAGTTGTTTGATGTCGCTGCCATTCTGGCATATGCGATTTCGTTCATCGTGGTCGTGCAGCTGATCGAGACCTTCCTTCTGCAGCCCTGGCAACAGTCAGTGGTGCGGTGGCGCGCATGACAGCATTGAAGATCGCCATCAGGCACAAGCCCTTTGCCAGGTCAGACGGCGAGTTGAACGCTATCGAAAACATCGAAATCGAAATCGCCGCAAACGAATTTGTTGCGGTGTTGGGCCCGTCCGGGTGTGGCAAGACCACCATGCTTCAGATCGCTGCCGGGCTTGATGACGACTATACCGGGACCGTGGAATATGCCGCCGGTCTTAAGGACAAAATGGCGTATGTTTTCCAGTCGCCGACACTCTTGCCGTGGCGCACGGTTCGCCGGAACATCGAACTGGTGTTTTCCAACCCGCAGGACCACGCAGGCACGATTGCGTCCCTGCTCGAATCCGTCGGACTGGCAGGCTCGGAAGACATCTATCCGCAGCAATTGTCGATGGGCATGCAGCGTCGCGCCTCGCTGGCACGCGCCTTCGTGCTGCGGCCGCAACTGCTGCTGATGGATGAACCGTTCGTGTCTCTTGACGAGACGCTGGCGGACCGATTGCGCAATCTGCTGATAACCATGCTGGCAGACAACCCCGCCAGTGTCCTGTTTGTCACCCACGACTGGCGGGAAGCGCTGTCGCTGGCTGACCGGTTGATTTTTCTGAGCCCGGGCCCGGCCCGGATTACCGGCGAGCTGGCTGTTACTTTGAGCCGGAAGCAACGCACCAATCCGGCAGATCTGCAAAGTTTCAAAGATGCCAACGCAAGATTTTTCCTATCCGGCGAGGCTTGAATGTTAAACTCCCGGGCAATCACATTAGCGCGACCGCAATTGGCGGTTTTGTCGGAATAGTGTATACAAAAAACGATTTCTGCCGCCAGGAAAACCCGGCTTGCCGAGAAGGAAGATACTCGATGCGAAAGATTGCCATTATCACCTCTCTTTGTGCGGCTCTGATGCTGCCGGTACCCGCGTTCGCAGGCAACACGCCACCAGAGACCACATGGCAGTCAATCCAAGGTGATATTTTTGAGAAAACCGCGTTCCTGAACGGCGAAGACGTGATGAGCATGGACGCGCCCTACCGGGCAGAAGATGCTGCAATCGTTCCCATTGTCATCAAGGTGCAGCCGGACAGCGGCATCCGGAAAGTGACAGTCGTCATTGACGAAAACCCCGCGCCCATGGCCGCAGAGTTTACATTTGGCCCGGCTGCCGCGTCGGCTTCGTTCTCGTCCCGGTTCCGCGTGAACAGTTATTCCTGGGTCCGCGCCATCGGCGAAACCGAAGACGGCAGGCAATTCATGATCAAGAAATTCGTCAAGGCGTCCGGCGGCTGTTCTGCGCCGGCATCAAAGGACGCCGAAGCCGCGCGCGCCCTGATGGGTAAAATGAAACTACGGGTTTTCAAGGCCGGAGAATCCAGAGTGCTTGAGCAATCAAACGGCACTCGCGAAGCCCAGATCATGATCCGTCATCCCAACAATTCCGGGTTGCAGATGGATCAGGTCACCATGTTGCACATACCGGCGCATTTTGTGGATTCCATCGAAGTGAAACGCGGCGACGATCTGGTCCTGAAAGTTGAAGGCGGTATCTCGCTGAGTGAGGATCCGAACATCAGATTCTTCTACAAGGCGGCAGGCAGCGGTGATTTCCTGGTCAACGCGTCAGACACGGATGGCCAGGTCTTCAAAAAGTCATGGCCGGCACAAGACTCCTGATCAGAAGCATCTCACCTCGGCTTCCGCCTGCGCCCGGCGCAAGGCATCAACCTTGTTTCGCATTAGCGGTGCTGTGCGAAATATGGAAGTGTTCTCACCGCCCTTTTGCGCAACCATCAGCACGGTTTCAGCGCCGACATATTCATCGTATGTGAGAATTGAGGCGATCAGGTCGATGGAGCACGAACACCTTTCCAGTGCATCGCGGGTCTGGCCGTTGACGGCCATGCAGCCGAATACATAGTCGGCCCGTGCGGACGTCGGATAGTCATTGATAAAGCCTTTGTCCTGCCCGCTTGCCGGTCCGATGACCAGCAGCATCGAGAGACCGGTGATGCCGGCCAGCCAGCCGGTGGCTGCAGAAGTTCTCCCGGTCATTTTGCCTCCTGCGACTTGAATGACATGTATTGCTTCCTCAGCACATCGGAGCCTGGCTCGGAGCCGGGAATGGTGCTGGTTATCCTGACAATTCCGCCCGGCACTTCGTCAGACACAATGAACTCATAAACCGTGTTCTGATATTCCGGAACGCGCTGCATGTTCGGATCGCTCTTGAAAGGCACGAGCGTGATCTTGTGGCCGGAAATCTCGCGTCCGTCATGCTGGATCTGCATCTGTTCGATCTTTGCGTCTTCGCGCATGGCCTTGCGAATCTTGTTGCGAAAATAGGCCGGAATGCCGCCAAGATGACGCTTGAAGTCATAGGTGTCCTGTTCAAGCAGGATCATGATCGCGGGATTGCCGGATGTCTGTGGTATGGGCCCGATATTGCGTGCCCGCGGGCCACTGTAAATATGCAGATGGGCAGTACGTTTGCTGCTGTCCTTTTCGTCTTTCAGAACATCAAGTCGAATGGTGTCACTCAGTCCCTTGCCATATTTTTCTTCGTCACTGCTGATGCGCTTGAACTCATAGACCAGGGTGGTGTCAGGTTTCACCGAGGTCAGATAGGGTTTGTCAAACAACAAGGAAGAGACAGTCTCGAGTTCATTGGCAAAGGCGGAAGTCACGGCCGTCAAGCCAAACAGAATCGTGATAACAGAAAGAACTCTCGTGACTGTGTTTCGTTTCATCTTGCAGTATCTTTCTGGAGGGTCGAGGCTGAACAAGGCAACAGACCAGCACAGTTGTCTGACCGCATCAAGGCATCAATTCGTGTTCGGATTTGGAATTCTGTCATCTGGTGAGTTGGCTTTTACGTAACCTGCACAGGTCAGGATGAGTTTTGATTTTACAACCAAAAATCATAAACCTGACCACATCTAAAGTGTTAGAACACCACTGGTTCGTTTGAACCAATGATGTTCTACAGGCAACCGGATCTGATTTCATGTCGTCAATCGCCAGCATTGTAGCCGAGCTGATCACCGTTATAGGCTTGTCGATGAACAGCCCTGCAATGGTTGTGTCCGATCCGGTTATCCGGCAATTGAGCGCAAGCGACCTGCAACACAAGGTATGTGGCAAACCATGCAGGGTGTTGGCCTGGTACGGCCCGGACGGCGTCATCTACATAGACAGTCGCGTTGACCCCAAGCGCAACATCGTCGCCAAGGGCATACTGTTGCACGAACTGGTACATCATGTGCAGCGTGAAGCCCGGGGCGGTAATGCCGAGAGCTGTGTGGAATGGCTGCGACGCGAACGCCAGGCCTATCGGATTCAGGCCCAATGGCTGTTTGACAACGGCATTGATGCCTCGCCGCTGATCTGGCAGGTGCGCACCGTCAGGTGCAATCCTGACGCCTTCGGCAAACGCTCAACCACAGAGAAACAATGACGCGGCCTGACCCGTTCCGGCAACTCACGGCCGTGCAAACATGAACCCTTTTCCGCGGACTGTGCGAACACAGGCGCGGGCATCAGGGCCCAGTGTGCCAAGCTTGCGGCGCAGGTAGCCAACATAGACATCGACTACATTGATTGCCACACCGCCCTGGGCATGCCAGAGCGCGTCGAATATCACTTCCCTTGACAAGGGCTGTCCTTCGTTTCGCATCAGATACAGCAGCAGATCAGCTTCCCTCTCTGTCAACTCGGCGCGATTGTCTTCAAATCTCACTTCCCTGATTGCCAGATCATAAGCGAGACGGCCATGGCTCACCACGTCGCCGTCATTGTCAGCGGCATCTTCTGGCCGCCTGCGTTGCTGTGCGGCGATACGGGCCAGCAGTTCTTCAAATGCGAACGGCTTTACAACATAGTCATCCGCGCCGGCCGACAATCCATCGACCCTGTCATTCACCGCGTCGCGTGCCGACAGCATGATGATGGTAGCCGCGTGGTCCTGGTTTCTGAGGTTCCGGCACACATCCAGCCCGGAACAGCCCGGCAGCATGACATCCAGAACAATGACATCAAAATGATTGTGACGTACATTCTCCAGGGCAGTCTCGCCACTTGCGGCATGCATTGTCGCTACGCCTTCAGCCTTGAAATTGCGCTGCAGCAGTGAGGCAATATCCGGGTCATCTTCCACGATGAGAACCTTCACGTCGTTTTACCCTGATCAGTTGATCCGCTCATGAGGGGCAACGTGACATGGACTGTAACCCCGGGTCCATCCGCATTGTTGCCAAGTGAGATGGAACCGGCGTGTTCCTCTATCACCCATTTTGCCAGATTGAGGCCAATGCCGAAACCGTCGCTTTCGGCCTCGACCTGCAGGTTGTTGTCACCGCCAGCGCGGGCGAACCGCTCAAACACATGAGGCAGGCTGTCCGGATCAATGCCACGTCCGCGATCTTCAACCGCAACCACGGCATTTTTTTGCTGCTTTGAGACACTGATCCTGATCACGGTTTTTTCGGGCGAGTTCTTCACTGCATTTACGATCAGCCCGCCCATCACCTGACGCAGCCAGTCATAGTCTCCCAGTATGGCAAGTTCTCCGTTCACAGGATCAAGTTTCAGGTCGACCCCCCTGCGTTTGGCCGGTTTGGTTTCATCGCCAACCGCGGCAGCGACAACCTTGTTGAGGTCAATGCGTCCGGACGACAGGTCAAGCCGCCCGCTTTCAGACCGCGCCACTCTGAGCATGTCGTCGACCCGGCGGCGTAACTCCTGCACCCGGCCGAGTATGGTCTCGAACGACTGCCGCATATCGGCAATGCCGGGACGGGCCTTGGCATTGAGATTGTACTCGGCTTCACCCTGGACCACGGTTAAGGGTGTGCGTAGCTCGTGGCTGATGTCGGAAAAGAAACGCCGCCGGTTGCCGTCGATTTTCTCAAGTTTTTCGTTGGCCTGGCGAAGGTCTGCGGTTTGACGGTCAACGGTTTCCTGCAAGTCGCGCTGCGCGGTTTTCAACACGTCTTCGCGCACAGCGAGACTGCCGGCCATTGTGTTGAACCGGCGCATCAGGTCGGTCAGTTCATCCTGCCCGGTCGGATTGAGCCGCGTGGTCAGTTTTCCTTCGGCAATCGCTTCGGCGCCCTGGACGGTTTCGGCAATGCGCCTGAGCAGTGGCCATCCAAACCGAAAATAGATCGCCAGCGACAGCAATACCGTCGCGCTGACCAGGGCAACGGCGATGGCAATAAGGCGCTGGCGCAGGCTTGCAATCTGGCGATGCATTGCGGCTGACAGCTGTCTTTCGTTGTCTATTGCCTGAAACAGAATAGGTGAAATGCCGATGCCAAATGCATTCAACGCCCCCTGCCCGTTTGCCCCGCCCGTGTTGTCGGCCAACGAAGTGCTGATGGACCTGTGCAGATTGTCAAACTGGGCCTTCATACGTGACAGGTTCAGGCCTTTTGTCGCTGCAGCTGATTTGCCATCACCGGTTTCAAGATCAACCTCCAGCACGTTGAGTGACAACAGGCGTGTAAATGTCCGCCGAACTGGTTCGTAGGACTGGTTGACTTGTTGCCGGACCAGGTCGCGGTTGGCTCCAGGTGCAATGGCTGCGGTTGCAGCGTCGCGATACTCGCTGAGGCGACTGGCCAGCACAAGATAACTCTCGATGCGAATTTGTGCGGCCTGGGCCTTGTCGACAAGCTGTTGCGAACTGGTCAGGCCATAGGTCAGAAGAGCAGCTGAGATGGCACTCATCAAAGCAGCGCTCAATAGCACCAGCAGCACTCTGGTTCGCAACGACCTGAAGAGGGAAACCTTGCCGCTGCTCATTGATCTGCGATGCTGGCTATGAAGTTGCCAAACGCCCGGGGGCCATCGCCAACCGCGACACTTGTCGTTACCTCAAGTGTCTCCGCATCAATACGACTGAGCGTGTTGTCAAACCAGTTCGCCACCAGAACACTGCGCCCGTCCGATGCCACCGCAATGCCTTCGGGATACTCCCCGGTCTCCAAAGTAGCCAGCACCTTCAGCGTAGCTTCATCGAACACTGTCACCGTGCCGCCGTACTGATTGGTAGCGAAGCCCTTGCCCTTTGCAAAGGCGACAGCATAAGGGTGGTCTCCCACCTTTACCGTGCCGACCGCCTTGCGTGCCTTGATATCGATGACTGTAAGTGAATTGGAGCCGACGTCCGCCGTCATCAGCCTGTTGCCGTCGGGTGTGAAAGTTATGCCGAACGGTCGCTCACCGGTCCCGACAGTGGTGATTTTCTCATGGCTGCGTGCATCAAACAGGGTAACCTGATTACTGTCACGGTCAGCACTTGCCAGCACCGCACCATCAGGTGAAACCGCAAGTCCGGAGGGTGATTTTCCGGTCTTCAACGTTGCCTTGATGTCACCGCTGTCTGCGTCGATCACGAAAATCCGGTGTTCGTACCAGTCCGCGACGTAAACGCGTGCGCCGTCCGGGTGGATGGCGACACCAAGCGGCCCGCCGCTCAGCGGTATCCGGGTTACGGGTTTGGCGGACACGGTATCCAGGATCGTCAGGTACTTGCCCTCCGGGCTTGTGACATAGGCCCTTGTGCCATCAGGTGACACTACGACCCCGGCTGGTTTTCCCCCGACCTTGACAGTCGCAGTTACCTGCATGGTCGCAACATCGACCACGCTCACATCATCACTAGTCTGGTTGGTGACGAACGCTAGATCGCGCGCCAGCCCGGCATTTGTCATTGCCCATGCAACAACAAGAGCAGCAATGAGCCCACGCGCTGATCGCAGCGGGGACAAAATCAACTTCCCCCGTTCTCGAGTTCCTTTTTAAGGGCATCAAGCCCGCCTCGGTAAACACCGCTGACCGCCTTGATCGCCGCTGCCTCGTTCAATTCCGGCGGCGGGTCGTTGTTCGGGTAACCGCGATAAAAAGCACCGCGCCATTCAACCAGGGTCTTTTCATCTCCCATCGGCTTGACGGTGAGGTGAGACGAGTAATTGGTTACCGGCAGCACTTTCACATCAACCTTGTTGATACGATAGGAGTAGCTCATTTTCTCGGTGCTGTATTTGTACAGCTCTTCGGCAATAGTCGCCGTACCGTCGCCCTGCAGGGTGAGAACACGTTTTGCTCCGATGTCATTGCCATTCGTGCCTTCCGTCTTGGCAACGGCGGGATGCCATGACATGTCCTGGAAATTACCTATGCGCTCCCAGACCTTTGCGGACGGCACATTGATCTCGACTGTTTCTGTGTGCTTCTTCCGGGTTGGTCCATGTGCAACAGCCAGTGACGCCATTGCCACTAGTGAAACACCGGCCACTACGCTACGCCTGACAATACTCATCCATTCCTCCCTGTGATTTTTATGATTGTGATCCGGCAAGACGATACCTGTCCGCGTCGAAGATTAAACATGCTTCTGCGAAATTGCCACCATAACGTCCCGGTGGTTGTCTCATCCCGACACAAGATATCGCTATTTTTCCGACAATGTCGTTCCGCAAGATGGGAATTGATCTGTTGTAGTATTCAAATACTACCGCCGATGATCACTTGTGACGAATGCTGCATATGGTCGGCTCTACTACCAAAAATAACGAAAACAGCGGGAGGAATTTCAAAATGCGCAATACACTCATTGCATGCCTTCTCTTGGCATCGACATCACTGGCAACGGCCCAGACAACGGACAATCTCGAAAAGCTCAGCAATTTCCAGTCAACTGGTGTGACCGAGTTTACCTACATTGATCAGAAAGGCGAAAACGCCGATGCGATCAAGAAAACGCTTGAGAAAATCAAGCTGCCCGCCGGGTTCAAGATTTCACTTTATGCCATCGTACCCGATGCCCGCCACATGGCGGTCGGCCCGCAGGGCATTGTGACATTCGTCGGCACCCGCAAAACCAAGGTCTGGTCGGTTACAGATCGCAACAAGGACCGCGTAGCTGATGAAGTGAAGGACTTCGCGCCATCGCTTTCCATGGCCATCCCGAACGGCCCTTGCTTCTCGCCGGATGGGTTCCTTTACATTGCCGAACAAAACCGTGTGCTGGTCTATCCGGCTGCTGAATTCTTCTACGAAAGCCCGGATGTGGCGGCATTCAACGTGTTCAAGGCCGGTACGCTGGTTCCCAAGACAGAAGAAAGCTATAACCACACGGCTCGCACCTGCCGGATTGGCCCTGACAAAAAACTGTATATATCACTTGGGCAGCCTTTCAATGTTGCTCCCAAGGAAAAGCTCGAGCTCTACAAGGAACACGGCATTGGCGGGGTTATCCGGTCTGATACCGATGGCAAGAACCGCGAGGTCTACACGTACGGCGTGAGAAACTCCGTCGGCATGGACTTCAACCCTGCAAACGGCGAGCTCTGGTTCACGGACAACCAGGTGGACGGCATGGGAGATGATATTCCTCCCGGAGAGCTGAACCGGCAAACCGCCATGGGCCAGAATTTCGGTCACCCGTGGTTTGGCGGCGGTACCGTGCGCACCAACGAATACAAGGGTGAAGAACCACCCGCAGACATTGTACACCCTGCCGTTGAAATGGATGCCCATGCGGCCGACCTTGGCATGGTTTTCTATTCCGGCAGCCAGTTCCCGGCCAAGTATAAAGGCGGCATTTTCTCTGCCCAGCACGGATCGTGGAACCGGACCACGCCAATTGGCGCACGCGTGATGTTCACGGCTGTCAACGAGGATGGAAGTGTTGGTGCCACCGAGGTGTTTGCTGATGGCTGGTTGGACAGCAATGGCGAGTACCTTGGCCGACCTGTCGATGTGGCCCAGTTGCGGGACGGCTCGATCCTGGTCTCCGATGACCTTGCGGGCGCGGTCTATCGCATCTCCTACGGCGACTAGCCGCTCGTAAAAAACAACCGCCGGTCCAGGTTCACCCGGACCGGCGGCCTTTTCAGTTTGTGATCACAACAGCGTAAAAAGGTCCGCACCAATGCGCAGTTTCATTGTTCCAATATTAATGGTGCTCGTTTCGGCGGTCCCGGCAGATGCTGATCCCGCAGCCGGTAAAAAAATCGCGAAACAGAAATGCCAGGTCTGTCACGGGATCGATGGCATTGCCAAAATCCCGATAGCGCCCCACCTTGCCGGCGAAAGTCAGATTTATCTGGAAACCCAGTTGAAGGCCTTCAGGAACGGCAAACGCGAACACGAAATGATGACGGTTGTCGCGAAGGATTTGAAGGACAACGAGATCACCAGCCTTGCCCAGTGGTACAATTCAATTCAGATAACAGCCACGGTGCCGGAATAGACGGCCTGCCAATACTCTATGACCAATTTCCCTGAGGGAGAAAACACATGAAAACCCGTGCAGCTGTTGCATTTGAGGCCGGTAAA
>CALHUA010000161.1 GCA_938039915.1 uncultured Anderseniella sp.
GGCCATGCCGCATTCCTGGCCGACCTGAACTTCCTTGACCTCGTCCTTGAAACGCTTGAGCGTCGACAGTGTGCCTTCGTGGACAACGACGCTGTCGCGCACCAGACGCACCTTGGCGCCACGCTGGACATTGCCTTCCACGACACGGCAACCGGCAACCTTGCCGACCTTGGTGATGTTGAAGACTTCCAGAATTTCAGCATTGCCGAGGAAGGTTTCACGCAGATCCGGCGACAACAGGCCGGACATGGCAGCCTTCACGTCATCAACCAGATCATAGATGATGTTGTAGTAGCGGACTTCAATGCCGCTGGCTTCGGCTGCATCGCGCGCCTGCTTGTTGGCCCGCACGTTGAAGCCGACAACGATGGCATTGGAAGCCTGGGCCAGCTGCACGTCGGATTCTGAAATACCACCAACTGCATAATGCACGACACGGGCAGCAACTTCGTCGGTGCCGAGCTTGTCGAGCGCCTGCACGATAGCTTCCGCCGAGCCTTGCACATCGGCCTTGATGAGGATCGAGAATTCCTGTTTGCCGCTTTCCTTGAGCTGGCTCATCATCTGTTCCAGAGATGATCTGGCGCTTGGTGCTCCGCGCGTATCGCGCAGCTTGCGCTCACGATACTCGGTAATCTCACGGGCACGGCCTTCGTGCTCGACCACGACGATCTGATCTCCGGCTTCCGGTGCGGAATTCATACCCAGGACTTCCACGGGAACCGACGGACCAGCTTCATCGATGTTGGCACCCTTGTCGTTGATCAGGGCGCGAACCTTGCCCCAGGCGACACCTGCCACGACAATATCGCCGACACGCAATGTGCCGCGGCGCACCAGCACGGTGGCGACGGGACCACGGCCCTTGTCAAGCTGTGCTTCAACCACGATACCGTCTGCGGCACGATCAGGGTTGGCCTGAAGGTTCAGCAATTCGGCCTGCAGCAGGATCGCCTCGAGCAACTTGTCGAGATTGGTGCCCTTGAGCGCGGATATCTCCACTTCAAGCACATCACCGCTCATGCTTTCGACAATCACTTCATGGTTCAGCAGATCTGTTCGCACCCGGTTTGGATCCGAATCCGGCTTGTCGATCTTGTTGATCGCAACAATCAGCGGAACACCGGCTTCGCGCGCGTGACTGATCGCCTCGATTGTCTGCGGCATGACGCCATCATCTGCGGCAACGACCAGCACCACGATGTCGGTGGCCTTGGCGCCACGGGCACGCATGGCGGTAAACGCGGCGTGGCCCGGTGTATCAATGAAGGTTGCCAGACCATTGGCGGTTTCAACCTGATAGGCACCGATATGCTGAGTGATACCGCCAGCCTCGCCAGACACGACAGAGGCGTTGCGAAGGGCATCCAGCAGTGATGTCTTGCCGTGATCGACGTGGCCCATGACGGTCACAATCGGCGCACGCGGCTTCATGCTGTCTGCCGGATCATCATCCTGCATCAGGCCTTCTTCAACATCAGACTCAGACACCCGCTTCACGGTATGGCCGAAGTCTTCAGCGATCAGCTGGGCCGTATCGGTATCGATGACATCATTGATGGTGTGCATCTCGCCTTCCTTCATCAGGAATTTGATGACATCAACTGCCCGTTCACTCATCCGGTTGGCCAGTTCCTGGATGGTAATCACTTCGGGAATGGTCACTTCGCGGGCAACCTTCTCCTTGGTCACCGAACCACCCCGGGCCTGCTTTTTCTGGCGCTCCTGGCGGCGGCGGAATGCAGCCAGCGAACGGGCCCGGCCGCCATCATCGTTGAGTGCATTGGAAATCGTCAACTTGCCACGGCGGCGATCGGCATCATTGCGCGGCTTGGGCGGTGTTGCAGGTTTATCGGCACCACCGGCAGGACGGCGCGACTTCGAACGGCCGGCATCGGTTTCGGCTTCAGTTGCCGCCGCCGCCTTGCTGGCCTTGAGTTCTGCCGCAGCTTCCTTGGCTTCCGCATCTGCTGCGCGCTTTGCCGCGCGGCGGGCTTCTTCGGCGTCCTTCTCAACCCGCTCAGCAGCTTCACGCGCTTCACGTTCAACCCGTTCAACTGCTTCAATCTCGGCGCGCTTTTTATCTTCAATGTCACGCTGGCGTGCCTCAACCAGCGCACGCTCCCGTGCCTCGGCTTCTTCAGCCGTCAGGGTACGCAATACCTTGGGCGCTCCAACTGTCTTGATCGGTGGCCGTTTTGGTGCGGCGGGTGCAGCAGGCGCTGCCGCAGCAGCAGGTGCAGGCGCAGGTGCAGCAGGTTCAGGTGTTGCAGGAGCTGCCGGTGCCTTGGCAGTTGTTTCCGGTGCCGGGGTTGCAGGCTTGGCTTCCGGCTTTGCAACAGGTGCTGGTGCCGGTGCCTCCGCAACAGCCGGCGCCGCAGGGGCTGCTGGTGCGGCAGGTTTTGCACCTGGCGCTCCAATAATGCGCTTGCGCTTGGTTTCCACTACAACGGTTTTCGACCGTCCATGCGAAAAGTTCTGGCGTACCCTGCTCTGGCCACCGCCGCGCAAGCCGAGTGTGCGTCCGCCAGGACGTTCGTTACCATTATCGTTGTCGTTCGTATCACTCATTGCGTATCAGCTTTCCGCTTGTGCGGCTCCGTTTAACTCAAATAATTCATATCGTCTTGCGCAGGCCATGAATTTCCGCGCCAGACCACCGGGGTTGATGGCAGCATGTATCACATTTGTACGCCCCAATGCCAAATCCAAATCAGCAGAAGCGAAACATTCGACCAGCCGGCCGGCCTGATCGGCGGCCCGCAGCTTTCCGGACAGTTTCCGGCGACCGTCTTCGGCTCCGTCTGAAGCCGCAATGAGAACCGCCGCCCGGCCATGTACGACCGTTGCCTCGGTCTTCTCAAACCCGGCAACAACCTGACCAGCCTTCGATGCCAGAGACAGACACGACATGGCATCTTTAAGCAACAGGCGCGAGACCAGATCGGCAAGATCAGCCGGCAGCGCGACCTGGTGTTTCAGCGCCCGTGCAAACACTTTGCGCCTTACAGCCTCGGCAACGCTTTCACGCGACAGGCTCAACCACACGCCCCGGCCCGGCAGGTTTTCTTTCAGATCGGGCACCAGGTCTCCATCCGGCGAGGCAACAAAACGCAACAATTCATCGCGCGGCCGCTGTGCACGGGTCAGCGCGCACATGCGGACGTTCGGATCATCCTCCAGGATGGTTTGTTGTGCCAGACCTGTCATACCGCCGGGTGTTCACCTTACTCTTCGTTGCTGGTTGTGGCAGCAGCGTCGCCGCTGCCGTCTGCTTCTGCTTCAGTATCTGTTTCCGGATCCGGTTCAGGCTCAGGCTCGATCCAACCCAGTTGCAGGCGAGCGGCCATGATCAGGGTTTCGGCTTCGGCTGCGGTCATGTCAGTTGCAGACAGAGAGCCTTCATGACGGATTGTTTCGCCTTCACCACGCTCGTTCCAGCCAACCAGATCATCCGGCACGCAGCCGGCAAAATCTTCCAGAGAGAACACACCGTCTTCACCAAGCATCACCAGCATGGCAGGTGACAATCCGGCGAAGCCCGCCAGGTCATCAGCCACGCCAAGCTCCTTGCGCTTGGCCTCCAGTTCCGTCGCCTGACGATCAAGAAACTCGGTTGCACGGGCCTGAATTTCGGAGGCCGTTTCATCATCCAGTCCCTCGATGGAGGCAATTTCCTCAGGAGCCACATAGGCGACTTCTTCAATGGAGTCGAAACCTTCCGACGCCAGCAGCTGGGCCAGCATCTCGTCCACATCAAGCGCCTCGGTAAAGCGTTGTGTACGATCTGCGAACTCTTTCTGACGGCGTTCGGATTCTTCAGCCTCCGTCATGATGTCGATATCCCAGCCGGAAAGCTGCGAGGCAAGGCGCACGTTCTGGCCGCGGCGCCCGATCGCCAGCGAAAGCTGTTCGTCAGGAACAACGACCTCGATGCGCTGGGCATCTTCATCAAGAACCACCTTGGCAACCTCGGCAGGCGCCAGCGCGTTGACGATGAAACTGGCTGCATCAGGCGTCCAGGGAATGATGTCGATCTTTTCACCCTGCAGTTCGTTGACCACGGCCTGGACACGGCTGCCGCGCATGCCGACGCAGGCACCGACCGGATCGATTGAACTGTCCTTGGACCGCACGGATATTTTCGCACGTGAACCGGCATCACGGGCCACGGCCACGACTTCCACAATACCGTCGTAGATTTCCGGCACTTCCTGCTGGAACAGCTTGGACATGAACTCCGGACGCGAGCGCGACAGGAATATCTGCGGTCCGCGCAACTCACGCCGCACATCAAATATATAGGCCCGCACCCGGTCGCCATTGCGGAATGCCTCGCGCGGCAAACCTTCATCGCGGCGGACAATACCTTCACCACGGCCAAGGTCGACGATGATGTTGCCGTACTCGACGCGCTTGACCACGCCGGACACGATTTCGCCAATGCGATCCTTGTACTCTTCAAACTGGCGCTCGCGCTCAGCATCGCGCACCTTCTGCACGATCACCTGCTTGGCGTTCTGGGCAGCGATGCGGCCAAAGTCGACAGGCGGCAGCGGCTCGGACAGGAAATCACCCATGCGCGCACCGGGATTGCGATCCAGTGCTTCCTTCATGGTGATCTGGGTCGAATCGTTTTCAACTTCCTCGACCACTTCCAGCAGACGATACAGTTTGGTTTCGCCGGTTTGCGGATCGATTTCCGCGCGGATGTCATTTTCTGCGCCATAGCGAGAGCGCGCAGCACGCTGGATTGCGTCCTCCATCGCATCAATCACGACAGCCTTGTCGATGGATTTTTCTCGTGCAACCGCGTCTGCGATCTGCAGTAATTCCAGCCTGTTTGCACTTACGGCGACATCAGCCATTTCGTTCACTCCGCTTTAATGTCGTTGGATTCAATTTCGTTCTCTTCAGTCCAGTCGGCACCATCGCCGACCTCACCCGCCTTGGCACGCTCGCCGGCAGCCTTCAGCAATTCGTCGGTCATCACCAGGCGTGCATCACCAATTGCGGTTATGTCCAGCCCGATCAGAATATTCTCGTCGCCCTTTTCCGGCGGCGGTATGAACAGGCGGACCTCGCCGTCCTCAAAGCCTTCCAGCGTCCCGCGAAACCGCTTGCGGCCCGCCAGCGGGGTCGCCAGCTCGATTTTCGCCTCGAACCCGGACCAGCGCTCAAAATCTTCCGGGCGCACCAGTGGCCGGTCGACACCGGGCGACGACACTTCAAGACTGTACTTGCCGGACATCGGATCATTCACGTCCAGCAAAGGTGATATGGCACGTGAAATATCCTGACACCCGCCAACCGTCATGGTTCCATCGGGACGCTCTGCCATGATCTGAAGTGTGTTGCCGGTCAGGCGCACGCGCACCAGCCGGAAACCCAGTTCCTCAATGGCAGGTTCGACCAGCCCGGCCACTTTGGCAGCCACACCGGTTTCAACCTGCATCCTTTTGGCCATGTCGGCCGCCATCAGATATCTCCCAGTCCAGAACAACCGGGGACAAAATGCCCGGTTGGCAGAAGCAAACATCATCCCCGTTCAGGCAACAAAAAAAGCGGGTCCCGCAGGACCCACCCTC
>CALHUA010000162.1 GCA_938039915.1 uncultured Anderseniella sp.
AACAATTTGCAGCGAACGGCAACTTCGAGCCCAACGGAGACATTGGAGCGAGATGATCCAATGGGTCTTATTCGAGGTCAAAAAGGCTGCTATTGGTCCCCTAAAGTTGCCGATGTTAAGCTGGCCTCATTTGGAGGGCACATGGCCGATACAATTGATTTCGAAAAGATGGAGCGCGAGGGTTGGGCCAATCCAGCAATCGCCAAAGGTTATGCAGATGGGTTCGAACTGGCTACGCTCCTTGTTGCGAAGAGACTATCGGATGCAGTTTTGGCTGGGCCTAATTCAATGGTTCTTGATCTATGCACCGGGCACGGAGTGGTCGCTGCAGAACTTTCCGCCCGAGGAGCTTCTGTAACCGGGCTCGACTTTTCAGCCGCTATGATATCGCTTGCTCAAGTCACTGTGCCGAACGCGTCGTTCATTCAAGGCGATGCGATGTCAATTAATTTTCCCGATCAAAGTTTTGACGCCGTCACCATTGGTTTCGGCGTTCCGCACTTCCCAGATCCCGAACGTGGTTTGGCCGAAGCCGCTAGGGTTTTGAAGCCTGGAGGGCGGATTGCTTTTTCCATCTGGAAGGGTAAGGGATCAGATGGTGCCTTCGGTTGGTTGTTTGATGCTGTCGGGCGTCTGGGCGACCCTTCAGTCACATTGCCTACAGGGCCTGATGCGCACATGCTTGTAGACCATTTCATTGCCAAGCCTATGGTCACCAAGGCAGGGTTTGTCGATGTCCAATTGACTGACGTTGCAAGTGAGCTCGGTATACGTTTGCCGAAGTTGCTTTTTGATACATTTGATCAGGGTGCTGTACGTGCAGCGTCACTCTTGCGAAGGCAACCAAAAGCACAACGTGCGGCAATCCGCGAAGATTTGGTGAGTCAAGTCTTGTCTCAAGGTACCAAAGACAAATCCGGATATCGTGTCCCAGCTCCTTCTGTCATTGTTTCAGCCATACGAAGTTAGGCTAAAGGTAACTTTGTCCGCATAGATGCCGTTCGGCGTGAGCGACGTGGATGTCCGCATCAGATCATGAACAGACATTCCGGCCGTACTCGGCAAACGTCAGCTTTGCGCCCGTAACCGGACCTTGCTGAGCTAAACGATACACCGTCCGAAAAACACCATCTTCAGATCTCTCTTGCCTGAACTGTCCGGCCACTGACTTGTCGTGCCTTCGCATTGCATGTATTCTGTAATCAATCTTGGTAACCGGCATTGATGCGAGACGCACTGCTGGCCGATGAGACGGTTCAAGTTCCAGTCTCTTACGCTCGGTTTACCCCAAGATTGACTTTGCGGCCTCTTGATGTGCTGCGCCGTCTCTTACTGCCAGAATTGCGGACAAGCGCTGCAAGGGAGGAAAGATGATGGGTATTGCACTGACATTGCAGGAATATCTGGACGACAGCCACATCGCGTACGAAGTGACTTCGCACAGGAAAACAGACTGCTCGGCACAGACCGCAGAAGTCAGTCGCGTTCCGGCAGATCAACTTGCCAAAGGGGTAGTCGTGAAATGGGATGACTTCTATGTACTCGCGGTCCTACCAGCTTCGCGTCGCCTGGACATGAACCGTCTCAAGAAAGTTATAGGCGAGCCGGTGACACTGGCATCGGAACAAGAGGCAAGCATGTTGTTTCCCGATTGCAAAACCGGCGCCGTGCCGGTGATCGGGCCGGCGTACAAACTGGCCTCGGTTGTTGACTGGCGTCTCGATGACCAGGACGAAGTTTACTTTGAAGGAGGTGATCACCGTTGCCTCGTGCACGTCAACGGTGTTCAGTTCGACCACCTGATGTATGGCATACCGCATGCCCGGCTAAGTGCGTAGAAACCGACAGAACAAACGCGTTTTCCCAAAGCCGTATGCGCCTGATTTGAGTTATTTGAAGTACATGAACCGGTTGGCTGGTGGCATGACAAATCCGATTGAGAATGCAGCTTACGTGTCAGTTGGACGGGCCTGCGGTTTTGCAGGCCTTGCCATTTTTTGCATCGTGATCGGACTGAGTTTCGATGCCAGCCTGGCAGCGCTGGTTGGCGGCAAGCTGTCGATCACTCTAAGCCTCATCCTGCTGGTTCTGGCGTGGCGCGCGCCAGCACGCAATTACAAGAGAACAGAAACCTGGCTGATCCTGCAGCCGGGCGACCGCCCGCGAGCCGAGGTCGCACAGCGGCTTATCGGGGAAACACTGCGCGTTGTGTACCTATGGTTTGCCCAGCAGATCGCGGTTGTCACTATCGTATTCAGCATCAGCGCCGTGGTTCTGCAGGCGCGTGAACTGATGTTGTAGCCCAGCCACTTGAACTGCCGGTCTTTCGTGCGCCAAATGTCGGATGCCAACTTCGCGAAGAAGGAGATTTGTCGATGGATGTTTCTGCAACGCAAGGAGAACTCGAAGCAGGTCGCGGATATGAGACGCTTTTCGTGCCGGCCCTGTTTGCGCCCTGGACCGATCATGTGATTGACGGCGCCGCAGTGAAAGACGGTGCTCATGTACTGGATATTGCCTGCGGGTCGGGAGTACTTGCACGGCATGCGCTGGCTCGATCAGGGCGGTCCGGCCGTGTCGTCGGTCTTGACCCGGCACCGGGGATGATAGCCACTGCAAAAGAAGTCGAAGCCAATGTCGAATGGGTCCTGGGCAGTGCCGAAGCATTGCCTTTCGACGCCAATACGTTTGACTGCGTCATCTCTCAGTTCGGCATGATGTTCTTTACCGATCGTATCAAGGCGGCCGGTGAAATGTATCGGGCGACGAAACCGGGTGGCAGACTGGCGGTGGCAATATGGAACTCTGTTGACCAGAACCCTGCGTACAGAGATATCGCCGCAGTATTGGACAAGCAGGTCGGCCCGGCCGCAGGAGACGCGGTGAGAGTGCCGTTCCGCCTGGGCAATCCGAATGAAGTAGTTGATATTATTTCACAGGCCGGGTTTGACGGCATCGCATTTGAAACCAAAACCGAACAGGCGATGTTCCCCAGTTCCCGAACGATGGTTGAAGCCGAGTTACGCGGATGGCTTCCCCTGTTCGATATCAATCTCAGCGAGGAAAAAATAGCGGACGTGCTGATCAAGTCCGATGCGACGCTGTCGAAATACGCCGCACCGTCCGGGGAAGTGGTGTTCCCGACTTCAGCCTACATTGTAACTGCGCACAAGCCACTATAGGCGACGATACCCTCGTGCACTTTCAGACTAGTCCACATCCAAAGGCTGTGTGCCGCCGGCGGACCCGTCGCTCTTGAGCGTGATTTTTTCGATCCGCGCCTCGGCGGCTTTCAACTGCTTGTCGCAATGGCTCTTGAGTTTCTCGCCACGCTCATAAATGGCGATCGAGTCTTCCAGGGAAACCTTGCCGGCTTCCAGTTTTTCGACAATCGCCTCCAGTTCGGCCAGGGCTGATTCAAACGTCATGTCTGCAATGGCAGGTGCTTTATCGCTCATCAGTATTCATCCTCGTTAACCGGTTGGGCAGCCTCGCCCGTGCCATGCATCAACGCCTTGACGTGCACACCGACCGAGCTTGACAGCCCGGCCAGATCATACCCGCCTTCCAGCATGGATACGATACGTCCGTCGCAGTGCTTTGCCGCAATATCCATCAGCCTGAGGGTCACCCAGGCAAAATCTTCTTCCTTCAACTGCAGTGATCCGAGCGGATCGCGTTCATGGGCGTCAAAACCTGCTGAAATCAGCACCAGGTCAGGCTGGAAGGCGTCAAGTGACGGGAAAATCCGCGATAGCATGGCTTCACGAAACATCTCACCCCCATCACCGGCACTCAGAGGCGCATTGAAGATGTTGCCTTCGCCTGTCTCAGATACTGCACCTGATCCCGGAAACAGCGGCATCTGGTGGGTGGATCCGTAAAACAGGTCTTCATGGGACCAGAAAACGTCCTGTGTGCCGTTGCCATGATGCACGTCGAAGTCCACCACCGCCACCCGGTCAAGATCGTAAGCCTCGCGGGCATAGTGAGCTGCAATACCGATGGAGCTGAACACGCAAAACCCCATGGCGCGTGCTGCTTCTGCATGATGGCCTGGCGGCCGCACAGCACAAAACGCATTGTTGACTTCCATATTCATCACCGCGTCCACGGCGCGGGTGCCGGCGCCAACAGCGCGGTAGGCAGCTTCAAGCGTTGAGGCGTTCATCCAGGTATCTGCATCCAGCGCAATTTCACCCTCGGTCGGGCTGGATTGCTCGATGGCATGGACATAGTCTTCAGGATGCACCAGCAGCGCGTGATCACGCAGGCCTTCAGGCGCTTCCTCGCGGCGCAGATCCTCAAAATGAGGATGCGACAGAATTCGCTCCACCGCCCGCATCCGGTCGGGGCGCTCGGGATGGCCTTCGGGTGGTTCGTGCTCGGTGAAGACATCGTGGTGCAGAAGCAGCGTACTCATGAATGTGAAAGCCTTCCCCGGCAAATTTGTTGTTAGAATGAGTGTTGCGGAAAACCGGCGGCACAATCAAGTCCGCACCCCGGTTTCATGCACCATAGATCACTGTCAGCGAACCGCCAGCAGGTCAGGCGTAACGGCCAAAATTACCTGGGAACCATCCCGCACAATTGCCGCAAGGCCTGCCACCTGCGGCAGGTGCATGGCCGAGAAGTAGGCAAGCATCCGGGCATTTGCATCGGCCTGTGGCGCGTTACGGCCGCGTGCGGCAAGGGCTGCTTTGGCGAGGCCGAAGCCGCCAACCGTCAATCCGAACAACCGCAAAAACGGCGTTGCGGCAGCCAGTGCACGTTCATCACCACTTGTCAGCCAGCCGCTCACCAGGCCTGAAGTGGATTGCAGCGCCTCAATTGCCCGCGACAGCTCGTCTGCATCGCCACCAAGAGCAGATGCGGTTTCACGCATGTCGGCGATCAGCCTTGCCATGGTTTCGCCGCCGCGCAGGGCGACCTTGCGGGTCACCAGGTCAAGAGCCTGAATGCCGTTGGTGCCCTCATAGATCGGTGTGATGCGGGCATCACGCAAATGCTGTGCAGCGCCGGTTTCCTCGATATAGCCCATACCGCCGTGCACCTGTACGCCATCGGATGCCACCTCAACGCCGATGTCCGTGCTGAATGCCTTGGCAACCGGCGTCAAGAGCGCGGCCAGGTCGGCATTGTCGGTGCGCTCGGATTCGGACACAGCCGACCGGGACAGGTCAATGGCGCGTGCGGTGAGATAGCAGATCGAGCGGGCAGCCTGGGTCCTGGCCTTCATGTCCATCAACATGCGGCGCACATCCGGGTGTTCTATGATGGGCATTGCCTCGGTATCACCCTTGCTGCGGCCCTGACGGCGCTCATGGGCATAAGCCAGCGCCTGCTGGTAGGCACGCTCTGCAATGGCGACCCCCTGCATGCCCACATGAAGCCGGGCATTGTTCATCATGGTGAACATGCAGTTCAAACCACGGCCTTCTTCGCCGACAAGCCAGCCGATGGCACCGCCGTCGTCGCCGAACCGCATGGTGCAGGTCGGCGAGCCATGAATACCCAGCTTGTGTTCCAGGCCAATGCACTTGACGTCATTGCGCCGGGTCGGGTTGCCGTCTGCATCGATGAGGAATTTCGGCACCAGAAACATGGAAATTCCACGAGTGCCTTCAGGCGCACCGGGCAGGCGCGCCAGCACCAGGTGAATGATGTTCTCGGTCAGGTCATGCTCGCCATAGGTGATGTAGATCTTGGTACCGGTAACGGCATAGCTGCCGTCATCCAGCGCTGTCGCCTGCGACCTGACGCCGGACAGGTCCGATCCTGCCTGCGGCTCGGTGAGGTTCATCGTCCCGGTCCAGTCTCCAGCCACCATCTTGGGCAGGAACTGCTGCTTAAGCTGGTCGGACCCATGGGCTTCTATGGTCTCCACCGCCCCCTGGGTCAGCAGGGTGCCGATACCGTAGGCATTGGAGGCGGTGTTCCACAGTTCCTGAACCGCCAGCGAGACCATGATCGGCAGGCCCTGCCCACCATGGGTTTCGTCACATGGCAGGGATGCCCAGCCTGCTTCACACCATTGTTTGTAAGCCGCCTGCCATCCCGGCGCGGTTGCAACCGAATTTCCGTCCGGGTCCAGCGTGCACCCGTGCTTGTCCCCATCGCTGTTCAGCGGTGCGATCACATTGGCGGCGAACTTGCCCGCTTCTTCCAGAACCGCCGCGACCACGTCATCACTCAACTCACCGAATACCCCTGATGACATCAAGGAGGAGAGCCCGGCCACATTGTTGAGCGTATCGTGCAGGGTGCTTGTGTGCGGCGAAAACATGGACGGCTTCCAATGCGGTTTAGCTTGACTAGACAGGTGTTAAAGCGGCAAGGCATGCAACCCTGACCCGCAAACATTCCAGCATTGATACTATCCGACATGAGCCACGTCACTACAGATTTCGCAGAAGCCGCTTCAGCCTTGCGTGACGGCGAGCTGGTCGCGTTTGCGACAGAGACCGTTTACGGCCTCGGCGCCAATGCCTGTGACGGGCGCGCGGTTGCACGCGTCTTCGAGGCCAAGGGCAGACCCTCATTCAACCCGCTGATCGTGCACCTGCCGACGACCGAAGAAGCCCGAAAGCTGGGCAAGTTCAACGCGGACGCCCTGAAACTGGCCGACCTGTTCTGGCCCGGTCCGCTGACGATTGTGGTCGAGCGCACCGATGACTGCCCGGTGAGCAAACTGGCCAGCGCCGGGCTGTCATCGCTGGCAATCCGTGTGCCGGGCCGCGAAAGCGCGCGCGAACTGCTGCAACTGGCGGGCTGCCCGGTCGCAGCGCCCAGCGCCAATCTGTCTGGCCAGATCAGCCCGACCAGCGCGCAGCATGTCGTCGCCGGGCTGGGGGATCGCATCTGGGGTGTCGTGGACGGGGGATCTTGCGAAGTGGGACTGGAGTCGACAATCGTCAGTTGCCTGGGCGAAACGCCGGTTATCCTGCGCCCTGGCGGTTTGTCACGGGAAAAGATCGAAGAAGGACTGGGCAAGCCGGTCGAATTTCAGACCGGATCGACCAATGACCCGATTTCGCCCGGCCAGCTGGCCAGTCATTATGCGCCAAATGCCGCAGTTCGGCTGAATGCCAAGGAGGCCCTGCCAGGCGAAGCCTACCTGGCCTTCGGCAAACGCGAACCGGAAGCTGACATCGTGCGCAATCTGTCGCCAACGAAGAACCTGAACGAAGCAGCGGCAAACCTGTTCGCCATGATGCACACGCTCGACATGCTGGGCGCTGAAACCATAGCCGTTGCACCAATCCCCGACGAAGGGCTGGGTGTGGCGATAAATGATCGCCTGGCCCGCGCCGCTGCGCCTCGGGATTAGGGCAGGAACGTTTTGGTTGTGACGAGCAGCCCATTTGTCACCCCAGCGAACCTGAGCGCGCCCGATTCGGACGCGGCCTGTGCTACTCTTTCGGAGTTCGGGGCAATATTTCCTCTTATCAAACTACGTAATCAGGCATTTTTAGATTGAAACAACCAGAATCTGGAGTGGAAGAACAAATGAATAAGCAAGTCGCAGAGTTTTTGGGAACGTTCACGTTAGTCTTGTTTGGCTGCGGTTCAGCTGTCATCGCCGGGGCCGATATAGGCTTAACCGGCATCAGCTTTGCTTTCGGATTGGCATTGATCGGCATGGCCTACGGAATTGGCCCAGTGTCTGGTTGCCACATCAACCCCGCCGTATCGCTTGGCATGGTGGCCGCTGGCCGCATGACGATGTCTGAGGCGATCAAGTACATCATTGCTCAAGTTGCTGGTGCAATCGTTGCGGCAATGGTCTTGCTTGTCATTGCAACTGGCAAGGCAGATTACAGCGTTGCAACCAACGGTCTGGGACAAAACGGTTGGGGAGAAGGCTATCTAGGCGAATATACCATGTTGGCAGCCTTCGTGTTTGAAGTCGTCGCCACATTCCTGTTCATGGTTGTTATACTTGGCGCGACGGGTGCAGGTGCTCCAGCGGCAATGGCAGGTCTTGCGATTGGCCTTGCACTTGTTGCTATCCATCTGGTTGGCATCAATGTCACAGGTGTCTCAGTCAACCCTGCACGCTCTATAGGGCCTGCACTGTTTGTTGGCGCTACAGCTCTTGGGCAGCTTTGGCTCTTCATAGTTGCTCCGATAATTGGCGCTCTGGCCGCTGGCATGATTTTCAGGACGGGATTACTCAACGCACCTGAGTAACCAGGTAATTGTACGATCGATGTTAGTTCATGCAGCGGGATACCTTTGGCGCCCGCTGCATTCCCTCAATGAACTCGCAGCGTGGGAGCAAGTACAATCAATCCGGGAAAACTATGTCCGGACAGTTGTCTTCAGTACGTGCAAATTTCAGGAACCATATTCGAATTTCAGTTCTTAGGTGCTGCAAACCAAGGTTGGGTTCAAACACACTTTACGGAAGACATCTCCTTCGTGTTTTGGATGCCAGCCTGCGCTGGCATGACGGATCAGAAAACGCCGGCTCCGAGCCATATGCTCGGCCATTCTCCTTACCGTGCTCCGGTGATTGCTTTCAAACCGCTGTGAATATCGGCATGCAGGAAGTGGAAGCCGGCGTTCAGAATTTTTTCCGGCAACACCTTCTGTCCGCCCAGCAGGGCTTCACGGGCGAGGTCACCCAGAACAAATTCCAACAGCCGGGCCGGAACACGCAAAGCCGCCGGACGGTTCAGACTGGCGGCCAGGGCCCGGGTAAACACCTCGTTCCTGACAGGGTTGGGGGCTGTTGCGTTGACCGGGCCGTGAATTCCTTTGTCGGCGATGATGAACGCGATCATCCGCACCACATCATCAAGCGCAATCCACGACATCCAGTGTTTTCCGCGTCCCATGGGGCCGCCCAGGCCGAACTCGAACGGCGTCAACAGCCGCGCCAGCATGCCGCCTTCGACACCGAGCACGAGGCCGATCCGCAAGGTCACGACCCTTACGCCAAACTGCCTTGCGGCGTCGGCTTCGTGTTCCCAGCTTGCGCACACTTCGTGCACAAAGCAGTCGTGCGGGTCTGCCTGTTCGGTGAGGTCGTCGTCATCGTTAAGGCCGTACCAGCCAATGGCTGATCCGCTGATGAGGCATTCAGGTTTGGTTTCAAGACGCGAAATGAGTTGAACAAGCTGCCTGGTTGTATCCACACGCGACGCTATGATCTCAGCCCGCTTCCTGGGGCTCCAGAGGCTGTTGGCCACCGGATCGCCGGCGAGATTGATGACAACGTCAAATCGCTCATCGTCAGGCACCTGGTCAAGGTCAGTGACCACGGAAATCGGACCGGCAAGATCTTCGGCATGGGATTTGTCGCGGGTCAGCACCGTCACCTGATGGCGTCCTGCAACCAGGGCTGCCACAAGCCGGGTCCCGATGAAACCGGTACCACCGGTGATCAAAACCCTTTTGCACCCGGTCAGACCGGACACCAGGCGCTGTGCATCCGGCAGCAGCAGGCGGTCACTGCGGGCAGCCGCCAGAAGATCGCGGATGCCGAAGATGAAGACACCGAGTGCAGAGGCGCTGGCAAAGACACTCCACCAGCCATAATGGGTTGCGACAATAGCGGTATCCCGCAGCGACCAGTCATGGAGATACGGCGATGCCAGCGCCAGTATGGCGCCGTAATTGAGCGCGAGCAGGGTGTGATTGATGCGCTCCGTCGCCGGGAGCTTGCGGGTCAGGTCTTCTTCAACGAAATCCCACAGCGTGATCAGCACTTCCACACCCAGGATCAACACCAGGGCGATGGTGAACAGCCCGTGCGGTTCGAACCATCCAAAGCAGACAAAGATCGCGGCATAGAAAATGTTGCGCACACCGTGCAGCCGCAGTTCGTTCTTCTGCGATGCCCGCCACGCCAGCCGCTCGGTGCCTTCATGATGATACAGGGTGTCGAATGCGCCCATGAAGACCTGGACGGCGATGAGGGTCCATAAAACCGAATTGTCCATGTGTTTACTCCTTTGCATCCTTGAAAACGGCTTCCTGCGCAATGAGGTCTCCGAACCAGCGGCTGCGCAGTGACAGGGTGAAGGTGAAGCGGTCGTTGCCCATCTCATGATGGCCAATGACCAGCGCGCCGGGGCTCAACCAGTGCGGCAGCCTCGCGCGCATGCCAAACAGCTGCAGGAAATAGTGATCGCTTTTGAACAGCAGAGCGCTCGGCGTTGCATCGACGTTCAGGGCCATGCCGATGCCGAAACCGATGTATTCTTCAAGCCCGGTCGGGCCCTGGAACCGCTTCGAACTGTGAACCGTTTGTGGAAAGGCCCCCTTGCGCCCGTACTGGCGGATCCAGAACTGCCCGTTGGTCGCTACGTCCTCGGTCACCACGACAACGGCCGGCTGGTCAACGGACCTGATATCATAGGGCAAGGGCGCGCCGACCAGGCGGGCCGCGTGAGCCAGACAATACCCAAGCGCGCTCATTCGCATGCGGGTTACCACGCCCTGATAGGCAATGCTTTTGCCCTGCTGCAGCCGCTTGCTGAATCGATTGCGGATCGGGACCGGCAGCATGTGCCACGCATCTGCTCCCAGGAGCTCGCGAAAGCGCTCGTCAGGGACGTCAGTACCGGCCAGTGCGGCAGGTGTCCTATAACGGGGTCTTGCAAGTTGCGTCAGTCTCATTTCCTGCTCCCTGTAATTTTCTTCTAAGCCTGTTGTTTCTGTATAAACAGAAACAACAGGCTAAATAAAAAGCGACGCGGGCTACGGCATCTTTTTGCCAGCGAATTTCAACACCGAGAGAACCTTGTCGCCCATTTTCATCAACCTGTTGAGCTGTGACTTGGGCACACCCAGCATCTGCACATACCAGCGGTTTGTCGTATCCATGAATTGCTGCATGTCGCGCAGACGCTCAAGCACAACCGGATCGATGCCGGCTTCTGTCTCAGCTTTCGCGACACATTCATTCAAGGCTGCCGCTGCCGGGTCAATCTCGCGCTCCTTGCGGCCCTGGGCTATGCGCATCGCCATTTCCCAGACATCGGTTTCAGCCTCGAAATGCTCACGCCGCTCTCCTTGAATGGGAACCCGGCGGATCAGCTTCCAGCTGACCAGCTCTTTCAACGAGTTCGACACGTTGGAGCGGGCAATGCCAAGCGTTTCGGAAATCTGCTCGGCATTGAGCGGTTTGGTGCTGAGGAACAGCAAAGCATGGATCTGTGCAACAGAGCGGTTGACACCCCACTGCCCGCCCATATCGCCCCAATAGAGAATGAACTGGTCAATTGCGTTGTTTGTCGTAATTTCTTTTATTTCTGTCATAACAGAAATATATGACAACCGAGAAGGTATGTCAAGACAACTGGAGATTGCCAGACCATCGACCGGCTTGCCCGGTCACCCTCTGTTACTTGTCAGACAGCGCCGATTGAACGCCAAAATGGGTTTCATAGGCAAACCCGTACAAGCCGCATTTCGTGCAGTCGATCTTGAGTTTGCAACTTTGCCCCCAACACTGAACGACTTTAGTCTGCGCAATGCAGGCACGTTCGAGATGCAGCTTGGAGTTCGATTTCAAAAGAACGAACTCACCCGGCATGGCTGTTCGACGAAGATAATCCGCCGCTTCACGAACTTCCTTGAAACTGACAACCCTGCCGCTGTCCACGTCCTCTTTGGGCGCATTGTGACGATGCGCATGCTCACCGACGAATATGATCTCGTCAGCGCAATCGCGGGCCTGTCGATACGCCTTGCGATAGGCAGCTTTACTGCTTCCATACGTATCAGACAATTGTCCGAGTACAATTCTTCGTCTGGTGGCACGGGCAGTCCTTGCAATTTCAAACGCCTGACCAAGCGAATGCTGCGGAGCCTTGAAGGTATCCATTACGAAATGCCGGTCATCAGGCAATTCCACCACGCTGCAGCGTCTCGCAACCGGTTCAAAACTGGCAATTTGCCGGGCGATCATGTCAGCTGGCACCCCAAGATGATGCGCGACCGCCACCGCTGCCGTCACGGGCAACCAGAAGTGTTCTCCGGCCAGTTGGGTTTGAAGCTGCAGTTTCAGCTGCGGCGCGCAAATCTGCAGAGACAGCCGGTTCGGAAAATTGGCCGAAATGTTCACGGCTCGATAATCGGCTGCCTCGTTCCGGCCGAATGTCATGACTTGCCCGTTGGCACGTTGTGCCATTCCTGCGGTCCGTTCGTCATCCGCATTCAAAAAAGCAACGCCGGACCGCGCCATGTTTTCGATCAAGTAACCCTTTTCCCTGGCAATGATGTCCAGATCCGGCATTTTCTTTTTATGTTCCATCTGGATGAGGGTCAGAAGGGCAATGTGGGGCCGGATGAGACTGGCCATGGGATACATGCGATCCGGCGCATCGATCCCTGCTTCCACAATTGCATAGTCAAATTCGTTGCCGACTGTCCGAAGGAACTGGGAAATTTCCGGCATCGTGTTCATGGAATACTGCGACGTCGTGCCAGCAAAGACAGACAGTATGTGATCCAGCAAGGAACATGTCGTGGTTTTGGCGGACGAACCGGAAACGGCTATGAACCGGGTATGCCGGTTCCTGGCCCTTGCCAGCCGCGCCTGATTGACCACAATGCGGCGGCGAACGAATGCATTGGCTCTGCTCGCCATTTCAGCGAGGCGCCGTGCCAGCCCATGTTTCATCACACATTTCTCATGTTCGCCCGATTGCAGGACAAGGACACCCATCCCTGTTGTGCCGGACACATAAACCAATGCTCCGTTGGCACGTCAATCAAGCAATGCATAAGGCACGAACACTGACTAAATCTGCCGCTTACGGAGCATCTATTAGGCACAGGTTCATGGCGCGGGATCATATCTCCGTAAAGGTTATCTGGTCCTAGACTGATCAGGCCCGTCCATCTATCTTCCGGCCCATGTTGACACCTGACCTGATCGAGAAATTCGCCGCAATAGTGGGCGCGAAACACGCGCTGACCAGCAAAGCTGATATTGCGCCGCATCTGCTGGAACCGAGAGGCAAGTTCTCCGGCCACTCATCGCTGGTACTGCAACCCGGCAACACCGAAGAAATCAGCGCGATCCTGAAACTTGCCAACGAAACCAACACCGCCATTGTGCCGCAGGGCGGCAATACCGGGCTGGTCGGCGGCCAGATGCCGGCAGGCGAAATCGTCCTGTCATTGAGCCGGATGAACCGGGTTCGCAACCTGGATACCGCCGACAACTGCATGACACTGGAGGCCGGCGTGACACTGCACAATGCCCAGGAGGCTGCCAGCGCCAAGGGCCTGATATTCCCGCTGTGGATCGCCTCGCAGGGCACCTGCCAGATAGGCGGCAACCTGGCCACCAATGCCGGCGGCATCAATGTGCTGGCCTACGGAAACACCCGCGACCTGTGCCTTGGCCTGGAGGTCGTGCTGGCGTCGGGCGAGATCTGGAACGGGCTGACGTCGCTGCGCAAGGACAATACCGGCTATGATCTGAAACACCTGTTCATCGGCTGCGAAGGCACGCTCGGCGTCATTACGGCTGCCACCATGAAGCTGCTGCCGGCACCGCTTGACCGGGCCACCGTGTTTGCGGCAATCGCCTCGCCTGTCGAAGCGCTTGAACTGTTGTCCCTGGTGCGCCGGATGAGCGGCGGTGCGATTGTGGCGTTTGAGATCATGCCACGCAGTGGTGTCGAGATGTCCATAAAGCACGGCGGATGCCGTGATCCGCTTGAGGCGCCGGCAGACTGGTACGTGCTGTTTGAACTGGCCGGGTTCGATACAGAAGGTGACATGAACGCCAAGGCAACCGGCATTCTGGAGGTGGCGTTCGAAGAAGGCCTCGTCAGCGACGCAACAATTGCCGCCAGCACCCAGGCCGCGCAGGATCTGTGGCGCATTCGCGAGGCCATGTCGGAGGTGCAACGCCTTGAGGGTGGCTCGATCAAGCATGATGTCTCGGTACCGGTATCAAAGGTGCCGGCGTTCCTCGATGAGGCAACTGCGCTGGTTGAGAAGATGCTGCCCGGCTGCCGGCCGGTACCGTTCGGACACATTGGCGACGGCAATATTCATTTCAACGTTTCACAACCCGTGGACGAGGACAAAGACGCCTTCCTGGCAAAATGGCAGGAGGTGAGCGCAGCGGTACATGACACGGTACGCAAGTATGATGGATCAATCAGCGCCGAACACGGCATCGGCACCTTGAAGCGAGACGAACTGGCAGCCACCACGCAGCCGGTGGAAATGACCATTATGCGCGGCATCAAGCAGCTGCTGGATCCGAACGGCATTCTCAATCCGGGCAAGGTATTGTAATGGCCAGTATTGAATTTCGGCCCGTAGAAGACGCAGAGATCCCCGGCGTTGTTACGCTGTGGGAAACCTGCGGCCTGACCCGGCCCTGGAACGATCCCGGCAAAGACATCGCGTTTGCCCGATCCGGCCCGGCATCCGACCTGCTGGTGATGGTGGACGGTGAAACCGTTGTCGCATCAGTCATGGTCGGCCATGACGGCCACCGGGGCATTGTCTACTATGTCGCCACTCATCCGGATTTTCAGCGCAAGGGCCTCGGCGCAGCCGCCATGAGGGCAGCCGAAAACTGGCTCACGCAACGCGGCGTATGGAAGCTCAATCTGCTGGTGCGTCCGGAAAACGAGGCGGTGCGGTCGTTCTACGAGACCCTCGGCTACGAGGTGGAACCGCGACTGTGCATGGCGCGCAAGCTGATCCCTGCTCCTTCAGAATAGGTTCAGTTGATCGTCCGGCTGCCTTGCAGACTTCTTCTCCGCCTCCGGTGCCTTGCGTTTCCGGCCGGGCAACTCGGTTTCCGCCGCCACGAAGAAACTGTTTTCAACCGGCCGCATCAGATCGGTAATCTGCTTGCCATCGGGACGGGAGTGATCCAGCCAGCGGGTGAAATCGTCAGGCCTGATGACCACCGGCATGCGGGTGTGTATCTCAGCCATCATGTCGTTCGGCTCGGTGGTCAGGATGGCGGCACTTTCCAGCTCCGAGCCATCCGGCGAGGTCCAGTGCTCCCAGATGCCGGCAAAGGCGAACAGGCCATTGTCTGATCCGGTGATGTGAAACGGCTGTTTGCGGCCAGGTACATCGCCTTTCCATTCGTAAAACCCGTCAGCGGGAATGAGACAGCGGCGGCGCCGGATGGCGTGGCGGAAGGACGGTTTTTCAAACACCGTTTCCGACCGCGCATTGGTCAGGGGCTTGCCGGCTTTCATCTCCTTGGTCCACGACGGCACAAAGCCCCAGCGCACCAGTGCAAAGTGCCGGTTGGTCCTGTCTCCCTTCACGATGGCGATGGGCTGCCCCGGGGCCACCACGTCGCGCGGCGGAAAGTTGGGTTGCTCGGGATAATCGAACAACGCCTTGACCTCTTCGGGCGACTTGCGAAAGCTGTATAGATTGCACATGGTCTCCAATCTGCCACGGCCACATCAGGATGTGAACAACCAGCGATGACAACTGCACGTGTAAAACCGGTTCCCGGCGTCAGCACCATGACCCTGCGTGACGGCAAGGTGTTGCTGGCCAAGCGGGCCAAGAAGGCCGGATACGGGCTCTGGAGCCTGCCGGGCGGGCACATTGAAACCGGCGAGCCGGCCCGTGACGCCGCCTTGCGGGAACTGGCGGAAGAAACCGGCGTCACCGCCCGCCTCGACAGGCTGATCGAGTGTCAGGACATCATTCATCGCGATTGCCACGGTGCGGTGATATTTCACTATGTGATTTCAGTGTTTTTGTGCCACTGGCAGCACGGCGAGGCGATAGCGGCAACCGATGTTTCCGACGTCATGTGGGCCCAAGCTGGTGACCTGGACGGACTGAACATGACCCACGGCACTGCGGAGCTGATCAGAAACACGCTGAAAACCCTCACATAAATCTGATTGGCTTGTGAGCGGCCGATGCGTCACCCTTTCATTCCATGAGACTGATAACAGGCATTATTGCCGCGGTGTTCCTTGTGAGCTTCACCGTGGCGTCACTGGCAAGCGATGAAGCGGACCGGTTTGTCCGCATGGGCTGGTCAAATACAGACTTTGCCAAAACCACGATCCCGCTGTCGGAAGTGATGTCCGGCGGGCCGCCCCGCGACGGCATTCCACCCATCGACAATCCGCAATTTCAACCTGTGAGCGCACAAAAGGACCTGTCGGCCAAGGACCCCGTTGTCTCCATAGAAATCAATGGCGATGCCCGGGCCTACCCGCTGCGCATCCTGATCTGGCATGAAATCGTCAATGACACGGTGGGTGGCAAACCGGTTGCCGTCACCTATTGCCCCTTATGCAATGCAGCGATCGTGTTTGACCGCTTAGTTGATGGTGAGGTGAAGGATTTCGGCACAACCGGCCTGTTACGCAATTCTGACCTGATCATGTATGACCGGCAAAGCGAAAGCTGGTGGCAGCAGTTCACCGGCAAGGCCATTGCCGGGTCACAGGTCGGCAGCAGCCTGAAATTCCTACCCGCCAGACTGGAAAGCTGGGCGGATTTCACCACCCGGTTTCCCGATGGCAAGGTGCTCGTCCCCAACAATCCCGGTTTTCGGAATTATGGCCGCAACCCCTATGTGGGCTATGACAGCGCAGCTGCCCCGTTCCTGTATCGCGGCAAGATGCCCGAGGGCATCAGTCCAATGGCCCGTGTGGTGGTCTACCGCATCGATGGCAAGGTCAACGCCATTGCCCTGTCCATGCTGACCAAGAGCGAAGAACTGATGCACGGCAAGGTGACGATCAAGTGGAAGGCCGGCCAGGCGTCTGCGCTCGATACCGGCGAGATTGCCAAGGGACGCGATGTGGGCAGCATCACCGTCCAGAAAAAGAATGCCGCCGGCAACTACGAAGACATTCCCTATGACGTCACGTTTGCCTTTGTCGTCGAAGCCTTCGAACCGGGAACAGCGATAAAGAAATAAACCCTGTTTCGGACACTTTCATACCGCAAACCGGCGCACTTTTCTGCTAAAAACGCATCAATTATGGCGCGTTAACCTTTTGGCAAGTATCGGCGTGTGTCGCGCCTGTCGCATGCTAGTGTGCAGGCACGAGCGACGCATCCGAGTGATTGGAAAAGCAGTCGCCGGGTGGGGTTATAAAGATACGACGGGACAGCAGGGTGAAACAATCGCCGGAATTCCGAATGCCGGAAGAAGATAATGGAGAAGAAGCGCAACGCAGCCGCCAGGCGGCCCTGCGCTATATCCTCGATGCATGGGAGGAAGCCGTCTATGACGGTCTGGATCCTGATTGCGTGGCAACGGCTGCAATTTTTGCGGCCCTGTCAGACATGATTGCCAGTTATGGCGAGGAGCCTGTTGCCGTCATGGCCGAGCGCCTGCCGCAGCGCATTCGCAACGGCGAGTTCACCGTCATCCGCACATTGCAGTAGGTCCGGAAACAGCGGCTGAACCCGGTGCACTTCCGGGTCAATACCGGCTCAGGCGATATCCACCACAATGCGGCC
>CALHUA010000163.1 GCA_938039915.1 uncultured Anderseniella sp.
CAAGCAGTTGTGAAGTCATTGACGGTCAGTGCTGGAAATTTCCAAAATTTGCATTTAGGTTACGGCAGGTTGTGCGCAGTTCGTCAAGCTGCGAGAACGGACGACGAGGCATTTCGAATTCATGAAGGTAAACATGTTGCAGAGCAGTTTTTTTAGAAATTCCACCATGCTGGCCATTTCCGGTGCCATGTGCGGTCTTATGCTAAGTCCGGCGCTTGCCGAGGACCCCAAGTTCATTGAAGAGTTCAATGACTGGTCCGCCTACTCCTACAAGGCCGGCGGCGGCCAGGTTTGCTATGTCGTCTCGCAGCCCAAGGATTCAGAGCCGAAGAACGTCCGGCGTGACAAGGTTTTCTTCCTGGTCCAGCATCGCCCCAAGGACAAGGTGAGGTCCGAGGTTTCAACCATTATCGGGTACAAGTTCAAATCCGGCAGTCAGGCCAAGGTTACCATTGACGGCAATGAACTGACGCTGTTCACCAATGGTGATGGCGCGTGGGCTGAGTCCGGTTCGGTTGACCGCAAGATTGTGGCATCGATGAAGGCCGGCAAATCCATGGTGGTGACCGGTACCTCTTCACGCGGTACCTTGACCACCGATCGCTATTCCCTGTCCGGCATAACCGCCGCGATGAACAAGATCGACAGCATCTGCAAATAGATTGAGCGGCCTCAACTGACGATTGCCCTGAACTGGCAATGAGGCGCCCGGTGGCGCGAAACCCACCGCGGGGTCTCGCGCCCTGCACCGGTATGTGCTATTGACCCGCGCCATGAGTATATCACTGAACATAGATCATCGCGTGGCCGATGCTGCCGCCGACGGTTCGCCGTCTGTGGACCTGCCGGCACGCAAATCGCTCATTGGTCTGACCCAACGCGATCTTCTGCTGGCTCTGTCGGAAACCGCCATCCCTGAAAAACAACGCCGCATGAGGGCTGCCCAGTTGTGGAACTGGTTGTATGTCCGTGGCGCAAGCGATTTTGCAGACATGACGAGCATTTCGAAAGAACTGCGCAGTGACCTGGCACGGACATTCGACATTTCGCGGCTCGAGATTGTCACCGAGCAGATATCCAGCGACGGCACCCGGAAATGGCTGTTGCGATTACCCGCCGATGAACTGGGCCGGCGTCACGAAATTGAAACTGTTTACATCCCCGAAGAAGACCGCGGCACATTGTGCATTTCCAGCCAGGTCGGCTGCACTCTGACCTGCACGTTCTGCCACACCGGTACCCAGACGCTGGTCAGGAACCTGACGGCGGGCGAGATCGCCGGGCAGATACTGGTCGCCCGCGATCGTCTTGGAGAATGGCCGCACTTGATAGAAAGTGCCGAAAATGCTCCCGCCAGCGGCCGGTTCATCACCAATGTGGTCCTCATGGGCATGGGAGAGCCCCTGTACAACTTCGACAATGTTCGCGATGCGGTCGACGTGATTTCCCATGGCGACGGACTGTCCGTTTCCAAGCGCAGAATTACCCTGTCCACCTCCGGGGTTGTGCCGGAAATCGTCCGCGCCGGCGAAGAGATCGGCACCATGCTGGCCATCTCGCTGCACGGCACGACCGATGAGATCCGCAACGAACTGGTTCCGCTCAACAAGAAGTATCCGATCAGCCAGCTGCTGGACGCCTGCCGCAACTATCCGGGCCTGTCCAATGCCAGGCGGGTGACTTTTGAATATGTGATGATCAAGGGCGTCAACGACACAGCCGAAGATGCCCGCCGCCTTGTTCAGTTGCTGAAAGGCATTCCGGCCAAGGTCAACCTGATACCGTTCAATCCGTGGCCGGGCACAAACTACGAATGCTCGGACTGGGAACAGATTGAGGTGTTCGCACGCATCGTTCTCAAGGCAGGCTACGCCAGCCCGGTTCGTACACCGCGCGGGCGTGACATTCTTGCTGCCTGCGGCCAGCTCAAGTCTGCTTCACAGAGATTGAAGAAGTCCGAGCGCGACGCCCTTAAGGCCGCGGCCAACTGATAGCGGATAGTGTCACGGCATCAGGATGACCGGTTTTACCGTCGTCTCATGATCCACTCAATCGCCTGTTCCAGCCTGTCGTCGCCCCAGAACAATTCACCATCAGGTGTGATGAACGTGGGGGCGCCGAAAATACCTTTCCGTTCGGCTTGCACTCCCCGCTCGACAAGCGCTTTCTTGTTCCTGGCCGTCACTGCGCGTTTCAGCCAGGAGGCAGGATTGTCGACAAGTCCCTCAAGGGCGTTGAGAACCGTCTGCCTGTCGGAAATATCCTGGCCAAGACCGAACTCCTGGTGAAAAACCCGCCTGCAGAAAGCCGGTACCCAGTCCTCTTCACATCCCAAAGTCGCCACTCTGGTGGCAAGCAGGCCGTGTTGCGGAAATTCATCCGGCGGGTTGAAATCGAGATTGTGGCGTTTGCACAACCGTTCGACGTCACGCCACATATACCGGCCCTTGAGCGGATACAGATTGAACGGTGATGTCGACCAGCCGTGTTTTTGAAAAACCGGGCCAAGCAGGAACGGCATCCAGCGGACGTTTATACCGGCTGAATTCATCCAGTCCTCAAGCCGTCCGGCCGACACATACGCATATGGACTGGCGAAATCGAACCAGAACTCCAGTTCAGAAGAAGTCATGAAAGTGCGCCTCAGCTATGGCATGTCCTGCGCGAAGTGGTTGCTGGTTTTCGCGGCTGAAGACATGCGGGAACAAGAGATCCGACCTCATGCCGATCATTGATCACAACATCAAAACACAAAGGCAGCTCCTTTCAAGAGCTGCCTTCCAGATGTCTTCAATCGGTCATGGGACCTGATAACCAGCCAGCTAGCTGACGATCACTTTGGCGCCAATCCTGACCCGCTTGTGCAGATCAATGACCTCTTTGTTCAGCATGCGAATGCACCCCGAAGACTGGGCAGTTCCAATGCTGGCCGGCGCGTTGGTGCCATGAATCCGGTACAGTGTATCGCGACCGCCCTGGTACAGGTACAGAGCCCGTGCGCCCAGCGGATTGTTCGGTCCGCCTTCCATGCGCGCCGGCAGCGTACGGCCGTACTTCTTCTTTTCGCGCTCGATCATCTCTTTCGGCGGATGCCATGCAGGCCATTCAGCCTTGCGTGCAATCCGGGCAGCACCCGACCATGTGAAGCCCTGGCGGCCGACACCAACGCCGTACTCTATGGCCTTGTTGTCAGCGAGCACGAAATACAGTTTGCGCTTACGGGTACTGACGATAATCGTGCCTGGTTTTTCGTTGGTTTTGTAGCTGACGGTCTTCTTGCCGCGATACCTTGAACGGCCGAAGAAACTTCCGCCGCCGCTGCTGCGGCTGCGGCTTCCCGTGTTGAAGTTGAAGATGGTGCGGCTTTCAGCGAGCGCGCCGGTTGATGTGGCGGCCAGTGCGGCCAGACTTGATATAAACGTACGGCGATCCATTTTCATGGTCTCCTGTTTGGATGTTCTGAAGAACAAATGATTCGATTGGAGAACACTCTACAATTTCAAGAGTGCTGTTACAAAGGGTCAGGCCGCAGTTTTCAAAGCAAAAAACGGCCCAGAACTGCCAAACGCTCGCGCACATTGGGAGCGACAAGTTGAGGTGAGAAATCCGTGTTTACCTGATGCGACAGATAGGGGAGCGAGATAACGAGCTGGGCCTTGATCTCTGCCCAGTCGCTGCCATCGGACCAGCTGTCATTGGTACGCAACACAAGAACGTCGTTTTCTTCGATACGCGCGCTCAGACATCTGTCTGTGCACTCAGACCCGCTGGTCTCGCTCACTGCGCTGTCGTCAGCAACGATGATCGAAGTCGCGGATGCCTGGGCCGGGTCGACCAGAAGCCCCAGGCACGGCTTGGCAATCACTGCAATGAGCAGTGCAGCAACCAGCATGCGTGATAAAAGGCCTCGATACATGTGAGAAAAACTCCTCAGCTTCCCGTTCCGTAATATCCTTGAATTCGCCCTGCAAATCAACAGCCCGCCGTTCACCAGAACGTGAACGGAAGTTATATGACCGGGCGACCGGACCTGGTGGCCGCCTCCATGTGCTGAAACCCGACTACTTGCGGTTCTGCCTGTTCTCAATCAGGTCATCCACCACCGCGGGTTCTGCCAGCGTGGAGGTATCACCCAGGCTTGAGAAGTCGTCTTCGGCAATCTTGCGCAGGATACGCCGCATGATCTTGCCGGATCTGGTTTTCGGCAATCCGGGCGAGAACTGAATTTTGTCCGGTGATGCAATCGGCCCGATCTCGCTGCGCACATGCCCGACAAGCTGCTTTTTCAGGTCATCCGATGGGGATTGACCCGCCATAAGGGTCACGTAGCAGTAGATACCCTGGCCCTTGATGTCATGCGGATATCCGACCACTGCGGCCTCGGACACCGCGTCGTGAGCCACAAGCGCCGACTCGACCTCAGCGGTTCCCATGCGATGTCCTGACACGTTGATCACGTCATCCACGCGGCCGGTGATCCAGTAATAGCCGTCCTTGTCCCGCCGGCACCCGTCACCGGTAAAGTACTTGCCCTTGTAGGTCGAGAAATAGGTCTGAATGAAGCGCTTGTGATCGCCGTAGATGGTCCGCATCTGGCCAGGCCATGAATCAGTCAGGCACAGATTACCGTCTGTCACGCCGTCCAGCACGGCTCCTTCATTATCTACCAGTTGCGGTTGCACACCGAAGAACGGCCGCGTGGCCGACCCCGGCTTCAGATTGGTCGCACCTGCCAGCGGGGTAATCATGATGCCGCCGGTCTCCGTCTGCCACCAGGTATCCACGATCGGGCATTTTTTCTTGCCGACCGCATGGTAATACCATTCCCACGCTTCCGGATTTATCGGTTCACCCACCGACCCGAGCAATCGCAGGTCTTTCAACGAGGCGCGATTTACATATTCGTCGCCAGCCCCCATCAGAGCCCGTATCGCGGTTGGCGCGGTGTAGAAAATATTGACCTTGTGCTTGTCGCAAATATCCCAGAACCGCCCGGCATCGGGATAGGTCGGCACGCCTTCGAACATCAGTGATATGGCGCCGTTGGCCAGCGGCCCGTAGACGACATAGCTGTGTCCGGTCACCCAGCCGATATCGGCGGTGCACCAGTACACGTCACCGGCATGATAGTCGAACACGTATTCATGGGTCATCGATGCCCACACGAGATAACCGCCGGTGGTGTGCAGCACACCTTTGGGCTGGCCTGTGGAGCCTGACGTATACAGGATGAACAGCGGGTCTTCCGCCTTCATTTTTTCAGGCGGACACACCGGTTTGGCCGCGATCATGGCCGAATGATACCAGACATCACGGCCCTCGACCCAACCGGTTTGGCCACCGGTCCGGCGCACCACCAGCACCTTCTTGACCTTGAAGCCTGCCTTGGTGGCAATCTCGATGGCCTTGTCGGTGTTGGCCTTCAACGGAACCGGCTTGCCGCCACGCAGGCCCTCGTCCGCCGTGATTATAAAGGTCGACTTGCAATCGACAATTCTGCCCGCCAGCGCATCCGGCGAAAACCCTGCAAACACGATCGAATGAATCGCCCCGATGCGGGCGCATGCCAGCATGGCGTAAGCTGCCTCCGGGATCATCGGCATATAGATGGTGACACGGTCACCCTTCTTCACGCCGTTTGCCTTCATCACATTGGACAGGCGGCAGACCTGTTCGTAAAGCTCGTTATAGGTGATCTTCTTGTCGTCGAACGGATTGTCGCCTTCCCAGATAAGAGCCGTCTGGGTGCCCCGCTTCTTCAGATGCCGATCGACGCAGTTATAGCAGACATTGGTGGTGCCGTCCTCGAACCACTTGATCGATACATTACCGTTGTAACTGGTGTTCTTGACCTTCTTGAAAGGCTTGAACCAGTCGATGCGCTTGCCGTGCTTGCCCCAGAACTTGTCAGGGTCTTTCACCGACTGCTTGTACATTTTAAGATAGCCGTCATTGTCGATGAGAGCATTCTTTTTCCAGGCGGCCTGGACCTTGTATGTTTTTCCGGACATGAGCGCTTTATCTCCCTACCAAGTCATATGCGTGCGCGAAATTTCCTGCATTATGCGAACTACATTGCTTCAGGGCAATGCGTCTTCCGTTCTAGATGGAAGGCCTCCACGACTGTGATGTCAGGCCAGTTGCCAGACCTGGGTCTTCTTGATCTCCGCATCCTCCAGATCACGGGTAACGGGCACATCATAAGACGCGCACGAGACAAGCCTGTCGCGCGGCAGGTATGACCTGCCGGGATCACCGATCAGAACATCCATCCCCCGTGCAGTTGCTGCATCAAGCCAGGTCATCAGCCTTTCTGCCACCGACTTTTCATAGAAAAGGTCACCGACAACTATGACGTCAACATCCGGCGGCGGCCCATCCAGCAGGTCGTCGCCACACGCTGAGATAGCAACCTTGTTCACCGTGGCGTTGATAGCGACCGCCTGCAGGGCAAAGCGATCAATGTCCACCGCCATCACCTGTGCAGCGCCTGCCTTCATGGCGGCAATGCCGACCAGGCCCGAGCCCGATGCCATGTCCAGTACGTTCCTGCGACAGACGGTAGCAGGATTATCCAGGATATAACGGGCAAGGGCTTGGCCACCCGCCCAGGCAAAGGCCCAGAACGGTGGCGGCAGACCCATCTCGCCCAGTTCTTCTTCCGTCTTCTGCCACAACGGCACGGCCTCATGGGCGATATGCAGGGAAATCTCCGGCACCAGCGGCACTGGCATCAGTCTGGTATTTTCAACAATGAACTCGTGCCGGTCGGCAATGCCGGTCACTTGCAAAGAGGCGGCGATGTCAACCCGCCCATGCGGCATACCTCAAGCCATTCATCATGAAGGACCGGCTGCACCGACAGGCGCATGGATGTCACCAGCGACATTTTCTCAAGCTTGGGGTTGGCCTTCACATCAGCCAGGGAAACCGGGTTCGGCATATCCATGACGGCCTTGACATCAACGCATTCCCAGCGCTCGTCATCGGTGGTGGAATCTGGGTGTATGAGCGCACAGACCTCACAAATTCCAACGACGTTCAGACCCTCGTTGGAATGGTAGAAAAATCCGAGATCACCCAGTTGCATGGCGCGCATGTTGTTGCGCGCCTGATAGTTGCGGATCCCGTCCCATTCCTCGCCGGCATCGCCTACTTCCTTCAGCATGTCCCATGAAAATTTGAACGGTTCGGATTTAAACAACCAGTAGGCCATGTTTCCTCATTTCAGTTTCCAGGGTCTCGACCCTGGATCAGTATGTTTTTCGATTGAAACAATCAAAAAACACAAAACTGATCGCTTTCAAAGTGCTAGAGCAACTTTACGGGTTCAAGTGGACCCATGTCGCTCTAGTCATGCTCGGCCCGCAGCGGACGCGTCATGAGTTGCGTTATTTCATCGTCCACATTTGCACCGTCGCTGACAATCCTTGCAACAGCCTCGCAGACCGGCATCTCGATACTATGGGCAGCAGCGATTGCGCATACGACGCCTGCCGTGTGTACACCTTCCGATACTGCGGTGCGCGAGACAAGAATGGTTTCAAGATCGATCCCCTTGCCCAGTTCCACGCCAAGGGAAAAATTACGCGACTGCGTGCTGGAACACGTCAGCGCCAGATCACCCAGCCCGGACAGGCCGAAAAGGGTTTCAGAATGTGCACCAAGTACCGCCGCCAGCCTGCGCAGTTCGGCGAACGACCGTGCCAGCAATGCTGCCTGCGCGGACGCGCCCAGCCCCTTGCCGGCACAGATACCGACCGCTATCGCCAGCACGTTCTTTACCGCCCCGCCGATCTGCACGCCCTTCATGTCTTGAGACACATAGATCCTGAATGACCGGGTGGAGAGTGTGTGGGCAATTTCGGATGTCTGTTGCGCATCCTCACCTGCCAGCGTGATGGCAGTCGGCAGCCCGGCAACCACATCGGCGGCAAAACTGGGGCCTGACAACACCAATGGCTGCAGATTCGAGGTCTCCCGAACGACGTCTGTGAGAAACTTGTTGCTGTCGCGCTCGAGCCCCTTTGCAGTGATGATCAGCGGCACCTGCCTGTTCATGTGCTTCGACAGCTTTGTCACAATTTCACGTGTCGCCTGCGCCGGGGTTGCCAGGATCAGCAGGTCGCTGTCGGCAATTTCCGACAGGCTGGAAGTAACCTGCAAGTCTTCGGGCAGCCGGTGGCCCGGCAGATATTTCCTGTTCTCTGTGTCGCCGGCAATGGCCCCTGCCAGCTCGGTCGACCGGCACCACAATGTGGTGTGCAGGCCGGCACGCACGCACATTGTTGCCAGCGCGGTTCCCCACGCACCGGCACCAATCACACATGCTGTCGAAATTTTGCCTGCCGTCATGCCTTGACCCCGGCGAACGGCTGCGGCTCGGCATCACTGTCCAGCGGCCAGCGCGCCCGCGCCGACAGAGCAAACCCATCCGGCTCGCGTATGACGGCATTCTCAAGCCCGGCCCAGGCAATCATCGCTGCATTGTCGGTGCACAGCTCAACCGGTGGCACACTCAGGCTGAAGCCTGCCTGAGCACAGGTGCGTTCGAGTTGTCCGCGCAATGCCAGATTGGCGGCAACGCCACCGGATGCCACAAGGACGCGGTTCTGAATACCGGAGTGCAACTTCTGAAATCCGTCCATCGCCCGCCTTACACGGTCCGCCACCGCCTCACAGGCCGCCAACTGGAACCCGGCACAGATATCGGCAACATCAGCAGCTTCAAGCGGCTGGATATCCATGGCCGCCTGGCGAACCGCTGTCTTGAGGCCGGAGAATGAAAAGTTGCAATCATCGCGGCCTTTCATCGGCACGGGGAATCTGAAGCGTTCAGGACGGCCGCCTGCCGCGGCCTGTTCCACAGCCGGCCCGCCCGGATAGCCCAGGCCAAGCAATTTGGCCGTCTTGTCGAACGCTTCTCCCAGCGCATCATCGATCGTGGTCCCAAGGCGGGTGTAGTGACCGACATCATCGACACTGACCAGCTGGGTATGGCCGCCCGACACCAGCAGGATCAGATAGGGCGGGCGCAAGCCTTCGGTGAGACCGGGTGTCAGGGCATGGCCTTCCAGGTGATTGATGCCGTAAAACGGCTTGCCGGTTGCAAGGGCGATTGCCTTGGCTGTCATCAGCCCGGTCAGCACGCCGCCGATCAGGCCGGGTCCGGCTGTTGCGGCAATGCCGGACAGATCGTGAAAGCTGCACTTCGCCTCGCTCATCGCCCGCTCCACCAGCCGGTCAAGATGTGCCAGATGCGAGCGGGCTGCGATTTCCGGTACCACACCGCCGTAAGGCGCGTGCAGCGCCGTCTGGGACAGCACCACACTGGACACAATCTCACCCGACCCGTCCGAATTGCGAGCCACCACAGATGCCGCAGTTTCGTCACACGAAGTTTCGATACCCAGCATTAAGTGCGTTTGTTGATTGTTGACGCCAGCCAAGCTACAGACCTTCCTTGAATCGTCCCGGGGCCTTAGGATCGGGACCCTATATACTGCCCGATCGAACCTGCCTGTAACACCGAAAGTAATCCGCTTGCAAACCGACCGCATCAAAATTGGTACCAGAGGCTCGCCACTTGCCCTGGCACAGGCCCATGAGACACGCGACAGACTATGCCAGGTGCATGATCTTGATCCGGCCTTGATCGATGTCATTGTCATCTCGACCACCGGCGATCAGGTTCAGAACCGATCATTGGCAGAGATCGGCGGCAAGGGCCTGTTCACGAAGGAGCTTGAAGAGCAGTTGCACGACGGCAGCATCGATATGGCGGTTCATTCCATGAAAGACATGCCGGCAGTGCTGCCGGACGGCCTGGAAATCTGCTGCCTGCTGGAACGCGAAGACCCGCGCGATGCGTTTCTGTCTCCCGTCGCCAAATCCATTGCCGATCTGCCGGAAGGGGCCACGGTCGGGTCCTCATCGGTGCGCCGGGCCGCACAATTGCTGAACATCCGTCCCGACCTTGAGATCGTGCAGTTCAGGGGCAATGTGCAGACACGGTTGCGTAAGCTGGAAGAAGGTGTCGCAGCCGCCACATTCCTGGCCTGCGCGGGCCTCAACAGGCTTGGCATGACACATCTCATGACCAGCGCCATTGAACCCGACATCATGCTGCCGGCCGTCGCCCAGGGTGCCATCGGCATTGAGATCGCATCTGCCAATGACCGTTCGCGCGCCCTGCTGGAGCCGCTCAATCATCGCCACACCTGCATCTGTATCGAGGCAGAACGCGCCTTTTTGAAAGAACTTGACGGCTCCTGCCGCACCCCGCTGGCCGGTCATGCGACGCTGGCTGATGATGTGGTGTCATTCAACGCCATGGCCCTGACACTGGATGGGCAGAAGGTGTTTACCACCAGCCGGACCGGTCCGGCCGGCGAGGCGGGCCGCATGGGACTTGATGCTGCTGAGGAAATCAGGGCACTGGCCGGCGCAGACCTGGTGTCTTGATGCACCTGATCGTCACCAGACCGCAGGCTGACAGCGACAGGCTGAAATCCCGGCTGCAGGCAAACGGTCATACAGCGTCTGTGGTGCCGTTATTGAAAATCCAGGCTGACGGCAATGCCGCCATTCCGGACGATCCCTGGCAGGCGATTGCGGTGACAAGCGCCAACGCCCTCACGGCCCTGGCAGGCAACGGCATCCCGCAGAACCTCATGGCCGTTCCCCTGTTCGCAGTCGGGCCGGCATCTGCAAAACTTGCCGGGGAACTTGGCTTTGCAGACATTCGCCAGGCCAAAGGGGATATGATCGCGCTGCAGGACCTGATGAAACAGGACCTGAAGCCCGAGGCAGGGTCGATACTCTATCTGACCGGAAAAGTCAGATCCGGAGATCTCGCCGGAGATCTGCAATCACATGGCTTCAGCGTCGAACGGATTGAACTTTATGAGGCGGTGGCGGCCACACGGTTTCCCCCGCATGCCGGCAAAACCATCCGGTCGGGCAACGCCGATGCGGTTGTGCTGTATTCTGCGCGAACCGCAGATATCTGGCTGAAACTGGTCAGGCAGGCAAAATTGCAGGTTGAAGCAGCGAAACTCACCCATCTCTGCCTGTCACAGGCGGTGGCTGAAAAAATCAGCTCCGGACTTGGTCGCACTGTTTCAATTGTTGTATCCGACAAACCCGATGATGATAGTATGCTGGAAGCTGTAGAAAAAACCGCAGCGAACCAGTCGGCCCACAATGCACCGCCGGGGAAAGGCGCAACCATGGCAAATCGAAAAACACCGTCGCGCAAGGCCAAGAAACCGGCACGGCCTACCGTGATTGATGCCAAGGCCACGGAAGTAAAATCCGCAGAGACGGAAAAACCGGCCTCCCCGCAGGCACAAAAAGCAGAATCCGCAACCGGCGAAACCACCACCGGCAAGGCAGCGGAGACCGGAAAAGCCGCAGACCCGGGCAAGAGCACCACCAGCAGCGCCAGCAAGGCCGCAGCGCGTGACGCGACGAAAGGCAAACCTGGCGATACCAGGCCGGCCGGCGGATCAGCGCCTGTCAGGAAGTCAGGCAGGGGCAAGCTCTTTACCGGCGCGCTGGTCGCGACATTGCTCGCAGGCGTGGCGGTTGGCGGGTATCTGTACCGTGAGCACGGTACCAGATTGTTTGGCAGCACCGAGCCGGTCATTGATGTAGGCGCAATCGAGGGTCAGGCGCTGGAAGCCATTGGCACGGCAAAGTCAGCGAGCGAAACGGCCGACACCGCACTTGCCCGGACCAAATCACTTACCGACAAGATCGCCGGGCTTGAGCAGCAACTGGCCGAAGCCAGCAACACCGCCGCAGCACCTGACGCGAGCACGCTGGCAACCATCAACGCGGCTTCTGAACTGGCCAGTTCAGCCAAGTCGGAGATTGATGCCGTGTCGGCAAAAACCGGCGAACTGGAAACCGGCATGGCCGAGGTCCGTACCGCGGTCACCAGTCTCAAGTCGGCGCTGCAGGCGGCAGCCAGCTCTGGCGGCGGTGCCGGGCAGGCTGAAGTAAACCTGAAGTTTGACGAACTGGCGCAGCGGATTGCCAAACTGGAAACGGCACCGGCGCAGCCGGCCGACGACAAGCTCTCAGGTGAAGTCGCAGCCCTTCGTGACCAGCTTGCCGCCGCAACTGCCCGCATGGAAAAACTGGAGCAGCAGCTCGAAGCGGCAATGACCGCTCCTAGGTCTGAGGCACCGGCCTCGACACAATCGGCAGCGATTGATACGACCAGGGTCGCTGCTCAGCTGGCCGCATTGTCGGACACCGTCAATCAGGGCAAGCCCTATCAGGAAGAGCTGAGTGCGCTGGAGGAAACGGCTGGCCTTACCCTCGCTCTGCCGGCCCTGTCCGCCAATGCGGCGTCCGGCATAACGACGACCGGCCAGTTGATACAGGACCTTGACGACCTCAAGACTGATCTGGAGGCCGCTGCATCTGAAAGCTCTGCCGCACAGACCCCGTCAGGATGGTGGGGCACGATAACCGGCAAATTGTCGTCCGTTGTAAAAGTCCGCAAGATAGATGGAACCGGAAACTGGGCTGAACATGCCGCAACCGCAGCCACGGCATTTGAAACAGGTGGCCTCAGCGCGGCAATCGCGGCACTTGGGGCCGGTGGCGCGTCTGCGCCGGAACCGGTTGCGGCCTGGATCGTTGAGGCCCGCAAGCGCCAGGGCGCCGATCAGGAACTGCAAGAACTTCCACAAATCATCCTGGGCCGATTGCCGGCCCCGGCTCAGTAATCCGCGGCGGGGTTTAGACACATGATTTCTTTGCTGGTTCGCTTTGTCCTTCTGATTCTTGTCGCAATCCTGTTTGCCTGGCTTGCCGACCAGCCGGGCGATCTCAAACTGCGCTGGTTAGGATATGAACTGGAAACGTCACTGATGGCCGCGGTCATCATGTTGGCGGGTCTCACACTTATCATATGGATCACCTGGTCCGTCTTGTTGTGGCTGCTGGACAGGCCCGGCGCATTCGGCGGCTGGTTCAAGTCGCGCCGGCAGCGCAAGGGCAAGCAGGCCTTGTCGAGCGGGTTGATCGCCGTTGCATCCGGTGACGGTGAGGCGGCACAAACCCACGCCAGGACTGCCACCGCCATTCTTGGTGATGATCCCATGGTGAAGCTGCTGGACGCCCAGGCATCCCAGTTGCGCGGTGACAATGTGCGGGTGCGGCAACTGTTTGAAGAGATGTCGGAACAGCCTGAAACCCGCCTGCTCGGATTGCGGGGACTGCACACGGATGCAGTGCGCCAGGCGGACATGACCCGGGCACGCGCGCTGGCTGAAGAAGCTGTCCGCATCAATCCGAAAGTGTCCTGGGCCGGCAAGGCCGTGCTGTCCTATCAGTCCACCAGCCAGGACTGGGCTGCCATATCGCGCACCATCGACATCCAGAAATCAGCGTCGCTGATCGACAGGAAAACCGCCAACCTGAAACATGCCGTGGTGCTCACCGCACAGGCGGCCGAAGCCGAAAGCAAGAATCCGGAAGACGGCTATGACCTCGCCTTGCGGGCACACAAGCTGGACCCGTCACTTGTCCCCGCGGCAGTGATGGCTGCACGCCACGCCACAGCGGACGGCAGCCTGCGCAAGGCAGCGAAAATCATCGAGAAGACCTGGAATCTGACCCCGCACCCGGACCTGGCTGACGCCTACGGCCATGTCCGCAGTGGCGATTCCGCGCTCGACAGGCTCAAGCGCATCAAGTCGCTGGTCGCCAAGTCAGGCGGCATTGAAGGTGCCGTTGCATTGGCAACCGCCGCCATCGATGCACTGGAGTGGAAGACAGCGCGCGAAGCGCTGAGCGCTTACGCTCATGACCGACCGCAGGCCCGCATATGCGGTCTGATGGCGGAGATCGAGGAAGGCGAGTTCGGCGACAAGGGCCGTGCACGCGAATGGCTGGCCCGCGCGGTCAGGGCACCGCGCGATCCGGCCTGGACCGCCGACGGTCATATTTCCAGGGTCTGGCTGCCGGTATCACCGGTATCGGGCGAGCTCGGCGGGTTCAAGTGGAAGGTGCCGGTCGAGGGCATTGCCTATGAGGACCCCGACACCGCGACGGAAGAGCACGACGATACGGTACCGGGAGACGGTGCGATCGCCATCACCGCCGCGGAAGCGACGGACCCGCCGGAAGACGTTCTGGAGCCGGAAGAAGAGGTGGTTGTAGAAAAAAACGAAGGGCCCGTCGAAGATGTTCAGGCCGAGGCGGAAGACGTTGTTGAACCTGTCGAGGAAAAGCCCGTCGAGGAACCGGAGGACAAGCCTGCCGCAGAGTCTGAGGAAAAAACTTTAGAAGAAACAGCGGAAAAAACGGCCGAGGAAGCCGAAGCTGAACCACCTGCGCCAGACAGTGAAACTGAAGACAAGACCGACCCGCCGGCCAGCCCGGCTGAACCGGACAAGATCGACACGGAAACCGGCAAGGACGGCAAGGACAATGTGAAGGCAAGAGAAGAAGCATCCGTCTTCGCCCGCCAACCCGATGACCCCGGCCCCCTGGATGAGAAGGCCAAGAAGCCGGAAAAGACCTGGCTTTGAGTGTTGAAAGTTTAACCTCTTCGCGTTATGTGTCGCGCAAGATCAGGAAACTGACATGCCGCTTTAGCTCAGTTGGTAGAGCACATCATTCGTAATGATGGGGTCAGGTGTTCGAATCACCTAAGCGGCACCAGTTTTTCTACAAGACTGTGAAAGCAACAGTCTGCAAACGCTTTAGCATATCGCACAAACGTGCCCTCTGGAATAAAGCCACTGCAGAACACCGTCAGGCGAAGTGCGATGGTGGGATTGACCAGCAGGCCAACATTGTCGCCGCTTGTCGATTTTGCAATGAGCATCAACCTAGGGCAAAGACGCCACTACCGCCAGATCAGCACCAGATAAAAGCGCGGCGGCGGTTGGCAATGGGTAGATGGCACGGTTTCACCGCAGGTTAAATGCGACTATCGACTGCTAATCGGTACTCCTATGTATTCAAACCGAAAGCACTAGTGAACGAGCTAGACTGGCGCAGATTCGCCAG
>CALHUA010000164.1 GCA_938039915.1 uncultured Anderseniella sp.
AACATTGTTTACACCTCAACGACAGCAAGCAAGGTCATGTTTCATGAGGCAGCAAGATCATCCTTCAACAGCCGCTGCAGGGCATTTGCATAATGCTGTTTCCAGCCTGTATGTCTGGTGCGCAGGAACCATGACTGCATCAAGTTCCAACCGCCGTAAATCTGCATTTCGTCACCCAAAGAGTCAAAACTGCTCAGGCCACTCAAAGGATAAGGTGACATTTCGCTGAACCAGACCTTGTCGTCCAGGCACAGGAAATCGCTTCGCATCTGGTCTGTATCCTGCACAAGGGTCTGGGAATACTCGATCACCTTGTCAAAACAGGTTGGCGGCTGCCAATTATCCGGCAATCCTGCCAGATCGTCCGGTTGCTGAGACACTCTCGATCCATCAAGATTGAAAAACGAACCGTAACGGTTTTCGTCTTTCCAGCCTGTGATGCAAAATACAACCGCCGGTTTTCCACCCGCTGTATAGACATTCACCATCACCGGAGCAGTACCTTCCGACGTGCATACCATCTCTTCCACGAAGACTGTACATGGCACATGTTTGTAACCCCATTCGGAATTCGCCTGGCCATAGGGGCGCGACAACCATCTTGAAAACCGGGCTTCAATATTTCTGCGATCGACAGTTTTTCCATCAATTCGGATATTGTAACCCGAACCATTGTTCGCCTTGATGAAGGCTGGTTGCGTCAATACATCGTCTGGAATATCGCGCGCCGACGCGCCTTGCCACACTGTTGCCGGTATAAGCACGTCCGGCAAACGCTCCCGGGCCCACTCCTTGCTGGCGAGTTTGTCGCAAAAAACCTGGAACAATGGATTGTGGTCGAACACTTTGCGCCAGAAAAATTTGTCGTTATGTCTTACCGGTGGGCACAATTGCGGTAAGCGGCCGACATGACGCCAGAAGTTGAAAATTGCCCGCCAGTGTCTCGCAAACATTACTGCGCTAACCGATTTGACAATCAGCCGGTCCAACAAGTAACCCAAGTAGATCCCCCTGCACTAACTGTTTCGGAACCTCTCCGAATGTGTTCCTTATCAGGGTGATGCTACAGGCCGAAGCAACAGGAAACAATCCGGGAACCATTTAGCAAATACCAGTGCTTCGGCAGCATTGCGTGAAATGCCTTGTCCAGCTCAGCCGAGCACAATTGGCCGGATCGACCTCGTTTTATCTGCGCTCCATCGCAGCACAGATCACGTGGTCACTATAACATGCGTTGCAACGCTGAGGCATAGATTTGCTTCCAGCCTCTATGTCTTGCTTGCAAAAACCACGATTGCCTCAAATCCCATGCACCGTAGATATAGTCTTCCTGGTCTGGTGACCCGAACCTCTCCAGACCACTTAGCGTGTATGGTGTCATTTCACTGAACCAGACCCTGCCTCCTACGCACATGAAATCGCACCTTACCTGATCCGTACCTTCTACAAGCAGTTTTGAAAAAGCAATTGCCTTGCCAAATCCAGATGGCGGTTGCCAGTCATCGCGAAGACGAGGAATATCGTCTGGTTGGGCAGATACCCTGTCCCCGTTCAGGTCAAAAAACGCTGCATGGCGTGGTTCATCTTTCCACCCCGTCACACATAATACAGCAGCTGGTTTACCACCCGCTGCGTACACCTCAATCATCACAGGTGCCGCCCCGCCAGGCGCGGCAATGATCTCTTCAAGAAACACCGTGCGCGGTACATTCTTGTATCCCCATTCCGCATTGCCCTGACCGTACGGCCGAGATAGCCACTGTGAAAAACTGGCCTCAATGGATCTGCGATCTACCGTGTCACCATCAATGCGCACATTATAGCCAGAGCCATTGTTCGCTTTGATGAAAGCCGGTTCCTTGAGCAACTCATCCGGAATGTCGCGCGCGGTTTCACCCTGCCAGAGCGTCGAGGGAACCGGCAGATCTGGACACCGTTGTCTGACCCAATCCTTGCACGCCAGTTTGTCACAAAAAATCTCGAACATAGGATTGTGATCGAAGGCCTTGCGCCAGAAAAATTTATCCCACTGATGCAATGGCGGGCATAATTGCGGCAGCCGACCGGTGCTCTGCCAGAACCGGAAAGCCACGACCCAATGCCTTGTGAGCATGGCCAACGTTGCCGATCCGACAATCAACCGGTCTGCAAATCTACCCAACCCAATTCCTCTGCCAACTCAAACCACGTGCTGATGACAGCTAATACCACAAATCCCTAACGGTTTTCACTGATGACAAACCTGGGCCACACAATACAGCAGCATACATACACGAACGCCTTGGCCATTCGATCACAATTGGTCCGTTCCGCATCCACCTGCCACAGTTGGGACAACCGGTTATCGCCATGCTCGAACCACAACACCGGCAAAAGGACTAGGCCGCTCAGCACGGCAATACCGCCCAGCGGATAGATATCGAACACACCAAGGTACTGGAATATACGGCTTCCGATAAACAACAGCCCACCGTACAGGGCATACTTCCATACCATGAAATAAAGCACCCCGCTCGGCACGGTCGGCATCTCGAAACCTTTCCCGCAATCAGTTGAAACACACCATCAAATACCACCTAAATCCTGTGGTAAATATATGTCTCAACTTCCCGAGAGCAACCGGCCAATCAGATCAGTTCGGGATCAGCCATGATCTCGACCAGTGCCGGTCCTTCATAATCCAGAGCCTTCTGAATGGCCGCCTCAAGGTCCTTCGCATCGCTCACTTTCGATCCATGACCACCGCAGAGTTTCGCAAAGGCGGCGAACGACGGATTATGCAGGTCGGTTTGCCAGACGGGCCACTCACCTGCCAGTTGCTCCTTGCTGATTTTGCCCAGTTGTCCGTTGTGCAGCAGGATATGGGTGACATCCATCCCGTATTTCACCGCCGTGGTGAAATCCATCGGGTATTGACCAAAACCGCCATCACCAGAGACGGAAATGACCTTTCGACCCTTCAACGCCGAAACATCCTGTGTGGCTGCCCAGGCGCCCATGCCAGCGGGAAAGCCAAATCCGATGGATCCAAGATAGCCGGACATCAACACCCGCTGGCTGCCCTTGGTTTCGAGATAGCGGCCAAAGGAATAGGTGTTGTTGCCCACATCCACAGCAAAAACCGCGTCATCCGGCGCCATGCGACCCAGCGCGTCGAAAATCGCAAATGAGTGCACGCCTTGCCCGTGTTCTTCAGCCAGGCGGCGATGTTTTTCGTCACGCCACATGCGCCACCGGTCCGCCAGTTCGCCCAGCTGATCCGGCGCGCCAGATTTCACCCGACCCTGAATGGCGGTGCAAAACGCGCCGATGTCTCCCCACACCGGCAGGGTGACAGAGTGATACTTGCCCAGTTGCATTCGGTCATGATCGACCTGAATGATTGTCTTGCCGGGCGTGATGCCGGTGTGGTTTGAAAAACTCGTCCCGAGCGTCAGCACCAGGTCAGCCTCATTCAGGAACCAGCTGGCAATCGGCGTGCCCGATCTGCCCATGACACCGCCAGCATTGGGATGATCGTCAGGGATAAACCCCTTGGCCTTGAAAGTGGTCATCACAGGCAGGCCGATCTCCTCAGCCAGGGCGATAACCTGATCCCGGGCCGGAAAGGCGCCATGGCCGACCACCAGGATCGGGCGCTTGGCTTTTGCGATCATCTCGACTGCCTGCCCGATATCAGCGTCTTGCGGCTGAATACCGTGGCGCGACACTCGCCCTGCCGGTCCGGAAGCGGGTTTCTCAGATGGCAGTGTTTGCACGTCATCGGGAAAGATAAGATGCGCAACATTCTGCTCGATGATCGCTGTCTTGCAGGCCAGTGACATCAACTCAGCATGGTTGGAACTGCTCAAAACCGGTTGTGAGAAAGCCGAAACCGCCTGAAAGGCCGATCTCAAGTCAATGTCCTGAAAAGCACCTGCACCCAGAACCTGAGTCTGCACCTGCCCGGTCAGGGCAAGCACAGGTGCCCGGTCAACTTTTGCATCCCACATGCCGGTCAAGAGGTTGGTGGCGCCCGGCCCGGCAATGGTCAGGCAGGCGGCGGGCTTGCCGGTCAATTTGCCATAGGCGGATGCGGCAAACGCCCCTGCGCCTTCATGGCGGATGCCGTAATACTTCAGGCGCTTGTCTTCGACCGCCAGCCGAATGGAATCCGACAGGCCGAGATTTGAATGACCCACCATGCCGAACACCGACTGCACTCCCCAGTTCGTCATCGTCTCGACCATGACGTCAGTGACGGTGGTTTCACGCTCTGGTTCCGCTTCGAGGCCGATAAACACTTCACCATCGCGCAGTTCCACCGGATACATCTGCTGGCCGCTGTCCTCATGCCCGCCCGGCGGTTTGCCGGTCAGCGGATCAAAGTCCCAGCCATGCCACGGGCAGCGAATCCAGCACTTGCCGCCTTCACCCTTCTCGATTGCACCCTCGCCAAGCGGGCCGTTCTGGTGCGGGCAATGGTTGTCCATTGCCGTCCACTGGCCATCGAAATGCACAAGGCAGATGGATGTGGTTCGCGCGGTCACGGTTTTCACGCGACCTTCGGGAAGGTCCTTGGCCAGTCCTGCCGAATACCAGTCGAGTTGTTGTTTGCTCATTGGTCCATTCCTTTTGCCACGCCGCCAAAAGCCACGCCTGAAATATCGGCCATGTCTCTTTTCCAGGTGGTCAGATCTTCCATGTTGAACTTGCTCAGGTGATCGTGACCGCAGGCACGGGCCATCACCTGCATCAGTTCCACGCTCGCCTCGAAGAAATTTGTCAGTTGCCTGGCTGAATTTTCAACAATGATGCGGTTGGCCAGATGCGGTTTCTGGCTGGCAATGCCAACCGGACAGTTATTGGTGTGGCACGCCCGCATGGCGATGCAGCCGATTGCCTGCATGGCCGCATTGGACACCGCAATCGCATCCGCGCCCATGGCCAGGGCCTTGATGAAGTCGGCCGGCTTGCGCAGGCCGCCAGTAATGACGAGGCTGATGTCATCCCGGCCCAGCTTGTCCAGATGAGCCCGCGCACGGGCCAGCGCCGGAATCGTTGGCACCGAGATATTGTCCCGGAAGATGATCGGTGCTGCACCGGTACCGCCGCCGCGTCCGTCAAGAATAATGTAGTCGACACCAACCTTCATCGCGGCATCAATATCCTTCTCGATGTGTTGGGCAGACAGCTTGTAGCCGATGGGAATACCCCCGGTTCTGTCGCGAACTTCGTCGGCAAACTCCTTGATCTGCTGCGGCGATGTCCATTCCGGAAAGCGCGGCGGTGAAATGGCATCCTGGCCTTCTTCCAGCCCACGCACCTCGGCTATCTTGCCCTTTACCTTCTTGCCCGGCAGGTGACCGCCGGTTCCGGTCTTGGCGCCCTGCCCGCCCTTGAAATGAAACGCCTGCACCTTTTCAAGCTTGTCCCAGCTGAACCCGAAACGGCCCGACGCCAGTTCGTAGAAATACCGGCTGTTGGCTGCCTGTTCTTCCGGCAGCATGCCCCCTTCGCCAGAGCAAATGCCGGTGCCGGCATTTTCAGCCCCCAGTGCCAGCGCCGTCTTTGCAGGTTCAGACAGCGCACCAAAGGACATGTCGGAGACAAACAGTGGTATCTTCAGTTTCAGCGGCTTCTGCGCATTTGGGCCGATCACCACATCCGTACCGACAGCGGCCTCATCCAGCAGCGGTGCTTTCCACAGCTGAGCGGTTATAAGCTGAATATCATCCCAGGTCGGCAATTCATCGCGCGGCACGCCCATGGCATCCACCGCGCCATGGTGACCGGTCTTTGACAATCCGTCACGCGCGTATTGCTGGATCAGGCTGTTGTAGGGTTCCTCGGCAGTGCCATGCGCGGTATCGGCATAAAGCCCGAGATAGGCATCGCGGTTGAACGGCTGCGGGTTTTTCAGCGCCCAGGCAGCAATTTCATCTTCATCAACAAGAACGTCATCTCCATCAATCCAGGACGCAAACTTGGGCAACGCCTCATCGTTGGCATAGGCCGACACGCCGCCATCCAGCCGATAGTCCCAGTTGTGTACCCCGCAAATAAGGTTATTGCCGCGCACGAACCCATCCGACATCAGCGCACCGCGATGCAGGCAACGCCCGTAGAATACCGACACTGCATCATCCATCCGGACAACAACAAGGTCGACTTCACCAGATATCGCGTAGGCAGGCTTGCGGTCTTCAAGTTCCGACAGTTTCTTGATGGCAACTTTCTTCATGCTTCAGGCATCCCGTATTTGTTTCAGTTGATGTCGTGCGGCTGATGTGTCCGCAAAGGCTTGGCAGACGCGAGGATTGGCCGGGTTTCGGCGCAGTCGGCCGTCCTGCCTAGTCTATTTGCATACCACCTGGTTGCAGGTGCAGCAGTGACACCGTGCAAAAGCGCACTGATCCAGACCGCGTTGATCGCCAGCATCAGGATCGGTTCGGCTGCTTCGGGGCCGTTCTGCTGGGCCACCAGCAGGGCAAACAGGGCAGTTGCCAGGCCGCGCGGGCCAAACCAGCCAAGAAACAATCGTGTCATTGCAGAGGTATCGGTGCCGGTAAGTGAAATCCACACCGCCAGCGGGCGCACGACAAACAGGCTTGTCAGTATGACAGCCAGCTCAGCGGCACCGAGATGGGTCACGGCGGTGGGAACCAGAACAAGCCCGAGCAGGAAGAAGGCACCCCAGCTCAACAACTGCCCTTCACTCTCGGTAAACTCGTAAATGAATTTGCATTGTCCCTTCACCACATTGCCGAACGTCAGGCCGCCCACGAATGCTGCAATGAAACCGTTGCCGCCAATCTGATTGGCCAGCAGATAGGTCGCGATTGCCAGGGATATGGCACCCACACCCTCATAAACCTCGGATGTATAGCCTTGCGCCTTTGACCACAGCAGCACCCGGCCGCCGAGCCAGCCCAGGGCAATACCGGCCAGCGGACCCAGTATCAGTTGCGATGCCGCAAAAACCAGCCAGTAAGTGCCATCCTGCGACATCTCCGCAGACAGCAGACTGGCAAACAGCAGCACCAGTGGCAGCGCCAGCCCGTCGTTCAGCCCGCTTTCCACTGTCAAGGTGCGTCGCACCCGTTCCGGCACGATCGTGTTGGAGACAACTGCCTGGCCAAGGGCTGCATCGGTGGGCGCCAGCAGTGCAGCCATCAGCACCACCGCGGCAATGGGCCAACCGGGTAACAACACCCAGGCGAACATTGATCCTATCAGCACAGAAAGCGGCAAACCGGCAAGCAACATGCGAATGGGCCAGTCGTGATCGCGGCGCAGCACCTGGAGATCGATCTGTGACGCATCGAGAAACAGCAGCAGGATGAGGGCGATTTCCGCCGTCAGATGCAAAATGTGCTCAGCCTGATCTGCCTGGAACAATCCACTGACCGACGTAAGCGCACCCAG